>JAHECB010000238.1 GCA_024641925.1 Betaproteobacteria bacterium
GCAGTGTGCAGCGCCGCTTGCGCGCTGACGTCGAGGTGGGCGTCATGCTCAGTGGCGGGCTCGACAGCGCCATCGTGGCGCAATTGGTACACCAGACACAGCCCGGGCGCATGCAGTCCTTTTCAATTGCCTTCGATGACCCACAGTTTGATGAGTCGGCTGACCAGCAGTTGCTGGCGCGCACACTCGGATTCGATCACACCACCGTCCAGGTGGGCAGCACACACATTGCCGGGGCGTTCGAGAGCGCTTTGTGGCATGCCGAAGTGCCGCAGTTCAGGACGGCCTTTGTGCCCATGTACCTGCTGTCACGGCGCATTCGGGAGGCCGGAATTCGCGTGGTGCTCAGTGGCGAAGGCGCGGACGAAGTGTTCCTGGGCTATGACCTCTTCAAGGAGACCCGTCTGCGGACGCAGTGGCCGAGCCTGACGTCCACCCAGCGTCGTGAGCATTTGCGGGGTCTGTACCCCTATCTTGCACATTTCAACGAAACCAATCTGGATGCGCTGGAAGCTGTGCTTGGGCGTTCCGCTCAGGGCTCTGACGAGTTGCTGTTCTCACATGCCCTGCGCTTGGAAAACGGGCGCTTCGCGCAGCGGCTGCTGCGGGCTGCAGCACCCGAGACGTCATCGCTGGCTGCAGCTGCAAAGGCGGCGGGGCTGGCCGGCGTGGATGCGGTCACGCGCGCGCAGTGGTTGGAAGTGCACAGCTTGATGCAAGGTTATCTGTTGTCGTCGCAGGGCGACCGCATGGCCTTTGCACATGGTGTGGAGCCCCGCAACCCGTTTCTAGCGCCGGATGTGGTGGAGTTTGCGTCGCGCTTGCCCGAGGCCTCGCATCTGTCGGATCAGGGAAACGAGAAGCGTCTGCTGAAGCAGGCGTTTGCAACCCTGCTGCCACCCCGCATCCTGAGCAAGCCCAAGCAGCCCTACCGCGCACCGGATGCGGCGGCTTTCCGTGCACCCGGTGGCGGCTGGCTGCCCTGGGTTGATGCGCTGTTGGACCCCGCAGCGCTCGCGGCCGTTGCTCCGCTGGACGACAAGATGGCCAACCGCCTGGTCGCCAAGCTGGGCAAAGATGCAAACAAGGCCGTCAGTCCACGTGAGGAGCAGGCCCTGGTGTTGCTGTTGTCACTGTGCAGCCTGGATCGCCAACTGGTGCACCGGCAAGGGCCCACGGGCCCGCGCCAAGGCAGGCCGCCCCTGAGTCGTGCGTTGGTGCTGCAGAATTTTGCTTAGTCAGCGCTTGGTTGGCCATGCAAGCACGGTGGCTTACGGCGAAGAACCGGCTCTGGCCCGCTGAATTGGCGGACGCGCCTGCTTTTGTTACCGCAAGCCGTCGACAAACCGCTTCAGCGCGTCGGTCAGCGCATGGTCGGCGGTGTTGATTGAATACACCTCGGACATGTGGCTGTGCCCCATCAGTTTGTACACCGGCTGGCATCGACCGGTTTGGCACAGCGCCTGTCGAACTTGCTCGGACTGCCGGTGAAAGTCCGGCGGGTCCAGTTCGGCATAGGCCAGCATCATCGGCAGCTTCGTCTGGCGCATGCCGGGCAGTGCTGACTGTTCAGCGTACCGCAAGGCGTCCTGGCCGAAATAAGCCTGCAGTGGTGGATTGGTTTCAGCGGTGGTGGTGTCGAAAATGCCCGACAGCATCACCGCACCGGCAATACCGCCACCCGGTGCAACATGAAATCGGGAGTGGGCAACATACTGGGCCACATGGGCGGCGCCGGCCGAATGACCCATCAGCACGATACGGGCCGGGTCTCCGCCGCGTGCTGCCACCTGAGTGCGAACCCAGGCCAGCGCCCGGGCGATGTCTTCCTGGGCCGCGGGCCAGGCATGCTGCGGGGCCAGGCGGTAGGTCATGTTGACGCCCACCATGCCGTTGGCCACCGCCCACAGCATGATGTTGTCGTAGTAAGGGCTGGTGCCGGTGCGCCGGTCGCCGCGTGTGAACGCGCCGCCGTGCACAAACACCAATACCGGCCGCGGCGGCCCTGCAACGACGGGTGTAAACACGTCCAGCAAATGTCGCGCATCGGGGCCATAGGCCTGGCTGCGCTCGACCTTCACGCCGGCGTAAGGCTCGTGCTGCTGCAAGGGCGCAAACAGCACCCCGGTTGGCGGTGGTGCCACCACCGGGCCGATCTTGACCAGGGCAGCCTCGATCTCTGCCGACAGTTGCGACCGCACGGCGCCGTCGGAAGACGGCCTGGTGTTGGCACAGCCTGAAAGGCCCCAGGTCAGACAGGCCGCCGCGGCCAGGGCGAGGGCAAAGCGGATGTGGCGCATGGGTGAGGTCTCCTGACAGGTTGTTGTCGTCATCTGTGGCTGACGTTGGCTCAGACCTGAACCGACGTCTTGAACGCCTGCAGCAGAACGTCCGTGAACGCGCCCGGCGTGGTGATCATCGGAAAGTGCCCTGTGGACATTTCGACGATTTGCCAACCCGGCTGCTGGCGCACCCGCAAACGCGCGCCGGCAATGGTGGGATAGGCCGGTGCCACACAGTCCACAAAGGTGCGCGGCACAGCGGACCAGCGATCGCCGTCGAACGGCATCGGTTGGCGATAGGGCCCGAAGGGGTGCGGCACGTGGCGGCGCAGCAGCCAGTCGCGGTCGGCGCCGTGGATGCCAAAGTCCCGCGGGTCGGGCGGGGGCAGGGCGTTGTTGTTCAACTGGGCTGCGGCCTGGCGCGCGGCTACCACGTCAGCCGGGTGCTGTGTGCCCCAGCCTTCGCCGGGCAGGGGCACCATGGCGTCGACATACACCAGTTGGCGCAGGCGCCCCGCGCCTTCGGCCAGCAGCCGGTCGGCCACCCCCGTGATGACCTGGCCGGCGTAACTGTGACCCACCAGGGTGATGTTGTTCAGCTCTTCGCTGTTGATCAAACCCAGCACATCGTTGATGTGGGTGAACAAGTCCGTGTCTGGCTGGCGCAGGTGGGCGCGCTCGCCGCAGCCGGTCAAAGTGACCGCGTGCACCTCATGCCCTGCGGCGCGCAAGGGTGCCAGCACCCGCCGCCACACCCAGGCGCCGCCCCAGGCGCCGTGCACCAAAACGATAGCGCTTGTTTCTGCCATGATCAATAGCCTCCTGAGCCACTTTAACGTTGTCGCATTCCGCATTCCGCCGTGAGCAGCCGGCAGCCGTCGCAAAACGTTGACACCTCAACTATTGCAGCCTAAATTCCGGCCATGATGAAAGCGCAGGGCTTCAGCCTGGCACAGTTGCTGGGAGACAGCGGCATCGGGCGCGAAGCTCGCGTGCAGGCTGACGATCACAGTGCCGTGCGGTTGTGGTTGCGCCTGCTGTCGTGCAGCACGCAGATCGAGCAGGACATTCGAGCACGCCTGCGCCAGCAGTTCGGCACCACGTTGCCGCGTTTTGATTACCTGGCCCAGTTGGAACGCCAACCCGAAGGGCTGCGCATGAACCTGCTCAGTCGCTACCTGATGGTCACGGGCGGCAACGTCACTGGGCTGACCGATCAGCTGGTGGCCGACGGCCATGTTGAACGCCTGCCCGACCCGCAGGACAAGCGTTCATTGATCGTGCGCATGACGCCTGCCGGTCGCCGGCATTTCATGCGCATGGCCATGGCCCATGAACGATGGCTGGCCGACATGCTGCAAGACTTCGATACGCTGCACAAAGAGCAACTGTATGACTTGCTGGGCCGCTTGCGGGTGCATCTGGCGCACCCACCCGTTTCCCCAACCCGCGCGGCCCAGAAGAAGGCTGCCAAGGACATGACATGACCGAACGTGTGGACCCGGCCCTGGTGGCCGGCAATCAAAAGCAGTTGGCGGCGTACCCGGCAAAACATTTTGGCTGGCAGGTGCAGGCCGGCGTGGCCACCATCACGCTGAACAGGCCCGAGCGCAAGAACCCGCTGACCTTTGAAAGTTACGCCGAACTGCGCGACGTGTTCTTGCAGTTGAAACACGCCACCGACGTGCACGCCGTGGTGCTGGTGGGTGCTGGCGGCAACTTCTGTTCGGGTGGCGACGTGCACGAGATCATCGGCCCGCTGGTGCGGCTGAGGGCCCCAGAACTGTTGATGTTCACGCGCATGACCGGCGACCTGGTGAAAAACATGCGCGGCTGCCCGCAGCCCATCGTGGCGGCGGTGGACGGGGTCTGCGCCGGCGCAGGCGCCATCATGGCGATGGCGTCGGACCTGCGCCTGGGCACGCCGCGCTCCAAGACGGCGTTTCTGTTCAACCGCGTCGGGTTGGCAGGTTGTGACATGGGCGCCTGCGCCATGCTGCCGCGTATCGTGGGACAGGGGCGGGCCAGTGAACTGCTGTACACCGGCCGCTCCTTGGGTGGCGAAGAGGGTGAACGCTGGGGCTTTTTCAACCGCCTGGTGCCGCCTGCAGAACTGCTGGCGCAAGCCCAGGTACTGGCGGCACAGCTGTGTGAAGGCCCCACCTTTGCCAACGGCATCACCAAGACCATGCTGCATCAGGAGTGGGCGATGACGATCGAGCAGGCCATTGAATCCGAAGCGCAGGCGCAGGCCCTGTGCATGCTGACCGAAGACTTCACCCGCGCCTACGAAGCCTTTGTCGCCAAGCAGAAACCCACGTTTGTGGGCCGCTGAGATGGGTGCCATGTCCGACCTGTTGCAGTGGCCGTTTTTTGAACCTCGCCATGTGGAACTGGCGACGGCGCTGGACGCCTGGGCCGCTGAGCATGTGCCAGAACACAGCGCCGACTCTGTCGATACCCAATGCATCGACCTGGTGCGGCGCCTGGGTCGCGGCGGCTGGCTGGCACATGCCGTCGGTGGCGTGGCAAACGGGGGCGCCGCAGACCACCTGGACACCCGTGCGCTGTGCCTGATCCGCGACACGCTGGCGCGCCACAGCGGCCTGGCCGACTTTGCCTTTGCCATGCAGGGCCTGGGCTCGGGCGCCATCAGCCTGCAGGGCACGCCGCAGCAGCAGGCGCAGTACCTGCCGCGTGTGGCGCATGGTGAAGCCATCGCAGCCTTTGCGCTGTCCGAACCCGATGCGGGGTCGGACGTGGCCGCCATGCAGTGCAGCGCGCGCATCGAAGGTGACCACGCGGTGCTGAACGGCGAAAAGACCTGGATCTCCAACGGCGGCATTGCCGACTTCTACGTCACGTTTGTTCGAACGGGCGAAGCGGCGGGTTCGCGCGGCATCAGCGCTTTCATCGTCAATGCCGGTACGCCTGGCTTCGAGATCGCCGAGCGCATCAACGTCATCGCACCACACCCGCTGGCGCGGCTGCGCTTCACCGAATGCCGGGTGCCGCTGACGCAGCGCATCGGGCCCGCGGGCGAAGGCTTCAAGGTGGCCATGCGCTGCCTGGATGTGTTTCGCACCTCGGTGGCGGCAGCCGCCCTGGGTTTTGCACGCCGAGCCTTGCAGGAAGCGCTGCAGCGCGCCACCACGCGCAAGATGTTCAAGGGCGTGCTGGCCGACTTTCAGCTGACCCAGGCCAAGCTGGCGCAGATGGCCACCACCATTGACGCCGCCAGCCTGCTGACCTACCGCGCTGCGTGGCAACGCGACCAGGGTCGCAACGTCACGCGCGAAGCCGCCATGGCCAAGCTGGCGGCCACCGAAGGTGCGCAGCAGGTCATCGACGCCGCGGTGCAGATGTGGGGCGGGCTGGGGGTGGTCAGTGAGCAGCCTGTGGAAAGGCTGTACCGCGAAATTCGTGCGCTGCGCATCTACGAAGGCGCCACCGAAGTGCAGCAGCTCATCATCGCGCGGGAACTGCTCAAGGACGTTTCAGCCTGAGGAAGCCAGCCCATGCCATCCGCCCACGTCGACACTTTTGCCCGCGACCACCTGCCGCCACCGGCAGAGCAGCCGCGGTTTCTGTTCGAAGGGCCGGCGCTGCAGTTTCCGGTCATGTTGAACTGTGCGACGGCACTGCTTGACCAGGCCGTGGCCAGGGGCTGGGGCAGCCGCCTGTGCATCCGGGCGCCCGGCGGTGTGCGCTGGACCTATGCCGATCTGCTGGCTCGCGCCAACCGCATTGCGCAGGTGCTGGTGCACGACATGGGTTTGCTGCCGGGTCAGCGCGTGTTGCTGCGTGCGCCCAACAATCCCATGCTGGCGGCCTGCTGGTTTGGGGTCATCAAGGCCGGTGGCATTGCGGTGGCCACCATGCCCATGCTGCGCGCCAAGGAACTCAAAACCATGGCCGACATCGCGCAGGTCAGCCACGCGCTGTGCGACACCAGCCTGGCTGAAGAGCTGCAGCTGGCCCTGCCCGCGCTGCCGCTGCTGCGCCAGGTGCGCTGGTTCAACAGCCGGCCCGACGATGCCGACGGTCTGGAAGGCGCCATGGCCCGCCAAGGCGACAACTTCGCCAACGTGGATACCGCCGCTGACGATTGCTGTATTTTTGCCTTCACATCGGGCACCACCGGTGTGCCCAAGTGCACCATGCATGCCCACCGTGACGTGATGGCGGCCTGTGCCTGCTGGCCGCCGCACCACCTGCAAGCCGACCAGGACGACGTGTTCATCGGCAGTCCGCCGCTGGCTTTCACCTTTGGCCTGGGTGGCTTGCTGCTGTTTCCCATGAGCATCGGCGCCAGCACGGTCTTGCTGGAACAAGTGTCGCCGCCCGCCTTGCTGAACGCGATACCCGCCTTTGGGGCCACCGTGCTGTTCACGGCGCCCACCAGCTACCGTGCGCTGGCGGCACAGGCGCAGGACCTGCGCATCAGCGAGCCGCTGGGCGGCACCCTGCGCAAATGTGTGTCGGCCGGCGAGGCCTTGCCGGCACCCACCCGCGCGCTGTGGAAAGAGGCTACCGGCATCGAGCTGATCGACGGCATCGGCGCCACCGAGCTGCTGCACATCTTCATCTCGCACACCGACGCCGAAGCCCGCCCGGGCGCCACCGGCAAGGTGGTACCGGGCTACCACGCCAAGGTGGTGGACGACCGCGGTGTGGAAGTGCCACCCGGCACAGTGGGCAAACTGGCTGTTCAAGGCCCCACGGGTTGCCGCTACCTGGGCGACGAGCGCCAGAAAACCTATGTGCAGAACGGCTGGAACCTGACGGGTGACGCCTACCTGATGGATGCCGAGGGCTGGTTTCACTACCAGGCGCGCACCGACGACATGATCGTGTCTGCCGGCTACAACATTGCAGGCCCCGAAGTGGAAGACGCCTTGATGACGCACCCGGCCGTGGCCGAATGCGCCGTGGTGGGCGTGCCCGACGCCGAACGGGGGCAGCTCGTCAAGGCCTTCGTGGTGTTGTGCGAAGGGCATGCCGGCGATGCCGCCATGGTCAAGCTGCTGCAGGACCACGTCAAACAGGCCATAGCGCCCTACAAGTACCCGCGGGCGGTCAGCTTTGTGACAACGCTGCCCCGAACCCCAACCGGCAAGCTGCAGCGTTTTCGTCTGACGTCAAGGTGAAGTGAGTCGCCCGCGCCTTGTTCGGCACACACGCGGCGTCACTTCAGCATCGGCAATTTCAGGTGCTGCTTTTTGGCCGTTGCGGCCGCGAGTTCGTAGCCGGCATCGGCATGCCGCATCACGCCCGAAGCGCTGTCGTTGACAAGCACCCGCGCCAGCCGCCGTGCCGCCGCTTCGCTGCCATCGGCCACGATGACCATGCCCGCATGCTGTGAATAACCCATGCCCACACCGCCGCCGTGGTGCAGCGACACCCAGCTGGCGCCGCCCGCGG
>JAHECB010000016.1:0-2980 GCA_024641925.1 Betaproteobacteria bacterium
TGGAGTTGAGTTCACGCAGGATGTCTTCGACACGGGTCAGGTTTTCGCGCGTGTCACGCAGGCGGTGTTCGGTTTCGCGCCGACGCTCTTTGTATTTGCTGACGCCGGCAGCTTCTTCCAGAAACAGCCGCAGCTCTTCAGGCCGGCTTTCGATGATGCGGCTGATGGTGCCCTGGCCGATGATGGCGTAGGCGCGAGGGCCCAGGCCGGTGCCCAGGAACACGTCTTGCACGTCGCGCCGGCGAACGGGCTGGTTGTTGATGAAGTAGCTGCTGGTGCCGTCGCGTGTCAGCGTGCGCTTGACGGCGATTTCGGAAAACGCGTTCCACTGGCCGCCGGCACGGGCCAGCGTGTTGTCGAACACCAGTTCCACGCTGGCGCGGTTGGCCGGTTTGCGGTGACCGCTGCCGTTGAAGATGACGTCCTGCATGGATTCACCACGCAGTTCACTGGCCTTGCTTTCGCCCAGCACCCAGCGCACGGCGTCCATGATGTTGCTCTTGCCGCAACCATTGGGGCCGACCACGCCCACCAGTTGCCCGGGCAGCTGAAAGGTGGTGGGTTCGGCGAAGGACTTGAAGCCCGACAGCTTGATCTGGGTAAGGCGCATCGGCAGTGTTCAGCCGGCTTCACCCGAGGACTGCTGGGCGGCCGACGATAGGCTCTAAGTGCTTGATTTGAATGCAAAAATGCACCCGCGACCAGACGGCAATGGCGGGGTGCAACTGGGGGCGGATGATAGCATCGCCCTCCCCCGGACCCACCCAGCACCATGCCCCGCAAATCCCCCACGGCCCTGAACCAGCGCCAAGCCCCCAGCACACCGCCCAGCGCCCCCAGCAAAGACCTGCAGGTGTTTCCCAACCCGGCCCCCGAGCGCGACTACGTCATCCGCTTCGACGTGCCCGAGTTCACCTGCCTGTGCCCGCTGACTGGCCAGCCGGACTTTGCACACTTCCAGATCGACATCGTGGCCGACAAGCTGTGTGTGGAGACCAAGAGTCTGAAGCAGTACTTCTGGAGCTTTCGCAACGAAGGCGCGTTTCACGAAAAGGTCACCAACCAGATCGTCAGCGACCTGGTCAAGGCCATCACGCCGCGTTACCTGCGGGTACATGCCGACTGGTACGTGCGCGGCGGCATCCGCACCTACGTGACCGTGGAACACCGCAAGAAAGGCTGGAAGCCCGCACCCGCCGTGGTGCTGGCCGGCCAGGCGCAGTGACCACGTTGCGGCCGGCTGTACCCCGTGCCGCGCCGGCTGCGGGAGAAGCGCCCGAAGCTTCGAGCAGGCCGGCCTACCAGAAGTACGCTGTCGACGTGGGGCCCAGCGCCATCGACGGCCAGGGTGCCTTTGCCGCGCAAAACGTGCCGGCGCTGAAAAAGATCGGCGAGATTCGCGGCGAGAGCATCAGCGTGGCCCAAGCGCGCATTCGCGCCACCCGCAGCGAACGCATCATGATCGTGGAGCTGTCCGACAAGAAGGCCATCGACTTCAGCAAATCCGCCGACCCCATGCGCTACACCAACCACAGCTGCCAGCCCAATGCACGGCTGTGCATCCGCCAGGGGCGGGTGGAGTTCTACGCGCTTCGTGCCATCGCGGCCGGGCAGGAAATCACCGTGGACTATGGCGAAACGCACCACGAGGGCCGCCTGCGCTGTCAATGTGGCGCGCTTGGCTGCCGCGGGGCCTTGTAGAACCCGCGTTTTGCTGCGGTCGGCCAGCAGTGCGCGGTCACGCCGGGGATAATCCAGCGCATGAACCCGCTGCTGCAGCGTCTGCACCCCTACCCCTTCGAGCGCTGGCGTGAACTCACCGCCGGCATCACGCCCAACCCGGCGCTGCGCGCCATCAGCCTGGGCATCGGCGAGCCCAAACACGCCACACCCGCTTTGGTGGAAGAGGCGCTCGTCAAGGGCATGCCCGGTTTGAGTGTCTACCCGGCCACCGCCGGCGAACCCGCGCTGCGCCAGGCTGTGGCCGGCTGGGTGCAGCGCCGTTATGGCGTGGCGCTGGACCCGTTGACCCAGGTGCTGCCGGTGACGGGCTCGCGAGAAGCGCTGTTCGCCTTTGGCCAGACGGTCATCGACGCCAGTCAGCCGGGTGCCACCATGGTCTGTGCCAACCCGTTTTATCAAATCTACGAAGGGGCGGCCTTGCTGGCGGGCGCCCAGACGCACCTGGTGCCCTGCCTGCCCGAAAAGAACTTTGCCGCCGACTGGGCTTCGGTGGACGAAGCCATCTGGTCGCGCACGCAGTTGATCTATGTCTGCTCGCCCGGCAACCCCACGGGCGCGGTGATGCCGCTGTCCGAATGGCAACTGCTGTTTGAACTGAGCGACCGATACGGTTTTGTCATCGCCAGCGACGAGTGTTATTCCGAGATCTACTTCGGCGACGAGCCGCCCCTGGGCAGCCTGCAAGCCGCACAGGCGCTGGGCCGAAACGACTTCAAGAACCTGGTGGCCTTCACCAGTTTGAGCAAACGCAGCAACGTGCCCGGCATGCGTTCAGGCTTTGTGGCCGGCAATGCGGCACTGCTGAAGGCTTTTTTGCTGTACCGCACCTACCACGGCAGCGCCATGAGCCCGATGGTGCAGCGCGCCAGCGTGGCGGCCTGGAACGACGAAAAGCACGTACAGGCCAACCGCGCGCTGTACCAGGCCAAGTTTGCGCAGGTGCTGCCGGTGTTGCAAACGGTGCTGGATGTGCAGTGCCCGGATGCGGCTTTTTACCTGTGGGCGCGCATTCCGGGCGTTGATGACGAAGTGGCCTGGGCCCAGGGCCTGCTCGCTCAATACAATGTCAACGTGTTGCCGGGGCGCCTGCTGGCCCGCGATGTGGTGTCCGGCACACCACCCCACGCTATCACCAACCCGGGCGCCGGCCGTGTGCGATTGGCCCTGGTCGCCGCGGTCGACGAATGCCTGGAAGCCGCCGAGCGCATCGTCGCCTACACCCGCCTCACTTCACCTT
>JAHECB010000016.1:3024-30017 GCA_024641925.1 Betaproteobacteria bacterium
GTCCCCACATGAGCTCATCAACGCCCCCGACACACGAACACCTGATCAACCTGGCCTGGGAAAGCCGTGCCGACATCACGGCGCTGAACGCCCCCGCAGTGCGCGAGTCGGTCGAAGCCGTCATCGCCGACCTGAACAAGGGCCGCATCCGCGTGGCTGAAAAGCGCGGCGTGGGCGACTGGCACGTCAACCAATGGGTCAAGAAGGCCGTGCTGCTGAGCTTCCGGCTGAACGACAACCAGGTCATGCGTTCGGGCGACCTGGCGTTTTTTGACAAGGTCAAGACCAAGTTTTCGCACCTCGATGAAGCCGCGATGCGCGCCACCGGCGTGCGCGTGGTGCCACCGGCCGTGGCACGGCGCGGCAGCTACATCGCCAAGAACGTGGTGCTGATGCCCAGCTATGTGAACATCGGCGCTTATGTCGACGAAGGCACCATGGTGGACACCTGGGCCACCGTGGGCAGCTGTGCACAGATCGGCAAAAACGTGCACCTCAGCGGCGGCGTCGGCATCGGCGGCGTGCTGGAGCCGCTGCAGGCCAACCCCACCATCATCGAAGACAACTGTTTTGTGGGCGCACGCTCCGAAGTGGTTGAAGGGGTCATCGTCGAAGAGAACTCGGTCATCAGCATGGGCGTCTACATCGGCCAGAGCACCAAGATCTACGATCGCGCCACCGGCACTGTCAGCTACGGCCGCATCCCCGCAGGCAGCGTCGTGGTCTCGGGCAACCTGCCCAGCGCCGACGGCACGCACAGCCTGTATTGCGCCGTGATCGTGAAGAAGGTCGACGCGCAGACCCGCGCCAAGACCAGCATCAACGAACTGTTGCGCGCCTGATCGGCGCCGCGGCGCAACGGAACCTTCCAGCATGGCCAACAACCTAGAACGCATCCTGCGCCTGATGGCGGAGAAGTCGGCGTCCGATGTCTACATGTCGGCCAACACGCCGATCCTGATCAAGATCCACGGTCAGATCATGCAGCTGTCGGACCAGGTGCTGACCACCAACCAGACGCGGCAGCTGCTCGCCGAGATGCTGGCGCCGCAGCAGATGGAAGAGCTGGAAGAAACGGGCGAACTCAACGTGGGCATCGGCCTGCCCCGCGTGGGCAGCTTCCGCTTGTCCGCGTTCAAGCAGCGTGGCTCCATCGCTGCCGTGCTGCGCTGCATACCGTTTGACATTCCACCGCTGGACACGCTGGGTGTACCGCCGCTGCTGTCGCAACTGATCACTGAAAAACGCGGGCTGATTCTGGTGGTGGGCGCCACCGGCACCGGCAAGAGCACCACGCTGGCGTCGATGCTGGAATGGCGCAACCAGCAGATGAGCGGGCACATCCTGACCATCGAAGACCCGATCGAATTTTTGTTCAACAACAAAAAGAGCGTGGTCAACCAGCGTGAAGTGGGCCGCGACACCCAAAGCCTGCAGATTGCGCTGAAAAACGCGCTGCGCCAGGCGCCGGACTGCATTCTCATCGGTGAAATCCGCGACCGCGAAACCATGAGTGCGGCGCTGTCGTACGCCCTGTCGGGCCACCTGGTGCTGAGCACCATGCACGCCAACAACAGCTACCACGCCATGGGCCGCATCCTGTCGTTCTACGCGCCCGAGGTGCGCCCCACGCTGCTGGCCGACCTGTCTGCGGGCCTGCGCGCGGTGGTGTCGCAGCGGCTGGTGCGGTCCATCAGCGGTGGCCGCGTGCCCGCCGTCGAAGTGCTGCTGAACACCAAGCTGATCGCCGACCTGATTGAACGGGGCGATCTGGCCGAGGTCAAGGAGGCGGTTGAAAAGTCGCTGGCCGAAGGCTCACAGACCTTTGAGGTGGACTTGGCGCGCCTGATCAACGAAGGCGTGATCTCGCGCGACGAGGGCCTGGCCCACGCCGACTCACCCACCAACCTGCAGTGGCGTTTGCAAAACGACCAGGCGCCCACCAGCCGCATCACGCCCAAGAAGGAAGAGCCGGAAACGGCGACGTTCACCGAGATTTCCATCGACGTGCGGCCTGAAGACAACCGCTCGCCGCCGCCGCCCTGGGCTATCAAACCGTGACCGACACCCTGCGGCTGCTGGAATCGTTGCTGGCCTGCCGCTCGGTCACGCCTGAAGACGACGACTGCCAGGCGCTGCTGTCTGCACAACTTGAAGCCGCCGGCTTTCAGTGCGAAAGCCTGCCCGGTGGCGAGGGCAAGGACCAGGTGCAGAACCTCTGGGCCTGGCACCGCGGCCCGCGCGATGGGCCCACGTTGGTGCTGGCCGGGCATACCGACGTGGTGCCGCCCGGCCCGTTGGAGCACTGGCACAGCGATCCCTTCACACCCAGCTACCGCGACGGTCGCCTGTACGCACGCGGTGCCGTCGACATGAAAACCGCCGTGGCCGCCATGGCGGTGGCGGCGGCTGAGTTCGCACGCCAGCAGCCTAACCATGCCGGTACCGTGGCCGTGCTGTTCACCAGCGACGAAGAAGGCCCGGCGCTGCACGGCACGCGGCATGCGCTGGATGTGCTGAAAGCACGCGGCACCCGCATGGACGCCTGCATCGTGGGCGAACCCACTTCCGTCGACACCGTGGGTGACATGGTGAAAAACGGCCGCCGCGGCACCTTGTCGGCCCACCTGGTGGTGCATGGCATTCAAGGCCACGTGGCCTATCCGCAGCTGGCGCTGAATCCCGTTCATGCTTTTGCGCCCGCGCTGGCAGAACTGGCCGCGACCCCGTGGGACAACGGCAATGACTTTTTCCTGCCCACCAGCTGGCAGGTCAGCAACCTGCACGCCGGCACCGGCGCCACCAATGTCATCCCGGGTGATCTGACGGTGGACTTCAACTTTCGCTTCAGCACCGAATCAACGCCCGAGCAGTTGAAAGACCGCACGCTGCAACTGCTGGACAAACACGGCTTGAAGTACAGCATCCGCTGGACCTTGGGCGGCGAACCCTTTCTGACGCCGCCCGGCAGCCTTTGCGATGCGCTGGTAGCCGCCATCCAAGCCGAATTTGGCCAAACACCTGAACTGAGCACCACTGGCGGTACATCAGACGCGCGCTTCTTCGCCAAGATCTGCCCGCAGGTGATGGAGTTTGGTGTGCGCAACGACAGCGCACACAAGGTCAATGAATGGGTCGCGGTGGCCGATGTCGAGCCCCTGAAAAACACCTACCTGCGCACGCTGCGCACCGTCTTGTCATGACGCTGAACGAGGCGTTGCAGCAGGCCAGTCAGCGCCTGCAGGCCGCTGCGCTGAGTTACGGCCACGGTACCGACAACGCGTTCGATGAAGCCGCCTGGCTGTTGCTGTGGTGCCTGGGTCTGCCCTTGCACGATCTGGATGAACACCGACAACGAGTTTTGACGGCGACTGAGCAGCAAGCCGTGTCGGATTTGATTGAACGGCGCATCCAGACCCGCCAACCCGCCGCCTACCTGACCGGCGAAGCCTGGCTGCAGGGTGTGCCGTTTCACGTGGATGAAAACGTGATTGTTCCGCGTTCCTTGATCGCCGAACCGCTGGCCGACGGGACGCTGGACGCCTGGCTGCACGCCGGCACACAGCAGGTGCTGGACCTGTGTACCGGCAACGGCAGCCTGGCCGTGCTGGCCGCCATGGCCTGGCCCGACGTGCAGGTGCTGGCCACCGACCTGTCGGCGGCAGCACTGCAGGTGGCGGCACGCAACGTGTCGCGCCACGGCCTGCAAGACCGCATCACGCTGGCCCAGGGTGACGGCCTTGCCGCGGCCGGTGGCCGACAGTTCGATCTCATCCTTTGCAACCCGCCCTACGTGAACCAGGCCTCGATGGAACAGCTTCCCCCCGAATACCGCGCTGAGCCCACCCTGGCCTTGGCCGGTGGTGCCGACGGCATGAACTTTGTGCGCCCATTGCTGGCGCAAGCCGCGGCCCACCTGAACGACGGCGGTGTGCTGGTGCTGGAAATCGGCAACGAACGCGAACACTTCGAAGCGGCCTTCCCCAAGCTGCCTTGGGTGTGGCTGCCCACCCAGACCACCGACGACCAGCTGCTGCTGATCGAAAAAGACGCCTTGCGGCAGGTGGCCGCATGATCACCTTGCGCAACATCACGCTGCGCCGCGGCACCAAGGTGGTGCTGCAGGGTGCCAGCGTCACGCTGCAGCCGGGCGAAAAGGTGGGCCTGATCGGCCGCAACGGCGCCGGCAAGTCCAGCCTGTTTGCCATGCTCACGCACCGCCTGCAGGCCGACACCGGTGACGTGGAGATTCCACCGCGCTGGCGCGTGGGCGAAGTGGCGCAGGACATGCCCGAGACCGACGACGGCGCCACCGACTTTGTGTTGCAAGGCGACCTGCCCCTGGTGGCCGCGCAGGCCGAGCTTGCCGCCGCCGAAGCCAGCGGCGACGGCAACGCCATGGCCCATGCCCACATGGCGCTGGACGAAGCCGGCGCCTTTGACGCACCGGCGCGGGCGCAAGCCCTGCTGCTGGGCCTGGGCTTCAAGAGCGAACAGCTGGACGCGCCCGTGAACAGCTTTTCGGGTGGCTGGCGCATGCGCCTGCAACTGGCGCGTGCACTGATGTGCCCGGCCGAACTGCTGCTGCTGGACGAGCCCACCAACCACCTGGACCTGGACGCGCTGGTGTGGCTGGAAGCCTGGCTGAAACGATTTGACGGGCTGATGATCGTGATCAGCCACGACCGTGAATTTCTGGACGCCATCACCCGTGTCACCGTGCACCTGGACGACCAGATCCTGACGCGTTACGGCGGCAACTACAGCGCCTTCGAGGAGATGCGCGCCGAACGATTGACCCTTGCGGCGGCGGCCTATGGCAAGCAGCAGGACCGCATCGCGCACTTGCAGAAGTTCATCGACCGATTCAAGGCCAAGGCCAGCAAGGCCAAACAGGCGCAGAGCCGCGTCAAGGCACTGGCGCGCATGGAAAAGCTGGCACCGATCCTGACCAGCGGCGACTTTGAATTTGAATTCCGCGAGCCGCAAAGTCTGCCCAACCCCATGCTGTCGTTTGACGGCCTGGCCTGTGGCTACGGCAGCACGGCCATCGTCGAAAACTTCAGCCGCAGTGTGCTGGCCGGGCAACGCATCGGCATCCTGGGCGCCAACGGACAAGGCAAGTCCACGCTGGTGAAAACCATCGCCAAGGCACTGGAGCCCCTGGCCGGCCGCATGACCGAGGGCAAGGGCCTGGTCATCGGCTACTTTGCGCAGCAGGAACTGGACGTGCTGAGCCTGGCCGACGGCGCGCTGATGCACATGGTGCGGCTGGCACGCGACGTGGGCCCGGCCGGACGTGAGCAGGAGTTGCGCGACTTCCTGGGCCGCTTCCGCTTCACCGGCGAGATGGTCACGCAGGCCGTGGGCAGCCTGTCGGGTGGCGAAAAGGCGCGCCTGGTGCTGGCCATGCTGGTGTGGCAGCGCCCCAACCTGCTGCTGCTGGACGAGCCCACCAACCACCTGGACCTGACCACCCGTGAAGCGCTGTCGATTGCACTGAACGAATTTGAAGGCACGGTGATGCTGGTCAGCCACGACCGCGCCTTGCTGCGCGAGGTGTGTGACGAGTTCTGGCTGGTCACCCGCGCCCGGGTGATGCCCTTTGACGGCGACCTGGACGACTACCAGAAGTGGCTGCTCGACGTCAGCCGCGCCGCAGCCAAGGGCCAGCCCCAGCCCGACCCACCGCGCATGGCGGTGGTGGACGCACCCGCGCCCGCCAAGGCGGTTGCAACGGCCGAAAAAGGCCACAAGGCGCCGCCGCCCAGGCAAGGCAGCGGCCGCGACGACCGCAAACAGGCGGCGCAGACCCGGTCGCAACTGGCCAACCTGACGCGACCACTGCGTGTGGAGTTGCAGCAGATCGACACCCGCATGGAAAAACTGGGGGTGGAACGTGGGGAACTTGAAAACAAGCTGACCAGCGGCAAGCGACCCGTGGACGAGATGGCCGACATTGGCCGGCGCCTGAACCACATCGGCGCCGAAGTGGCGCAACTGGAAGAGCGCTGGCTGGAGCTGCAGACCCAGCTGGAGGCCATGCAGGCCAGCGCCTGAGCGCAGGTCGCCGTCGGGGGGCGGGGCTGGCGGACACGGCAGCGCTGTCAAGCAGGCTACCGCACGAATAGCAGGGGTTTGCCGCGCCGACCAGCGGCCACATCGTCAAACCGAGAGAATCTCGGGTGAACACACTTCAAAGTTTCACCATGGCCATCGACAAAGCCCTTTACACCGCGCACGCCATCAGCACCGGTGGGCGAACGGGCAGCGCCGAAACCTCGGATGGCGCCATCAAGTTGTCCTTGACCACGCCCAAGGAACTGGGCGGCACGGGCGGTGCCGGCACCAATCCCGAGCAACTCTTTGCAGCGGGCTATTCGGCATGTTTCATCGGCGCCATGAAAGCCGTTGCCGCGCGCCAGAAAATCACCCTGCCGTCTGAAGTCAGCATCCGTGCCGACGTGTCGATCGGCCCGATGACCGGCAAGGAGGGCGCTTTTGGCATCGCCGTGGCCATGGCCGTCAACGTACCGGGTATGGACCGCAACGCTGCTGAACAGCTGGTCGCCGCAGCGCACCAGGTGTGCCCTTACAGCAACGCCACTCGCGGCAACATCGACGTTGCGCTGACCGTGGTCTGAAGCGGGTTCGGCGCCTGTAAGCGCCGTTGCCACCAGGCCGGGCCTAGGTACCAGCCTGCATCAGGGCCTGTGAGGCCACCAGGTCCAGAAGCAATTCAACCCGAGCCTGCGCGGGCGTGACGGCGCCGGCAGAGGGTAAGGCGCTGGCCTTGCTGCGACCGCTTGAGGCTGCGCCTTCGACCACACCGCCCAGCAGGCAGCGCGACGCCCGCCGCACGACCACCCCTTGCGATTGGGCTCGCAACGCCGCCTGCAGCAAGGCCTGGTGCAAGCTGCCGTTGCCGGTACCGGCCATCACGATCCCACGCGCACCGCTGGCCACCAGTGCATCCAGGCTGGCAGCGCGCGCGCCCGCGTGGCTGGTCACGATGTCCACGGGCGGCCAGCCCGCAGGGTCGGCCGACAGCACCCGGGCGTGGGTGGCCACGGCGCTGGGCCAGTCGCGAAAACACCGCACCGAGTCGGCCTGCACCAAGGCCACCGGGCCTGCATCGCCGCTGCTGAAGGCGTCCGTGCGGTAACCGTGCACCTTGCGGGCATCGGCGGCGGCCATCACGGCACCGCCAAACACCACCACCACGCCTTGAGCGCCCGCATGGCGGGCCACGGTCACGGCATCCAGCAGGTTCTGTGGTCCGTCGGCCGACGGCGCCGAGGCCGGGCGCATCGCCGCGGTCAGTACCACGGGCTTGGCGCAGGCCACGGTGTGGTGCAAAAACAGGGCGGTTTCTTCCAGCGTGTCGGTGCCGTGGGTCACCACCACGCCCGCCACTTCGGGCCGGGCCAAGTGCTCGCTTACGGCTTTGGCCAAGGCCACCCAGGTGATGTGGTCCATGTCGCAGCTGTCCATTTGTGCCAGCGACACGGCCTCCAGGCCCGGCCCGGCCAAGGCATGGATGCTGGCCAGCAGGTCCTGTGCAAGCAGGGCGCCGGCCCGGTAGCCCACATGGTCGCGCGCTTGTGCTGCAGTGCCGGCGATGGTGCCGCCTGTACCGATGACCACCACAACACCATCGACAGCGAAATCAAGACTTGGCACAACAGACCTTTCTGGATGAAAATACAGTCCTGGATGAATTGACAGCCACCGTTGGGGCGTTCGGCCCTGTAGACGCCCGGAACGCTCCCAAACTCGTCACGGCGCCGGCCCGCGAACCACGCGGCACCGCCTGCCGTATCGCCCTCGCGAGAAAGACACCCGACATGAACGACAGCCCCAAACTCACCCAGCGCCAGCAACAGGTGCTGGACCTGGTGCAAAACGCCATCGAACGTACTGGCGCCCCACCCACACGCGCCGAAATCGCCGCCGAACTGGGTTTCAAGTCGGCCAATGCCGCAGAAGAACACCTGCAAGCCCTGGCACGCAAGGGCGCCATTGAACTGCTGGGCGGCACCTCTCGAGGTATTCGCCTGAAGTCTGACACATTGCGTGCACTGCACCAGGCGCGCATGGCGCCCTATGGCAAGCAGCCCATGTTGCCCATGGCGGGGCTGGCGCAACTGAGTCTGCCGCTGGTGGGCCGGGTGGCGGCTGGCAGTCCGATCCTGGCGCAGGAGCACATTGAACAGACCTATGCAGTCGAGGCCTCGATGTTTCAGCGCCGGCCCGATTACCTGCTTCGGGTACGGGGCCAGAGCATGCGCGACGCCGGCATCCTGGACGGCGACTTGCTGGCGGTGCAAAAAGCCAAGGAAGCCAAAAATGGCCAGATCGTCGTGGCCCGTCTGGGCGACGAAGTCACGGTCAAACGCTTCCGTCGTACGGACGAAGGTGTTGATTTGTTACCGGAAAACCCCGATTTCTTGCCTATCCGTGTCACGGCAGAAACGGCAGACTTTGAGCTCGAGGGCATTGCGGTTGGCCTGATTCGAAGTTCACCTCTGATGTAATTCAATCATGATCAAAACGCCCACGACCGCAACCACACGAGGCTCGGCCGCTCTGCAAAGCCACAATGCTTTGGCGCAGGCCGTCACCGTGATCGAGACCGTGGCCTTGCCGCGCCCGCCCAAAGCCCCGCCACCCCGGAAAGCGTCGTGTGCGGCGGAATGCCTGAGCCTGGAGCAACTGCCCAACATCGGACCCAGCATCGCAGCCGATTTGCGCGATATCGGAGTGGAACATCCGCAGCAGTTGGCCGACCTGGACCCGCTGGACCTGTACCGCCAGCTGTGTGCGCACCGTGGCACTCGCCAGGACCCCTGTGTGCTGGACACTTTCATGGCGGCAGTTGACTTCATGCAGGGTGCAGATCAGCGCCCGTGGTGGAGCTACACCGCACAGCGCAAGGTCACCTACGGCGCCGTCTAGGGCAAGCTGATCAAGTCCTTGGCGGGGCGCAAGGCCCCGCCAAGGATGCCTTGCGGGCTTGCACGCCAGGGCCAAGGCACCGGGTACGCCCATGGTATGCGCCATGCCCAGGATGCCCTGGCCCGTTTCCGGCACCCAGGGTCCTCAGGGCTGCTCCTGCCAGCGCAATACCGTGCTGAGCAGCGCGGGTCAGGCGCGCTTGCTCCTGTAACAACGCCCGATGTCCAACTGCCGAGGGGCGCACCAACGCTGCTGCGCCGCAACGCAGAGCCAGCACAAGCCAGCGCAACACCTGCGCGATTGGAAACCGGCTCTTGGCCTGCCGCGCTGCGATCGGCGCATCGCACAAAAGATCGACACAACAGTGTTCGCTCGGCGACGCTGGACGCGGCTGTAACAGAACTGCGCCGCATCGGTGCCGTTGATCGCGCTTTCAGTCTGTGAACAAAACAGCACCATGCGCCTTCAACTTGAAACAAATGTGTCCGATATCTCCACCATGATGAGATCGATATCACGTCTGCCCCAGCTCCGCCGCCGGTCCACCCTGGCCGCGCCCAGCGCATTCAGGGTCGAGGTACGGCCGCCTTCGCTGCGGCATGCGCCCGAGTCGGCCTGGAACCGCTTGATGTTCTGGTTGCTGGCGCCGGCGCCCCAGGACGCGGCACCCCCGCTGAACCGCCTGCCGGTGGTGCGCGACGAGTTCCTGGCCACTCTGGCTGACATCGAGGCCCCGCAGGCCCAGGCACTTCGGGGGCGCATCGAACATGCCTGCTCACTGCGTGACTTGTGGCACCTGCGATCCGATGTGTTCAGCACCGTCGGTCTGGCCTTGTCCGAACAGCAGGCCGAGACCCGTGTGGCGCGACTCAACCGCCATTTCCCCACCCGGGCGCCCCGCACGCAGTTGCAACACAACTGAACCGCGCTGATCCCTTGCCCCATGCACTCCAACTGCGAATGGCTGAACCCATGACCGTTTTTGCGTACCACCACCTAGCGCCGCATGGCAACGCCCACCTGGTGCCCGTGCCCGAAGTCAGCAGCGACTGGGCGCCCGACACCCTGTCGGGCGGCATGCCCGCCGACCGCAGCGCGCGCCTGGCCGCCAGACGAGCGTTTGTCGCCCTGAAGCTGAGCTTCCTGTATGTGGTTGAAGGCCTGGATGGTGAAGAGGCACTGAAGTCCAGCGTGCGGCGTGCTGAAGAACCCGAAGACCTCTGGGCATTGCGCGCCCCGGTCTTTGCCGCTCTGTCGGGTGACGACGACATGCACCGCAGCCGGCGACAGTTGCTCAACCGCAGCCTGGAGTCGATGTTTTCCGCCTTTCAGCCCTCCATGAACTGAGCGACACCCGAACGTCCGGGCCCAGAACCAGCGGCGGGGCGAAGAGCAGTCCAAGCGGCAAGCGGGCGCTGCTGCGTTCCAGGCTCGCAGCACGGCGAGCCGACCTGCCACCCAAGCGCTGAAATGCATCGGCAACGAGTCCGTACACTGCCCGCTTCGAAGCTTCAGTCAGACGGGCAGCTCGTGCCGCGTCAAGGGCCCTTCGGCCCAACTCCAGACATCACCCCATGAACGACGTCCTGCTCGGCCTGGGTCTGATCGACTACAAACATGTGGTGGGCATCTTGCTGCTGCCACCCGTCCCCCTGCTGGCACTGACCATGGCGGGGGTGCTGCAACTGTTCAAGCGCCCCTTGCTGGGTGGGCAGCTGGTGGTGTTGGCGCTGCTGGGCTTCTGGCTGACCAGCACCACCGCCCTCAGCCGCGCCTTGACCCTTGGCCCGCTGAAAGCACCCCCCGCCTTGACGGCAAAAGACGTCGGGGCACTGAAGGCACAGCCCCGAACCGCTATCGTGGTGCTGGGCGGCGGCCGCCAGAATTCAGCGCCTGAATACGGCACCACCACCTTGAACGGTCGTTCGCTGGAACGCCTGCGCTACGGCATCTGGCTGTCCCGCCAGACGGCATTGCCCGTGGCTTTCAGTGGCGGCATCGCACACGCCAGCCTCAGTGGCCCGACTGAAGCGGAATTGGCCGGTCGCATCGCCAGTCAGGAATTCAGGGCGCCCTTGCGTTGGCTGGAAAACCGGTCGCGTGATACCCACGAAAACGCCTTGCGCAGCGTGGCCTTGCTGGGCGGTGAAGGCATAGACCGCATCGTGCTGGTCACGCACGCGTATCACATGCGGCGTGCCTTGCGCAATTTCCAGAACGCCGCACAGGCCAGGCCCGAGGGTCGCGCCGTCACCATCATCGCCGCGCCCATCGCGCGGCCCACGCCAGGTGCGTGGAAGTTGAACGACTGGTTGCCGTCGTTGCGCGGCATGGAAGAAAACTACCTGGCCTTGCACGAGCTGTTGGGTCTGCTGGCCGGCGCCTAAGGCACTGGCAGCGTGGTCGGCGCAGACTGTCCGCTCAGGCCGGCGCCAACCAGAGTGCGATGACAAACACACCGACCATCACAAAGCCCAGCACCACCTTGGCCAGCATGCCGACCATCAGCCCCAGCCAGGCGGCCACACCCACATGCAGCGCCTTGTGGGCCGAACCTCTTGCGGCGGGCCCAGCCTCGCCCGCTTTGACCAGCGAGGTTTCCACCCCGGAAGCCAGCCGTCGCGCCTGCTGCTGAGCGGCATATTCGCCGACTGCCGCGCCCACCAGCGGCATGAACAAGACGCCGACCAGGCCCATCAGCAAACCCACCACCGTGCCAATGGCCGCACCCACCAGCGCCCAGCGGCTGGCGCCAGCGCGCTTGGCGCCCATCAAGCCCGCCAGGTACTCCAGCACAAAGGACAGTGCGGCCAGCACCGACACCACCGTCAACGTGCCGACGCCGACGCGCACAAAACCGTCCACCCAAGCGCCCAGGAAGATACCGGCCAGCACCAGGGCCGTACCCGGCAGCGCGGGCAGGATGGTGCCCGCCAGACCGGCCATGATCATCAACAGGGACAGGGTCCACCACAGGGCGTCGGTCATCTGATCAGCCTTTGAACGGATCGGGTTGCGTCAACAGCAATGATGCCGTCGAAAAGGCGTTGCACCCAGAAGGTGCAAGGGCATGTGACGCCCCAATTGGCAACACCAGCCCTTGGCCTCACACTGCGATCTGCAGCCCGATGGACTGCCCAATTGGATAACTCGTTCAAGGACTGGAACATGAAAAACTGGCTGATCGGCGTCGTGGCAGTGGCCATCGTGGCCATGGCTGTGCCCTCGGTGTCCGAGGCACGGCGTCTGGGCGGTGGCAAGTCTGCCGGCATAAGCCGCAACATGCCGGCCCGCACCGCGCCCACCACGCCACCACCCAAGCCAGCACAGGCCGCGCCCAACAACGCCGCCACCACACCGGCTGCCGCTGGCGCCGCCGGTGCAGCGCCCGCCGCCGCAGCCAAGCGCAGCTGGATGGGTCCGATCGCCGGTCTGGCGGCGGGCCTGGGCATCGCGGCCTTGATGAGCCATCTGGGGCTGGGTGAAGCCTTTGGCAACTTCCTGATGATGGCTTTGCTGGCCGTAGCCGCTGTGTTCCTGATCCGCATGGTCATGAGCCGAATGGGCAACAAGGCCACGCCGGCGCTGGCTGGGGCGGGCGCAGGCTCGGACAATCGCGGCGCAGCCGACCCGGCTGCCTGGTCGCAGAACACCGAGCGTTCAAGTCTGCAGCCTGCAGCACCGGCAGCGACCGGCGCAGCTGAACAGCCTGCCGTGGCTGCAGCAGGGGGTGGTTCTGCGCTTGCAGCTGCCGAAACCGCGCCAGCCACAGCGCCGGCTGCGGAGGTCACCAGGGCCTTTGTGCCCGCCGCCTTTGACAGCGAAAACTTCACCCGCACGGCCAAGATGATCTTCATCCGCCTGCAGGCTGCGAACGACACGGCCGATCTGGACGACTTGCGCCGCTTCACCACCCCTGAACTGTTTGCGTCGCTGCGTCTTGACCTGCAGGACCGGGGCAGCCAGGCCCAGCAAACCGACGTGCAGAAGGTTGACGCGGAAGTGCTGGATGTCGCGCAGGAAGGCAGCGACCAGGTGGTCAGCGTGCGCTTCACGGGCCTGGTGGTGGAAGAAAAAGGCGCTGCGCCGGTGACCATCAATGAAGTCTGGCACCTGGTCAAACCGCTGGACGACAGCCGGGCCTGGGCCATTGCCGGCATCGAGCAGATGGCCTGATGGGGTGCGGGCCGCCGCGCCCGTACCGTTTCAACCCTGCTCTGCTCCGGAGCGGCGCAGCCGAATCCTCCCCGGGGACCGGCTGACGACGCTGGCGCTGCACAGTTGTCAGGGGCTGCGCCCAATGGTCAGCCGATGGCAGCGGGTGGTGAAGACGATGAATAGCGGCCCGCAATCACGGCCCCGTCACAAGGACCGCAGTCCGTCCCACAGCAGTTTGCTGCCGCTGAGAAACATGCCCGCATAGGCCAACCGGTAAAACCAGGTCGGGCTGATCAGGTGCAGCAGTTTCACGCCCAGCCACACGCCCAGGGCGGCCACGGGCATCAGCACCACCGAGGTGAGGAGATTGCGCAGGTCCAGCAGGCCCAGGGCCGCATAAGGCAATACCTTGGCGGCGTTGATGGCGGCGAAAAACACGGCAGCGGTGGCGCCGATTTTCAACGGCGACAACTTCAGCGGCAGCACATAGGCCATGAACGGCGGGCTGCCGGCGTGCACCACAAAGCTGGTGATGCCCGACAGCGTGCCGCACAAACGGCCCACCCACAGCGGGGCCGGCGGCCGGTTGGCCTTGGGCGGAAACAACAGACGCTGCGCCAGAAAGGTCAGGGTCAGCGCGCCCACGATGCCGGCCAGTGCGTCGGCCGGCAGCAGGCCGAACATCAGCGTGCCCAGCCCGATGCCCAGCAGTCCAAACGGCACCAGCAGGCGCACCAGAGCGGGGTCGCGCTGCCGCCACAACTGCTGCAGACCGGCCACATCCATCAGCATCAGCAACGGCAGCATGATGGCTGCGGCCCGTGGCACCCCCACGGTCAGCGCCATCATCGGTGTGCACAGCGACGTCAGCCCGCTGGCAAATCCACTCTTGGACATGCCTGCCAGCAAAACCACCGGCACGGCCACGACCCAGAACCAGGGATCGTGGACGACCGGCAACTTGTCAAACAAGCTGGCAGGCCTCGTCGAAGTTCAGCCGCGGGCTGCGCGGCATCAGTTTGTCCGGATTGCCATGGCCCAGTGTGCAGATGAAGTTGGTCTTCACGGTGGTACCGGCCCAGAAGGCGGCGTCCAGCGCGGCAGCGTCAAAACCGCTCATCGGGCCGCAGCCCAGCCCCAGGGCCCGTGCCGCCATGATCAGGTAGGCGCCTTGCAGGCTGCTGTTGCGCAGGGCCGTGCTGGCGATGAAGTCGGGCTTGCCCACAAACCAGGCCCGCGCATCAGTGTGCGGAAAGAGCTTGGGCAGTTTTTCGAAAAACGCCATGTCCATGCCGATGATGGCGGTCACAGGCGCTTCCATCACCTTGGATTTATTGGCCGGCGCCACACAGGCGGCCAGTTTGTCCTTGGCCGCGGCGCTGCGCACAAACTGGAAACGCGCCGGGCTGCTGTTGGCCGAGGTGGGGGCCCATTTCAGCAGGTCGTACAGGGCCTTCAGTTGATCGTCGCCCACGGGCGTGGGCAGATAGCCGTTCTGGGTACGGGCATCGGTGAAAAGCTGGGCAGTGGTGATGTGCATGTCGGTGTGTGGCGCTGTCGGCAAAAGGAATCACAATTCTCCGATGTTCCAGCCTTCTCAGAATGACGTGCGTCGCTTCTTTTGCGACACCTACGCGCGCACACAAGACGGTTCCGTGCTCGACCCGATGCAGGCCCTGGCCGCGCGCTGGGTGGACGAGCACCCCGAATACCACGCTGAACTGCGCGATCTGGACGCCGCGCTGGCCGCGGTGTACACCGTGCAGGACGGTCGCACCAATCCCTTCTTGCACCTGTCCATGCACCTGAGCATCGAAGAACAGGTGGGCATCGACCAACCCACCGGTATTCGCCAGGCCGTGGCGCTGCTGGCAGCCAGGCGCCAGTCGCTGCACGAAGCGCACCACGAGGTGATGGAATGCCTGGGCGAGATGGTGTGGAAAAGCCAGCGCAGTGGCCTGCCCCCTGACGGGGAGGCCTATCTCGAAGCGGTGCGGCAGCGCGCGACACGCTGAACCCGGCCCGGTCAGATCCGGCGAAAGCGAACGCGTCTCAAGCAGGCTCTGCGTTCTTGCACGTCTTGTCTGCGGCTTCTGGCGGGTCGGCGGCAATGTCGGCAACGGCAGCCGTGGCAGGCGCCGCGGTCATGCGCCGAACCACGTCGGGGTCGATCCACAGGTCGTCCAGCCAGGGAAACTGGCCGGGCAGGCGCTGCTCACGCCCGACGATGCGGTCCTGGCAATTGGCCTTCGAAAGGTCCAGCACCTTGGGTGTGATGGGCAGATCCTTGACCGTGGAGAAAAACACTTTCACAACCGGGCAGGTCAGGTTGCCCGGGGTTTGATCCAGCACCACCGCCAAGCCGCCCGACTCCAGGCGCACCAGCGAACCGACGGGAAAGATGCCCAGGCTTTGCACCAGTGCCGCCAGTAACTGGGGGTCGAACTGGCCTTTCCAGGTGGCCATGCGTGCAATGGACTCGGCTGGATCCCAGCCCGCCTTGTAGGGCCGGTCGGAGGTGATGGCGTCGTACACGTCGCACAGGCTGCCCATGCGGGCCAGCAGCGAGATGTCCTCGCCGGCCAGTTTGTCCGGATAGCCCTTGCCGTCAAACCGCTCGTGGTGGTGCAACACCACGTCCAGCGTGGCCGCCGACGCAGCGCCGCCCTCGCGCAGCATCTCGAAACCCGCACACGGGTGCTGGCGGATCAGATCGAACTCTTCATCGGTCAGGCGGTCGGGCTTGTTCAGGATGTCCAGCGGCACCATCGCCTTGCCGATGTCGTGCATCAACCCGGCCAGGCCGGCTTCACGGCATTCATCGTCACCCAGGCCGATCTGCCGGCCCAGTGCCACCATCAGGGCACAGGCCGCCACCGAGTGCATATAGCTGTAGTCGTCCTTGGTCTTCAGCCGCGCCAGACTGACCATGGCGCCCGGGTTGCGCGCCACCGACTGCGTGATGTCTTCCACCATGGGCAGGCACAGGGTGGCGTCGACGCTGCGGCCCATGCGAGCCTCGTTGAACATCGCCGTGACCGCTTCACGGCCACGGTTGCAAATGGCCGCCGCTTCGCGCATCTCTGCGGCCAGCGGCCGTTCGACACCCCGGATGGGCAGCGGCGCCCGTGCCGCGGGCGTGGCCGTGGTCACACTCACCGTGCGATCCGGCCCGGATCGCCGGGGCCCCTGGCCCGCCAGCGCATCGGCCACGTCCAGCCCCAGGCTGTCGTCGATCCAGCAGGCCGTGACGCCGCTTTGGCGCAGCTTGGCCAGGTCCTGCGGATCGTCGATCACAAAACGCGTCTTCCAGAACGGGTGCGACATCCAGGCGCCTTCCAGCTTGTGGATGTGCATGCCCAGACGAACGGACGGAATCGGAATTTTCTTCAGCATGTAGGCAACAAAGGCAGTGCCGTTGGCGGAGCGGGTCTGCCTTCATTTCGGCCGTTCGGTGGGCGGCTTGAGAAAACCCCGCCCCCGGTATGGGTCCGACCCGGCCAAGGGCGCCGCCGCAGTGCGGCCCTGCCTGAACCGCCTCTATTCCCCGCCGGGAATGCGCGACGGATTCAGCTTCACGTGCTTGTCGCTCTTTTTACGCATGTGGATGTTCAGCATCTCCACACCCAGCGAAAAAGCCATGCCAAAGTACACGTAACCCTTGGGCACATGGTGGCCAAAGCCTTCGGCCACCAGCACCACACCCACCACCACCAAAAACGCCAGCGCCAGCATCTTGATGGTGGGGTGATCCGACACAAAACGGCCGATGGGGCCGGCAAACAACATCATCAAGGCCACCGAGCCCACCACGGCGGCGATCATGATGCGCACGTCGTCGACCATGCCGACGGCAGTGATGATGCTGTCCAGCGAAAACACCAGGTCGATGATCATGATCTGCAGGATCACTGCGGCAAACGTGGCCTTCACAGCCTTGCTGGCCTGGCTTTCTTCTTCGCCTTCCAGCGACTGGTGGATTTCACCGGTGCTCTTCCAGATCAGGAACAGCCCGCCCAGGATAAGAATCAGGTCGCGCCCCGAGATGTCCTTGCCGAAGACCGTGAACAGGGGCTCCACCAGCCCCACGATCCAGGCCAGCACGAGCAGCAGGCCGATGCGCATGAACATGGCCATGAAAAGACCCAGGCGTCGCGCCACCTCGCGGCGCGCCTTGGGCAATTTGTCCACCAGGATCGAGATGAAGATGATGTTGTCGATGCCCAACACCAGTTCAAGCGCCGTCAGGGTTGCGAAGGCGATCCACGCCTGAGGGTCAGAGAGTAATTGCATCATCCCCGGATTCTGGGCCTGCTCGTCCCAATTTTCCAAACTGCGCAGGCACAATACCCCTATACCGCCTGAGCCCTAAAGGCCAAGATTCCGGCGCAACCGCGGGCCAGCTTCCGGGCCTTCAACGGAGGGCTGGCCGTGACCTGCAGGCCTTGCATCAACCTTGCGGGGTATCCGCGGCCCGCGGCTGGCGGCGGGAGGCCGACAAGGCGCGGCAATGCGGGGGCATCCATCTCACCGTCAGGCTTTCGGGGGAACACATGAACAGGCCGTCACTTTCAACCGGCCCCAGCACCTTGCGCATGGTGTGTTTTGGCGAATGCATGCTGGAACTGCAAGGGCAGGCCTTTGGCGAGATGCACCAGACCTTTGGCGGCGACACCCTGAATACGGCCATCTACATGGCGCGTTGCGGCCGCCGGCAGGGTCTCCACGTGGACTACGCCACGGCGCTGGGCGATGACGGCCTCAGCGGCGGCATGCTGCAACGCTGGCAGGCTGAAGGCGTGGGCACCGGTCTGGTGCGGCGTCTGCAGGGTCGGTTGCCAGGGCTGTACCTGATCGAGGTGGACAGCAAGGGTGAACGCCGTTTCAGCTATTGGCGCGACCAGGCGGCAGCCCGCTCCTACTTTGACACCGCCGACGGCGCCACACCCCTGGAGCAGCAGGTTGAGCGCATCGACGGCCTGTACATCAGCGGCATCAGCCTGGCCATACTGCCGCCAGAAGGCCGGACGCGGCTGGCAGCCGTGGCGCGACGCCTGGGCCAACGAGGCGCCGTGGTGGCGTTCGACAACAACTACCGACCCAAGCTGTGGCCCAGCGCCGAGGTCGCACGCGAGGCCTTCAGCGAGTTCACGACACTGGCCACCGTGGCATTGCTGACGCTGGACGACGACATGGCACTGTGGGGCCAGAACGACGCCCACGCCCAGTTGCAGGCGGCGCTGGCACTGCCCTGCCCCGAAGTCATCGTCAAACGGGGCGAGCAGCCCACCCTGGTGCGCCTTGCAGGACAGACCGCACAGGTGGTTGCCACCGAAAAAGTCGCCCGCGTGGTGGACACCACCGCCGCAGGCGATTCATTCGCAGGAGCTTACCTGGCCGCGCGACTGGGTGGCCAGACGCCGGAACAATCCGCGGCGGCGGGCAACCAGTTGGCCGCGCGGGTGGTGCAGCACCGCGGCGCCATCATCGCCCCCGAGCACATGGCCGATCTGTTGCAGGCCACACCGGCGGCCTGAAGCCGCGGCATCAGCGCTGCGGGCTGTGCGCGACACGCGCCCAGGGCGTGCGGTGCACAAACCAGGCCATCGAAAGGCCGTAGACGGCCATGCCCGCGCCGGCCAGCGCAAACATGGCCCAGGGTTCGGGCTGGGCGCGTGACAACAGCCAGCCGCCCACCGCCACCACCGCCAGGCGCAAGGTCCCTGCCAGCACGGGCCCACCGGCGTGCCCTGCACTCAGCGACGAAAAGTACAGGCACAGACCTGCGCCAAACAGGCCATAGGCCGGAGCCACCCATTGAAAGTAGCTGCCCGCGGCTGCACGCACGGCGGCGTCTGAGGTGAAAAGCGCACTCCAGATGTCCGGGTTCAAGGCCAGTACCAGACCCAGCAGGCCCAGCCCGCCAAAGGCCACGGCCGCCGCGACCCAGGCCACACGCCTTGCACGCGCCGCTTGCCCGGCGCCGATGGCCATGCCTACCAGGGGCACTGAAGCCACCCCGACGGCAAACGCCATCGGCACCAGCAAGAACTCCAGTCTCGTGCCGATGCCAAAACCGGCCAGCGCCGTGGTGCCCACCCGCGACACCAGCCCTGTCAGCACCAGAATCGTCAGCACGGTCTGCAACGGCGACAGGCAGGCCAGGGCACCGATCCGCAGGATGTCCCGGAACAGGCCGGACTGCAGTGGGGTGCCGCGAAGTCGCAGCCGAACGCGTGAGCGGCTGGAGGTCAGGTAGCTGCACAGGACAACGGCACCGCCCAGACAGGCCACCACCTGCCCCATCGCCACACCCGCCATGCCCAAGCGGGGAAGACCGAGCCAGCCCAGACCCCATGCGCCGCTCACCATCACCTGAACCGCTGCGGCCAGCAGCAGCGTGGCCGACGGCACCCGCATGTTGCCGGCGCCCCGAAGGATGGACGCACACATGTTCATCACCCACATCGCCGGCAAGGCCAGAAACACCACCGCCGAATAGGCTGCGGCCTGCTCCAGCGCCTGCCCACGGCCACCCAGGGCGGCATACAAGCTCGGGCCCAAGGCCAGCATCAACACCAGGCCCCCCGTGCCGGCCACAACACCGATGAGCACGGCATGCAGCGCCAAGGCGTCGGCGCGTTCGTCGTCGCCCGCCCCCAGCGCGCGGCTGATGGCCGAAGAAACACCACCCCCCATGGCACCCGCCGACAGCATCTGCTGCAACATCACAAAGGGAAATACCAGCGCCATGCCGGCCAACGAAACCACCCCCAGCCTGCCGACGTAAGCGGTCTCGGCCATGGCCGCCAGGGCGGTCGCCAACATGGCCATCATGTTGGGCGCCGCAAACCGCAGCAGCGTGGGCAGAATGGGTACGGTCAGCAGCGACACGGACGGCGGCGGGTTTGTCACACGGGCTTGCTGCATGGCGAGGCAATGTATCCCATCACGCTTGACATGCCGCCGAGGACGCCGCGGCCAGGCGCCCTTTCTAAGCAGGGTTTGATCCGGCCCTGCGCTCAGGCCTGCCGGGCCTGTTCGCGCCGAAGTATCAGCGCCAGCGCAACCACCACCATCACCAGATAAACCACCGCACCCTGCAAGGAGCTGCGCCCTGCGGCATGGCCGAAGTAGGCAAAGCCGATGGCCGAAATGCCCAGGGAATTGCCAACCTGCTGCATCGAAGCGGCAATGCCGCCGGCGACCGAAGCCTCTTCTTCGTGCACCGTCGACAGCGCGCGGGCCATCAGCGGCCCCATCAAAGACCCGATGCCCACGCCCTGCAGACAACAGCTCAGCACAAACAGCATCACCTGGCTCAGCCCGGCTGCATGGGTGCCAGCCAACAGCATCACGCCATGGCCCGCGATGAGGCTGACCAACCCCACTTCGGCCCAGTGCCGGCCAACCAGATCCTTGAACCGCTTGACCATGGACGCTGCGACAAAACACGCCGCCACACAGCCAAAGAACAAGCCCACCTGCAGGGCCGAGTAGTGGTTGACCTGCCGCAACTGCAAGGCCAGCACAAAGTACAGCGACGCCACACCGGCAAATAACAGAAAAACGGCCAGCAGCGAGACCAGGAACCCGTCACGACTCAGGATGCCCTGCGGCATGATGCGAAGCTCACCCCGTCGCTGACCCCAGATCTGCCAACGCACCAGCGCAGCGCCAGCCGCAGCGCCGAGCGCCAGAACGGCCCAGCTCCATGCCGGCCACCCCTGCTCACGCCCCAGGGTCAGAAAGCTACACACGCAGGCCAGGCTCAGGCCCAGCAGCCCTGCGCCCACGGTGTCCACGCCACCATGCGTGACGGCCTTCTGACCTTGTGCCTCGGTGGCGAAATGAAGTGCCAGCAGGCACAGGGGTACGCTGATGATGAAGGCCGCGCGCCAACCCCATTGCGGACTGAGCAAGCCCACCAGCAGCCCACCCAGAATCTGCGCGGCCACCGCGGCAAACCCCAACGACGCGGCGTACAGGCCAAACACCCGAGCCCTTTGACTGACGTGGAAATTGACCGTCAGCAATCCCAGCACCTGAGGCTGGATCAGCGCGCCCGACAAGCCCTGCAGCGCACGAAACACGATCAAGGACCAGATCGACGTGGCCAGGCCGCAAGCCAGCGACGCGGCTGCAAACAGGCCCAGCCCCCACATCAGGACTCGACGGCGGCCCAGCACATCGCCCAGCCGGCCGCCCAGGATCAGACTGCTGGCATTGGCCACCGCATAGGTGGCCAAGACCAGTTGCAACTGCGCCTTGCTGGCACCCAGTTCGCGCTCGATGGGGGCCAGACAGGCCAGCACGATGAAAAAATCTATGACCACGATGGCCGAGCCGCACAGCAGGCCCGCCAGCAAGCGGTGGTTCAACGTGTGGCTTTGAGGCGCTGCCATCGCCGGCAGCGCCGAAACGCTGTCGGCTGGACCCAATCCCACCACTCCCTGTGTTTATTTGGAGGCGATGATATCGGCGGATCGGCCCGTCAGATCGTCATGGGATCATGGGTGCCCATGGCAGGGCGACTCTGCACAAATTTCACGAAGTCCGCCCAGGGCAAGGGCTTGGCGATCACGTAGCCCTGCAGTGAATCGCAGCGCATGCGGCGCAGCAGGCTGACCTGCGGCTCGGTTTCCGCACCTTCGGCCACCACCTCCAGCGACATCGAATGCGCCAATCGCACGATGCCCTTGACGATCTTGCGGCTGGTTTCGCTGGTGCAGATCTCATTGACAAAGGAGCGATCGACCTTCAGCGCGTGCACCGGGAACTGGGCCAGGTAAGCAAACGACGAATACCCGGTGCCGAAGTCGTCGATGCTGATCTTCACGCCCATCGCATGCAGTTTGGCCAGGCAACGGGCGCTGGCTTGCACGTTGTGCATCAGCGCACCTTCCGGTATTTCCACCTCCAGCATGCCCGGCGGCACCTGGGCGTCGCTGAGCACGGCAGCCACACGATCGGCCATGAACAAATCGCCCAGCGAATGAATGGACAGGTTCAGGCTGATGGGCACCGCCAGATCCTGGGCCATGAGATCGGCGCAGTAGCGCACGGTCTGGCGCAGCACCCAGTTGTCAATGGCGGGCATGGCCCCCATGTCCTCTGCAATGCCCAGGAAAACACCCGGGGCGAGCATGCCGCGTTCAGGGTGGCGCCAACGGATCAGCGCCTCGCCGCCCACCACGGCGCCTGTCGTCAACGACACCTTGGGCTGCACCACCAGCGTGAACTGGCTGCCGTCCAGCACCGCGCGCAGTTCGGACTCGATGACCGAACGCATCTTCGACGCCTGTTCCAGTTCGGACTTGAATGGCGCGATGGTGTCGCGCCCGCCTTTCTTGGCATCCCGCACGGCCAGCCCGGCACGCCGCAGCAGCAATTCGTATTCATCGCCGTCCTGCGGTGATTGCACGGTGCCGGCACTGGCCCCCACCACGATGCGGATGTCGGACAGCACCATGGGCGTTCTCACGGCCTGCAAAAACGTCATGGCGCGTTCGCCGGCACCGTCGGGCTCGCCTTCTCGAATGACGGCAAACTCGTCGCCACTGATGCGGTAAAGCGACTCGCCGCTCAACGTGACGGTCTGCAGCAGCGAGGCGATCTCCATCAGCGCCATGTCGCCGGCCGCGTAGCCGTGCGCATCATTGACGTTGCGAAACTTGTCCAGCGCGATCAGCACGACGGAAAACGGCTCGCCCTTGTCGATCAACAGGTTGGCTTTTTGTTCCATGGCCAGCTTGTTATCCAGGCTGGTCAAGGGGTCTTTGACCGCCGCCTGGGCCAAGTTGTAACCTTTCACTACAGATTCGGACGCATCGTTGGCCAGCATCAGCACGCCATCGGCCACCGGGAAAACGCGCACCATCAGCCAGCGGTTCAAGACCGTTGAAAACCCGATCTTGCAGACCGGAGCACGGTTGACCAGACAGTACGCGCAGGCTTCATAGAAGATCGATCGCTTGAACGACGTCGGCGCGTACTCCATCGCTGTGCGCCCCACCACCTGGTCAACGGTCAGGCCCAGGTTCTGCGCATAGACCTCGTTGCAATACAGCGCGACCCAATTCGGGTCAACAAAGACGATGGCTTCGCCAGCGCTCGACATCAAGTTGTCCAGACCCCACAGGCCTTCTGGCCTCAGCTGTTCGGGTTCGTCACGACGCATGGTTTTCCCTTAGCAATCCCAGTGCTTACCAGATTCAATCAAAGTATTCAACAACGAAGCCTTGTTCCTGGCGACCCCCGCTATCTCGACAAAAATCTGATCAATCTTGATCGGATCAGGTAAATGAGCGTCGACTTCCATACCTTGAGTGAGCAGTTTGAGCGGGTTTACAGTCGCCGCCTGGCGCTGAGGCCCGCCGCGCTGTGCGACGCATGGCCGCTGTACGCAGCGACGCAGAACAGCATCTTCAATCAGGGGCTGCTGTGGAGCCAGCCCAGCCATGAGCAAGCGGTTCTGGACCGCATGGACGCCATCGTTTCTGCGTCGCGCAGAGGCCGGATGACAGCACTGTCGGCCATCGTCAAGAGCAGCGGTGAATGGGTCTCCCTGTATCGATTCCAGCCTTACGCCGCCGACCCGTCGATCCTGGAAATGGGCATCTGGACACACGATCGTTTCTGGCATGGCCAGTACAGCCTGGAGTTGGTCCGTGCCTGCATCGATGCGGCTTTCGACAACTGCGACGTCGATGTGCTGCTCGGTGCGTCAGCGCCTTCCAACCGCAGTTCCTGCAAGCTCATGGAATGGAGCGGCATGAAGGCCGCACAATTGGTTTATCGGCGCCACGAGTCGGGCTCTGAAGTGCAACTTCAGGAATTTCAGATCACGCGGGACCAGTGGGCCCGCGCGCGCGCCAAAATCCGCTACCAGCAGGTCAAGTTCGCACGCGACCTGATCGGGCGGGCGAACGATCCGGCGGCCGCGCAGCCTGAGGCGCTGTCAACAGCGGTGGAAGCCCGCCCGTTGGCTGCCGTGGCTGCAGGCTGAAGCTGCGGCTTCAGGCCGGGCTGAATCGGCCGATACCCCAGGCAACCTCAGTCCTTGCAAGGTCGGTCCCCTTGAATGCCATCCCATCGTCTCTCGTCAACAACGCCTCGGCAGCCTCGCCCGGCAGCGTGCAAGGCGCGGCCGCCGTGTCGGTGCTGAAACAGTCCATGCGCGCGCAGGAAAACGCCGCTGCGCAACTGATCGCAGCGCTGCCGCAGCCTGCGCTGGCCACCACAGGTGGCGTGGGCACGCAGGTCAATACCTACGCCTGAACCCCGAGGTCGGAACCGCTGCAAGCTGCGGCACAGGCCGCCGCCTGTTCAAGCTGAGGAGGCCTCGCCCATCAAACGGGCCATCAGGCCCGGATCTTCCATCGGCAGGAAGTGCGTGTTGTCCTTGAAGTGCAGGTCGCGGCCGTGTCGAAACTCGGCGGCCAGGCCAGGCCACGTTGGTGATCCCAGCGGATCCCAGGGCAGGATGCTGGGGTCTTGCGCGCGGGCACGCACCACCCACACCGGGATGTCCAGCGACCGGATGCTGGCAAAAACACCCGCGTTCTGCCGTGCCATCGGATAGATGCTGCCCTCATAGGCCGGTGCGCAGCACAACTCGTAACCGGCGCCGCTGGGCGCTGGGCGCAGCCCGTGCTCGCAATAGTCGTGCAGCACCTGCGCGTCAAACAGCGCATAGGGCGACCGTTGCGCAAAACGTTGTTGCATGGCTTGTGCCGATTCAAAATGCGATTTCCGGCCGGCTGCCGGGTGCAGGGTGCCGGGCGGTACCGGCGGCCCCAGGTATTCGGTGGGCGCGCGCAACACCGGGTCAACCAGCAGCAGGCGTGCAAACCGCCCCGGCTCAAAAGCCGCGGCTTGCACCAGCGCATGAGCACCCATGCTGTGGCCCACACCCTGCGCGCCCTGCAGACCCAAAGCCGCGGCAACACCGGCCAGGTCACGGCCAAAGGTTTCCCAAGTGTCAAACGGCGCTGCTTCACTTTGGCCATGGCCACGCTGGTCCAGCGCCAGGATGTGCCGGTCTGGCAAACGGTTCACGGTCTGCTGCCACACCCGCCCATGAAAACCCGTGGCATGCACCAGCACGAGCGTGGGCAAGCGGCCCCGAAGTTCGGGCCGCCACTCATGACAAGCCAGCCGGACACCGTTGGCCTGGATCAGGTGCAACTGCGGCTCAGGCGCGCCGGTGCTCACCTCAAGACCCACCAAACACCGCCTGGCGACGGGCCAGGAAGGCGGCGATGCCTTCGGCCGCATCGGCCGTTTCAGCGGCCAGGGCCTGATGGTCGGCTTCGGCATCCATGGCCTCGGCATAGGTCTGTGACAGCCCCTGCACCAGACCCCTGCGCATCAGGCCCAGTGCACGGGTGGGGCCCTTGGCCAGGTGGCTGCTCAAGGCCATGGCCTCGGCCATCAGGTCGCCGTCTTCAGCGGACTTGAAAATCAGCCCCCAGATCTCTGCCTGGCTGGCGGGAATGCGCTCGCCCAGCATCATCATCTGCAGGGCACGAGCCTTGCCCACCAGGCGCGGCAACATCCAGGTGGCGCCGCCATCGGGGACCAGGCCGATGTTGACAAAGGCCTGCAAGAAGTAGGCAGACCGCGCGGCCAGCGTGAAGTCGGCCGCCAGCGCCAGCGAGCAACCGATACCGGCTGCCGGGCCATTGACGGCCGCCACCACCGGCATCGCCAGTTCCGACAAGGCCAGCAGCGCCGGTGCGTAGTGCTGCGTCAGCGCGCGGTGGCTGCGCTGGCCCCGGGTTTCGCCTTGGGGCGCCTGGCCCGACACCTGCAAGTCGGCGCCGCTGCAAAAGGCACGGCCCTCGCCAGTGATCAGCAGGGCGCGGGCGCCCAGGCCGGCCAGTGTCGGCAAGGCCGTGCGAATTTCGTCAAACATCTGCGGCGGCGCTGCGTTGAACCGTTCCGGACGGTTCAGCGTGATCACGGCCACCTTGTCTTGCACCGACAGGCGGATCATCTCGAAAGTGGCATGCGGGGTTTCACTCATGGAGGGCATCTCGGGCAGGTGTTGAATAGACAAAGCTTATCCGCTGGCGCCAGCCGGCCATGTCGCCTTGCGGACGATGCCCCGCCGCCCGTGCAAGCCACAATCACCAGACCACCCGATGGCGCACAACTTCATGGCGCCTGACCGCAGCACCGGAGACCCCATGGACCTGAGTTATTCCGCTGAAGAACTGGCCTTTCGCAACGAAGTGCGTGACTGGCTGGCCAACAACCTGCCGCAAGACATCCGCGACAAAGTGGTGGGTTACCGCCACCTGAGCAAGGCAGACTATGTGCGCTGGCACAAGATCCTGGCAGCCAAGGGCTGGTCGGTACCGCACTGGCCGGTGGAAACCGGTGGCACGGGTTGGGACATCACCCAGCGCTACATCTATGACGAAGAATTTGGCCTGGCTGGCGCACCCACCCTGCCGCCCTTCGGTCCGGCCATGTGCGCGTCGGTGCTGCACCGCTACGGCACGCCGGAACAGAAAGCGCGCTTCTTGCCGCGTATCCGCGAAGGCGACGACTTCTGGGTGCAGGGTTACAGCGAACCTGGCGCGGGCTCGGATCTGGCCGCGCTGAAGTGCCGCGCCGAACGCCAGGGCGACCACTACGTCGTCACCGGCCAGAAGATCTGGACCACGCTGGGCCACTACGGCGACTGGATCTTCTGCCTGGTGCGCACCAACCCGGCTGCGGAAAAACGGCAGGAAGGCATCAGCTTCTTGCTCATCGACATGAAAACCCCGGGCATCACCGTGCGCCCGCTGATCCTGATGGACGGCGGCCACGAAGTGAACGAGGTGTTTTTTGACGAGGTGAAAGTGCCGGTCGAAAACCTGGTG
>JAHECB010000239.1 GCA_024641925.1 Betaproteobacteria bacterium
TAGATGTCCACGCCCTGGGGGCAGTGCTGTTTCAGGCCTTCGCGTACCGGGTCCCAGCGGTCGACGCCAGCGGGTGCAGGCGCCTTGTAGTCGATGCAGGCGTCAAAGCCCAGCTCCTTCACCACCCATTCGCACTTGGCCGGCCCACCGGCAATGCCCACCACGCGACAGCCCTTGATCTTGGCGACCTGGCCCACCGTCTGCCCTACGGCGCCCGCCGCACCAGAAACCACCAAAGTTTCGCCGGCTTTGGGTTGTCCGACATCCATCAGGCCAAAGTAACCGGTCATGCCCGGCATGCCCAGCACGTTCAGCCATTGCGTCAGACTGCCCAGTCGCAGGTCGATCTTGGTCAAGCCCGACCGCTTCACCTCGTCGGCCGGCACCAGCCAGTATTCCTGTACGCCTGGGCCGCCAGAAACATGATCGCCCACAGCGAAACCGGGGTTTTTGGACGCCACCACGACACCCACGCCACCAGCGCGCATCACCTCGCCCAAGCCCACGGGCGGAATGTAACTTTTGCCTTCGTTCATCCAGCCGCGCATCGCAGGGTCCAGTGACAGCGCCAGCGTCTTGACCAGCACGCCGCCGTCAGCCGGCAAGGCCACGGGTTCCTGAGTGAGCTGCCAGTCGCTGTCCTTGGGCAGGCCTACAGGTCGCGCGGCAAGGCGGATTTGATGCTGTGTGGCGGCAATGGCGGATGTCGTGATCATGGCAACTCCTGATGGTCAGGCCGTCATGCTAGCTTGTGGTGTTGAACCGGCCCGTCTCCCATGCGACGGGCAAGGGCAGGCCAAGCCGGAAGACAACGGCCCAGCTGTGCAACTTTCACGGTGAAAACGGATCCGCAAATGGCGCGCAGCAGGACAAGGTCGCCTTTCGAAAATACCCTCCAGGGGCGAAGGGCGCAGCGCCCCCCCGCATGCGGGGGCTGTAAATCAGCCTGTCCCCACCCTTGGACAAGGTGCAAGCACTCAACAGGCGCTATGCTCTGCGCAGTCTTGTTGATTGAAATGCCGTCACGCAGTGTTGTTACCTGCGGCGATTCCCATATTTTTCGGAGCTTATTGCCATGGTCAAGTATCTCAACGCCCTCAAGGGGCTGACAGCCGGCTTGTGTCTGGCCGTCTTGTCAGCCTGTGGCGGCGGCGGCGGCGGTGCCATCACCGTGCCCGTTGCTGCGCCGACGATCTCGACATCACCGAATGCCACCGTGGTCGCCGCAGGCGAGACGGCGACCTTCAATGTTGCCGCGACGGGCAGCGACCTCAGTTACCAATGGCAGCGCAACGGCACCGCCATCAGTGGCGCCACTGGCGCGACCTATACGTTGACCTCCCCCGGGCTGGCAGACAACAACGCACAGTTCACGGTGGTGGTCACCAATCCGGGCGGCAGTGTCGCATCGGGGCCCGCCGTTCTGTCGGTAGTGCCGCTGGTCATTACCACCCAGCCGGCCAGCATCAACCTGCCCGATGGTGCCAACACCACGTTCAGCGTCGTTGCACGAGGCACCGCGCCCTTTACCTACCAATGGCAGCGCAACGGCACTGTCATCCCTAGCGCCACCAGCTCCACCTACACCACGCCCGACATCATCCAGGCCGATTCTGGTGTGAGCTTTCGCGTGGTGGTCAGCAACCTGGTGGGTCAGGTCATCAGCGACAGCGCTGTTGTCACCGTCGTGAACGCCGCGCCAAGCATTGCGCGCGCACCGGAATCGTTGGCTGTTGTTGCAGGCAGCAACGCGAGCTTCAGCGTGTTTGCCACCGGCACTCAACCGTTCACTTACCAGTGGCAGCGCAACGGCGTCAACGTCACTGGTGCAACCGCCTCCACGTACTCCGTCGTTACCACGCTGGGTGACGACGCCGCGCTGTTCCGGGCCGTGGTCACCAACGCCCTGGGCAGCGCGACCAGCGATGCAGCCACCTTGACCGTGGCGAGTGCGCCCATCACGCCCATCATCCTGACCGACTTGCAAGACGTGACGGTTCGCGAGGGTGACGCCTTTGCGATCTTCAACCTCACGCTGTCGGGCACTGGACCTTTCACTTTCGAGTGGCTGAGACGGGACGGTAACGGAACCACCGCCGCGTTGCCGGGCTTTGTCCAGTCCACGTTGAACCAGAGCTACAGGCTGGTCAGGCCCACTGTGGCCGCCGACAATGGCGTCTTGTTCAGCCTGCGCATCACGAACGCGGCCGGCTCGGTCACCAGCCGTGAAGCCTTGCTGACCGTGCTGCCCCCCTGAACGGCAGCACCCGGGCCTGAAGGCCTGTGAACATGCGGCCCCGCAACGCAGTCGCGACGCGGGGCTTTTTCATGCGCAGGCTCGACGCCGCATCAAGGCCGGGCGGCCCTTCCTACAATGCGTGCATCACAGGCTGACCACGACCGACCATGACCGTCGACCAAAAACCCGCCACCGCAGTCCCACCGTCCAGCGTGCAAGCCGACATCCTGGCGCAGGCACTGCCCTATATCCGCCGTTTTCATGGCAAGACCCTGGTCATCAAGTACGGCGGCAACGCCATGACCGATCCGGCACTGCAAAAAGCCTTCGCGGAAGACGTGGTGCTGCTGAAACTGGTGGGCATGAACCCCATCGTGGTGCATGGCGGGGGGCCACAGATCGAAGCGGCGCTGAACCGCATCGGCAAGAAGGGCCACTTCGTGCAAGGCATGCGCGTGACCGATGAAGAGACCATGGGTGTGGTCGAGTGGGTGCTGGCTGGCGAGGTGCAGCAAGACATCGTGGGCCTGATCAACGCCGCCGGTGGCAAGGCCGTGGGCCTGACCGGGCGCGACGGCGGCATGATCCGTGCACGCCAGATGCGACTGACCGACAAGGACAACCCGGCGCTGGACCACGACATCGGCCAGGTGGGCGAAATCGCCTCCATCGACCCCAGCATCCTCAAGGCGTTGCAGGACGACCAGTTCATCCCGGTCGTCAGCCCCATCGGGTTCGGCGAAAACAACGAAAGCTACAACATCAATGCCGACCTGGTGGCCGCCAAACTGGCCACCGTGCTGCAGGCTGAAAAGCTGCTGATGCTGACCAACATCCGCGGCGTGATGAACAAGGCCGGCGAATTGCTGACCTCGTTGTCGCCGCGCGACATTGACGACATGGTGGCCGACGGCACCATCAGCGGCGGCATGCTGCCCAAGATCGCCGGGGCGCTGGACGCCGCCAAGAGCGGCGTCAATGCGGTGCACGTCATCGACGGCCGTATACCGCATGTGATGCTGCTGGAAGTGCTGACCGACCAAGCCTACGGCACCATGATCCGGTCTCACTGACCCTCAGCATCGTTGGCGACAGACCTGTTGGCGCTCGATACGCCGGCGCGGCCCTCAGGCCCGCGCCGATGCCGTCGCCGCGCCACGCGCCAAAACGCGGTGCGGCGTGAACAGGGCGTCCGGCAGCGGCCATCCCCCATCTGGCTGTTTGACCTGGACGATACCCTGCACAACGCCAGCCGGGCCTCGATGGGCGAGCTGCACGTGGCCATGGGTGAGTACATCGTGCGCGAGCTGGGCATCACCCCCGAGCAGTCCAATGCACTGCGTCGCCAGTATTGGCTGCGTTACGGTGCCACGTTGCTCGGCCTGATGCGGCACCATGGCGTGCAAGCCGCACACTTTCTGGACCACACCCATCGGCTGCCCGGTCTGGAGCAGCGTGTGGCAGGGCATCGACACGACCTGGACGCGGTGGCGCGACTGCCCGGCAGGAAGTTCCTGCTGACCAACGCCCCCCGAGCCTACGCGCAGCGCGTGGTGGGCGTGCTGGACATCGGCCACCTGTTTGACGGCCTGATTGCCATTGAAGACATGCACATGTTTGGCGACCTGCGCCCCAAACCTGATGCGCGCATGCTGCGCCAATTGCTGGCCAAACTGCGCGTACGGGCCAGCCAATGTGTGCTGGTGGAAGACTCCACCGTCAACCTCAAGGCCGCACACCGTGTCGGCATGCGCACGGTGTGGATGCGGCGCTGGCTGCCCGCGGGCTCACAGCGCAGAGCGCGCCGCCGACCGGTTTATGCCGACCTGCGTCTGGGGTGCCTGCGACCGCTGCTGGGCTGGTCCGCTCGCTGGCACTGAAGGCAAACCCAGCCCATTCCGCGGCCACCAACTTCCTTACATTTTCAGTCCGGAGTTAGTGTTTACCTGCAAGCGAACCGGCCATGACGCTGTGCAAGAATGATCGTGAGCTTGTAGCCGCCCGCCCGCGGTCTTGTCCCTCAGCCCCTTCGGAGCCGCCGCGCGCCACCTGACCGATGCCTGAACAGCCAGAATCTGCGCCGACCGAAGTTGTTCAGGAAGCGGCCGATACGCCTGCCGTCACAGGTGGGCGCAAGCGACCCAAACCAGGCGAGCGACGCATCCAGATTCTGCAAACCCTGGCGGCCATGCTGGAACAACCCGGCTCCGAACGCATCACCACCGCAGCGCTGGCCGCGCGCTTGCAGGTCAGCGAAGCGGCACTGTACCGGCACTTCGCCAGCAAGGCGCAGATGTTTGAAGGCTTGATCGAGTTCATCGAAACCACGGTCTTTTCGTTGATCAACCAGATCGTCGAGCGCGAGGCCTCACCCGCCGCGCAGGTGCACAAGATCACCACGGTCTTGCTGCAGTTCGGCGAAAAGAACCCCGGCATGACCCGCGTCATGGTCGGTGACGCCCTGGTGTTTGAAAACGAGCGGCTGGTGGTGCGCATGAACCAGTTTTTCGACCGGGTGGAGTCCCAGCTGCGGCAGTGTCTGCGCGGTGGCCTGGCGGTCTCCAGCACACCCACGGTGGACGCCAACGCGCTGGCCTCGGCTATCGTGGCCTTGACCATCGGCCGGCTGCAGCGCTACGCCCGCTCGGGCTTCAAACGCTTGCCCACCGAACACCTGGAGCCTGCGCTGCAGCGACTTTGCGCCTGAATTCAAGCGCGGGAACGCCGATGTTGGAAATTCTGGCCGGTGGCCACCGGGTGCAGCTGTTGCCCGAACGCGCCACCTACCTGCCCGAACACAGCATATTGCTGGTGGCTGACGCCCATTTTGGCAAGGCCCAGAGCTTTCGCCGCCTGGGCGTGCCCGTGCCGGGCGGCACCACGGCGGACAACCTGGCACGTCTGACGACCGCATTGATGCGCACAGGCGCCGGGCAACTGGTGTTTCTGGGCGACCTGCTGCATTCGCGCCTGTCAGCCGCACCCGCTGCCTGGGCGCAGGTGCAGGCCTTTCGCGAGGCGTTTGCCCATGTCGACATGACGCTGGTGCGCGGCAACCACGACCTCCATGCGGGTGACCCACCGCCGGCGTGGCGCATTCAATGCGTGGCCGATCCACTGCCCCTGGGGGCCCTGGCACTGGCCCATCACCCCGACCCGCACCCCGACCACTATGTGCTGGCCGGACACAGCCACCCTGCCGCCGTGCTGGGTGGCACAAGCCCTGGGCGCTTGCGACTGCCGTGTTTTCACTTCGGCGCCAGCGTGGGCGTGCTGCCCGCGTTTGGCGACTTCACCGGCATGCACGTCATGCCCCGCCGGCCCGGTGACCGTGTGTTCGTGGTCGCTGATGATCGGGTATTGCCGTTGCCGCCGTTGCTTTCCCCGCCCTGACTACACTGTGGCCCTGATGAAACCCCCCACACACCAAGACTCTGGCGGCCAGGCGCTGCTGGACCTGGCACGGCGTGCCGAATCTCTGATGGCACGGCTGGAAGCCTTGCTGCCGCCGCCCGCCACACCGCCCGACTGGACTGCGGCCGTGGCCTGGCGTTACCGTCGCCGCAGCAGTGGCTGGAACCATGGCGGCGCGCTGGAACCGGTGCGCAACGTGGCGCAGATCCGCCTGGACGACCTGAAGGAGGTGGACCAGCAAAAAGAACGTCTGCTGCAGAACACGGCCCAGTTTGTGGCCGGTCGCCAGGCCAACAACGTGTTGCTGACCGGTGCCCGCGGGACCGGCAAGAGTTCGCTGATCAAGGCCTGTCTGAACGAGTTTTCGGGCCAAGGCCTGCGCCTGATCGAGGTCGACAAGGCCGATCTGGTCGACCTGCCCGACCTGGTGGAACTGGTGTCGCAGCGCCCGGAACGTTTTGTCGTATTTTGCGACGACCTGAGCTTTGACGAAGGCGAAGCCGGCTACAAGGCACTGAAAAGTGCGCTGGACGGCTCGGTGGCGCAAGCCGGTGACAACGTCCTGATCTACGCCACCAGCAACCGGCGCCACCTGCTGCCCGAAACCATGCGCGAAAACCTGAGCTACAAACATACCGAAGACGGTGAAGTGCACCCGGGTGAAGCGGTGGAAGAAAAGATCTCGCTGTCCGAACGCTTTGGCCTGTGGCTGAGTTTCTACCCGTTTTCGCAAGAGGAATACCTGGCCATTGCCGAACAGTGGCTGCGCGCGCTGGGTGTGCCGGAAAAAAAGATTGCCGGTACGCGTCAGGAATCCCTCATCTGGGCGCTGGAACGCGGCTCCCGATCCGGTCGCGTGGCCCAGCAATTTGCCCGCGACTATGCCGGCCGCCACGCGCTGAAACGCTGATGACGACAACCGCTGAAACCACCGCGGCAACCCGCAAGACCGTCGACGTCGCAGTCGGCGTGCTGTTTGACGCCCAACAGCGTTTTTTGCTGACCAGCCGCCCGCCGGGCAAGGTGTATGCCGATTTCTGGGAGTTCCCGGGCGGCAAGATCGAAGATGGTGAGACGGTCGAGCAGGCGCTGCGCCGTGAACTGCAAGAGGAATTGGGCGTCAGCATCGGTGCCGTCGTGCCCTGGAAGGTCGACACGGTGGAGTACCCCCATGCCCGCGTTCGCCTGCACTTCTGCCGCGTGCATGAATGGGCCGGCGAGCTGCAAGCGCAGGAAGGCCAGCAACTGTCCTGGCAAAGCCTGCCGGTGCAGGTGCACCCGGTACTGCCCGGCACCATTCCCGTGCTGGACTGGCTGGCCCAGGACAGGGGCTTTTCCGGCGCCACCCACATCCAGGGCAAAACCACCGCCTGGCTGGATGCGGTGAAATGGGACCACCAAGGCCTGGTGCCCGTGATTGCACAAGAAGCCGGCAGCGGCGACGTGCTGATGTTTGCCTGGATGAACCGCGAAGCCCTGGCCGCCACCGCAGCGCGCGGCCAGGCGGTGTACTTCAGCCGCAGCCGCCAGCGCTTGTGGCACAAGGGAGAAGAGTCAGGCCACTTCCAGCGTGTCCACGAAATCCGCATGGACTGCGACAACGACGTGGTGCTGCTGAAAGTCACGCAACTGGGTCACGAGCCCGGTGTGGCCTGCCACACCGGCCGGCACAGTTGCTTTTACCAACGACTGGAAGCCGGTGCCCATTGGCAATCCGTCGAGCCAGTGCTGGTGGACCCCGAACATGTGTACAAGAAGTAAGCGGCGCCCATGAACAGCCCAGCACCAAAAAATCTTTCGCAGGACAGTCTGGCGCGACTGGCTGACGTCATCGAGTCCCGCAAGCCCGAAGCCGGTGGCGACCCCGAAAAAAGCTACGTCGCACGCTTGTTTTCCAAGGGTGGCGACGCCATCTTGAAGAAGATTGGCGAAGAAGCCACCGAACTGGTCATGGCCGCCAAGGACGGGCATGCCGACCGCATCGTGGCCGAAACCGCCGATCTGTGGTTCCATTGCATGGTGGC
>JAHECB010000240.1 GCA_024641925.1 Betaproteobacteria bacterium
CAAGCCGGTTTCAATGTCCAGCCGCGCCGACGCCAGGGCGTCCATGCCAATGTCGTAGAACTTGGTGCTGTCGCGTCCGCGGTCCTTGGCCACGCCCAGGGCCAGGTCAGCGTGCTCCAGCAAACGCTCGGGCGTTTCGCCGTCGGCACCACTCAGGGCCACGCCGATGCTGATGGTGGGGAACACCTCGACGTCACCCACCATCAGTGCGGCGCAGGCTGCCTCACGCAGGCGGCGCGCCACAACCTCGGCATCCCGCGGATCGGTCAGCTGGCTGAGCACGATGGCAAATTCGGTGCCCGCCACCCGCGCCATGCCCCCGCTGCGGTCCACCGGGGTGTTGCCGGCCAGCATCAGGTCGCTGCCACGCAGCGCCGTCTGCAGGCGCTGGCTCAGGGCCTTGACCAAGGCATCAGCCCGGCGGTGACCCAGCGTCTGCTTGAGACGCCGGAAGTCGTCGATATCGGCCAGCAGCACGGCCACCGTGTGCTGGTTGCGGCGGGCCAGGCGCAGCACCAGATCCAGCTGCTCGCGAAACAGCAGCACATTGGGCAGACCCGTCAGGCTGTCGAAACAGGTGAGCTTGCGAATGCGCGCTGCCTCGCTGTCGCGCTCGGTGTCGATGCCGTGGCGCGCCAGCAGTTCAGCGTTGCGCGACAAAGGTCCTGAAGAGGCTAGCGCAGCCGGCGCGGTCACAGTCTCGGCAGATTCAGCGCCGGGTCGGCCTCGCAGGCCCGAAAGCCCGCCCACCAGGTTGTTCAAGTTCACGGCAGATCCTTCAAGGCCGGCCCCGGCATGACCACGGTGGTCAGCAGGGGCAGGTCGTGGTCGCGGGGCTCGCGGGCGGCAGCGGCGGCCGCCTGCAACTCATCGAGTGTTTCAAAAATGGGCTCGACCGTCGCCGGGGATGCCGTGGCGGTTTCGTCGTCCAGCACCACACGGTTACGACCTGCCCTCTTGGCGCGGTACATGGCATGGTCGGCCCGGTCGATCAGCGCAGCCAGGTCCTTGACACCGGCTCTCAGCGCGGTAACACCAAAGCTGGCGCTCATGGCCAGCGCTGCGCCCGGGTCGAGGCCAGCACCGTTGTTTTCGCTGACGGCCTTGCGCATCATTTCGGCCAGCCGACGGCCGCGCTCGAGGTCCGCACCCGGCAGCACCAGACAGAACTCTTCGCCACCGTAGCGGCCCAGCAAGTCGCCCGGACGCACCAGCTGGCGCAACAGGGCTGCAAAACGCTGAATCGCCTGGTCGCCCACACCGTGACCGTAGGTGTCGTTGATGTTCTTGAAGTGGTCGATGTCCGCCATCACACACACCAACGGTGAGTGGTCATAGGTCGCACGTTCAAACAAGGCCTGGCCCAGTTCAAAAAATGCACGGCGGTTCAGGCATCCCGACAGCGGGTCGTGGTTGGCCAGCAGTTCCAGCGCTTCGTTCTTTTCGACCAGTTCCTTCTTGGACATGGCCAGATCGGCCAGCACATCCATCAACTGCTGATGGGACAGCTCCAGTTCCGTCACGTCGCCCAGGCTGATCAGGCAGCCGCGCAGGCCGCCTTGTTCATCGGCCAATGTCGAGCAGTTCAAGGTGACATGGGCCAAGGGCTTGGCCTGATCGGGCGAGAGCACCACAAAACGCAGCGCACGGGCGGGCTGCACCTTGTGCATGGTGGTCAGCCAGGGCGCCCGATCGGCCCCGGCCTCGGCGGGCTGCAGCCATTCCAGGGCCTGCGCGCGCAGGCCGATGAGCGATCGGTCGTCACCGGGCGGCCGCAGTGCGTCCAGGGCCTTGTTCACCAGCAGGATCCGGCCTTGCAAGTCCACCACCATGACACCTTCCACCAGGGTGTCGAAAGCGTTGCGCACACGGTCAGGCACCGCCGACCCGGGGTCCAGATGCTCCAGCATGCGACGCAGGTACAGGTAATAGGCCAGCGAGGCCACGGCAGAAAACAGCAGCAGCAACCGCGCCGGCCCGCTGAACAGCCATGTCGGCACATCTTTCAGGCCGGCGGCGCGGTACGCCACTTCAAGTTGGCCCCAATCGGCGCCCGCCGAACGCAGTGGCACCGTCACATGCAGGGCCAGCATCGACCCGCCCCCGCTCCACGACGCCGGATGGGCGCCCGCCTGCGCCAGGATGCGCCCGTCAGCGCGGCGCAGGGCCAGACTCTCCAGGCCTTCGGTGCCGGATTTGACGGCCTGCAGCGACTGCTCCACGGCCGCCCAATCGCGCCGTTGCAGCAGGGCCGCCACCTGCGTGGCCAAGCCGTAGGCCAACCGGGTGTTGATCTCCTTGCGGGTCTGCGCCTCGTTGGGAAACAAGCCCAGCAGCATGTCCGCCGCCAGCAGCAACATCACGGCCAGCGATACCAGGCCCGCCGTCATGCGCGGAATGGCACCCATCTTCATGTCTGCATCTCCAGGGGCTCGATCAAGCTGCGCTGCAAAGCGGCTGGCTGATGCGCCAGCGTCACGGTCGAGCCTGCCGGCGACGGGCCGCCGGCCTGCGTCGCCTGGCTGCCGTACGGGTCGGGCAGTTCGTCGTCGACCTCGCTTTCGGCGCCAGTCCCGTCCCGATCCAGGATCGGCAAGGGGTCCAGGGTGCGCCAGGCTGGCAGTGATGCGGCCATGGCGGCCACCAGACCGCCAGCCCGCATGACCCAGATCAGCAAGGTCGCGGAAAACGCCAGCCCGCCGGCCACCACCGGCGTCCCCAGGACTTCGATGACCAAACCGCGGTCACCCTCCTGCACCTTGCCGTCGGCTTCGGACGACGGCGCCAGCTCGCTGGGAACGACGGTGGAACTGCGCGTCGCTGCCTGGGCGGCCAGCGCGGCCAGCGACAGGCCGCCCGGCTGCATCTGCAGCTGGGCCTCGTCGAGGGTCGGCAGGCCCAGGGCGGCTTCCATGCTGGGGGTGTCCCGCATCATGGCCTCGATGCTGGCAGCCAGCGCGGCGGCGGCATCGGTACCGCCGACCACGACGGTCGCCTCCGACGTCGAACTGCGCATCACCACGGGCGTCATTTGGGACCCCTGGATGCCAGACCGGGCCAGTGGGCGCGTGTCCAGAGGGGTGTCTTCGGCCGGCATCAGCTCCGGCAATGGCACCCTGATCGGCCCGGCCGGGCTGGCGTGGGTCACCGGCGCCACGCCGCCGACGTAGGGCTCGGGCGCGCTACCGTTGACGACTGGCGGGGCCATGGTCGGCACCGATGTTTCGATCACCGCCCGCACCAGCACCAGCAAGCGCTGTTGGGTGATGGCGCTGCCGTCGCTGGCCTGCACCACCACTTCGTAGACGTTGTCGCGATTGCTGTCAGTCGGGTTCAGCTCGGCGGGTCGATCGACAAACGACAGCGTGCCGGAGACCGGGTCCAGGGCAAACCGGGCGGCATCGGCGCCGCCGATGATCGACAACCGCAGCGTTTCCGCTGGCAGGTCCGCATCCTGGGCCACCATCCGGATCACCGACCGATTTCCTTCGTTGACCTCGACCCCCACCAGGGGGCCACCGCCGCCGCTGGTGATCACCGGCACGTTGTCGTTGACCGGCGTCACCTGCACCCGCAGTGCCTGCACGCTGCTGAGCATGCCGTCGCTGATGCGGATGTCCAACTCGTACAGGTTGTCGCCATGGCTGTCGCGCGGCTGCTCGAAGTCCGGCGGCTGCACAAAGCGCAGTTCACCGGTGCTGGCGTCCAGGGTGAACAGGGCCGCGTCGGCACCGCCGGCAATCGACAAGGTCAGGGTCTGCGCCGGCAGGTCGGCATCAACACCGCTGACCATGGTCACGGACAGGGTGTTTTCAGGCACCGACACGACAGACGCCGGCGCGTGGCTGGTGATCTGCGGCACTGCGTCATTGACGGGCGCGATGCTGATGTTGAACGCCGCACGCGCACCCTCGAGCAAACCGTCATTCAGGCTGAAGCTGAACTGGTCACGGGTGGTCTCGCTGGCGTCGTGCTGGTAACGCACGAGACCAGTGTCGATGTCGGCCTGCGAAAACGACTGCCCCGTCTGCAGCGCCAGGCCGTTGAGCAACAAGGCTCCATGCGCCGGCAGCGTGGTCAGCGTGTACAGCGTCTCGGCCGACGCATGGTCAGCATCCGTCGATTGCAGATGGGCTGTGCTCAGCACCAGCCCAGCGCCCTCGTCAACCGTGGCGCCCGCGTTCAGGACCAGAACCGGTGCGTCGTTGACGGCCACACCCGTGAAGGCCTGAGTGCCGGTGACGGGCGGCGCCAGGCCGTCACTGATGCTGGTGGCAAGGCTGAAATTGCTGTTGACGTTGGGCGACGGATAAAACCTCATGCCGGCCAGCAGGGCATTGACGTCGGCTGGCGCGCCACTGGCGCTCCACACGCCAGTCGCGGCGTCGAAGGTGGAGATCACCGCATTGGACGTGCCGGTACCGAGGCTGCCTGCAGCCGGGCTCGACAGGGTCAGCGTCGCCGTGACGTTGGCACTGTCCACGTCGCTGATCACGATGGCTGCCAGGTTCAGCGGCGTGTCTTCCGTGTAGGTCTGCGCCGTGTTCAGGTTCGTCGCCGTGGGCGCATCGTTGACCGGCAGAGCCGTGAAGGCCCGGCTGCCGGTGACGGGGGCCGCCGTGCCGTCGCTGACGCTGGTGGTGATGCTGAAATTGATGTCGATGTCGAGCGCCGGCGTGAAGACCACGGCAGCCAGCACGGCGTTGACGTCGGCCACGGCGCCGCTTGCGGTCCACACCCCGGTACTGGTGTTGTAGGTGGCGGCGACGGCGTTGGACGTACCGGTGCTGAGGGCGCCCACGCCAGGGTTCGACAAGGTCAGCGTGGCCGTGACCGTGGCACTGTCGATGTCGCTGACGACGATGGCGGCCAGGTTCAGCGGTGTGTCTTCGGTGTAGGTCTGCGGCGCGTTCAGGTTGGTCGCCGTTGGCGCATCGTTGACGGCCACGCCGGTGACGGCCTGGCTGCCGGTGATGGGTGGCGCCAACCCGTCGCTGACGCTGATGGCGATGTTGAAGCTGGCGTTGCCATCGGCCACGGGGGTGAAGATCAGTGCGGCCAGCAGCGCGTTCACGTCGGCCCGTGCACCACTGGCGCTCCACACGCCGGCGCCCGCGTTGTAGGACGACGTCACCAGGTTGGCGTTGCCGGCATTGAGCGTGCCCACAGCAGGGTCGGACAAGGTCAGCGTGACCGTGAGGTTGGCGCTGTCCACGTCGCTGATCACGATGGCTGCCAGGTTCAGCGGCGTGTCTTCGGTGTAGGTCTGCGGCGTGTTCAGATGGGTCGCCGCGGGTGCGTCGTTGACGGCCACGCCGGTGAAGGCCTGGCTGCCGGTGATGGGCGGCGCCACACCGTCGCTGACGCTGGTGACGATGCTGAAGCTGCCGTTGCCGTCGGCCACGGGGGTGAAGATCAGCGCGGCCAGCAGCGCATTGACGTCGGCCAGCGCGCCGCTGGCGCCCCACACACCGGTGCCGGCGTTGTAGGTCGAGGTCACCCCGTTGGCGGTGCCGGTACTGAGCATGCCCGCGGCGGGATCCGACACGCTCAAGGTGGCCGTGATGCTGGGGCTGTCCACGTCGCTGATCACGATATCTGCCAGATTCAGCGGCGTGTCTTCGGTGTACGTCTGTGGCGTGTTCAGATTCGTCGCTGTGGGCGGGTTGTTGACCGCCGTCACCAGCAGGTTGCGCGTGGCCGGCAGGCTGTTGACCGTGCCGTCGTTGACCGCAAAGGCCACCGTGCGCACGGCCGTACTCGGCGCATCGCTGCTGTTGGCATAAGCGACGCTGCGCAGCGCCGTCTGGTAGTTGCTCACACTGGCCAGGCCGCTGAGCGTGAGCTGCCCCGTCCCGGCGTTGAAAGTGCCGCTGATGCCCAGCTGGTTGCTGAACACCAGCTGGTCCTGACCCGGCGCGTAATTGCCGGCGATGGTGACAGTGGCGCCGATGAGGTTCAGGTCGTCGGCGTCGCTGATCACCAGGCCGGGATCGACCGGCGTCGCCGCCGCGTTTTCGATGTAGCCGGCGCTGCCGCCGCTGGCACTGACCACCGGCCGGGCGTTGACGTCCATCGTGACATGGGCCTGCGACGCGCCGCCCGACCACAGGGTCGACACTTCGGCTGCGCTGAGCGCGCGGTCGTAGATGGCCAGGCTGTCCAGACGCCCGCCAGCATTCAGAAAACGGGTCGGGTCCAGGTCCGCAAGGGCGCCCAGCTGCGCACTGCCGACCGGGTTGATCACATCGCCACCGGTGGCGATGGACCCGCCCAGGCTGCCATCGACATAGACCCGCGTACCGATGCCCGGCGTAACGGTCATCGTGAACTGGTGCCACTGTCCATCGCCGATCAGGGGGGCGGCGTTGATCAGCAACTGGCCGGCCGAGTCGTTCTGGTCCCAGACCGTGACGATCAGCTGGTTGCGCTGCACCACGGTGGCGTTGCTGGCTTCGACCAGGCCCACATGCACCAGGTTGCTGGCGCCGGGCGTCGTGGGCAGCGCGCCGTGGCTGTAGAAGTACTGGACCGCGCTGCCGCTGTTGTCGTCGACGCGGAAGCGCAAGCTGAGCGAGAACTCGTTGTCGTAACTGAAGTCCGGTATCGCGACGTGGTCGTCAACACCGTCAAACAGCAGCGCATTCCCATAAGGCCCCGGCACCGTGGCCGGGCCGCCCAGCACCGTGCCCCCGTTGCCGCCGACGCTGTCGACACCGTCGCCGTCCAGCTTCCAGTAATGCGCCAGGCCTTCGTTGCCATCGGTGACGACGTAGTCGAAGCCATCCGGGCCATAGAACCCCGGGTTGGGTGTGTAGGTGACCACGCTGCCGGCCACCGACACGCTGCCGTTGGCCGGGTTGCCGACGTCCAGGATGTAGAGCGCGTCGCCTTGCGGGTCCAGGTCGTTGGCCAGCACGCTGATCGCAACCGCGATGTTCGTTTCCGTCTGCGCGCTGTCCGCCACGGCCACCGGAACATCGGTGCTGCCGACCACGCCGATGCTGGCGCTGGCGATCGCGGCGCTGAAAGGCAAGGCACCCCCGGCCGAGCTGGCATCGGCCAGCGACCCGGCACTGCCGGCGGTGCGGTCCCAGGCGCGGAAGCCCAGCGTCGCCGTTCCGGTGCCGCTGTTGTCGGGCACGAAGCGCAACCAGTCCTCGGCACGCAGCAGCAAGGCCGAATTGGTGGCCACGGTGCCCAGGCTCAGCCAGCTCGTGCCGCCGTCGATGGCGTACTGCCACTGGCCGATGGCGCCGGCGCTGGCGCTGGTGATGGCCACGCCCTCCAGCGGCAGCGTGTCGACATCGGTGATGCGGTCGCCGTTGGTGCTGCCGATGATCTGGGCGACGGTACTGCCCGGGTTGCTGCCGGCCGTGCGCGACACGGGCAGCAGGAACATGCCCGGGCTGTTGTCCAGCACCGGCGCGTCGTTGACGGCGCTGACCTGCACGTTGCGCGTCACGGTTGCGCTGTTGGCCACGCCATCGCTGACCACAAACGCCACGCTGCGCAAGGCGGTGACGGGATCCTCGCTGATGTTCTGGAAGGCCACCGAGCGCAGCGCGGTCTGGTAGTCGGCCACGCTGGCCGCACCCGTCAGACTGAGCTGGCCGGTACCGGCGTTCCAGCTGCCGGTGATGCCCAGCTGGTTGGTGAAG
>JAHECB010000241.1 GCA_024641925.1 Betaproteobacteria bacterium
CCCGTCGCTGGCCGACGATGGCTACGACGTCGACCATGTGCATGACAAGCAGTTCGGCGGCGACGACCATCCGGCCAACCTGTGGCCGGCCGAATCCGGCCCCAACCGAGCCGCGGGTGGCTCGCATCTGGGGCAGCTCAACGGGTATCAAGAAACCTTGGGCAGCCTGGCCGGCCGCTGGTTCGAGATCGTGGCGGTGCAGGCGCCATGAGTTTGTCCACCGCCCCCCGCCTCATCAAAGGCGGCCTGGTTGTGCTGGACCCCGGCGGCGCCCAGGTGCTGCGCACCATTGCGCTGCAATACAACCCCGACAGCCTGAGCCGCAGTTACCAGGTACAAGGTGCGGGCGGCGACGGCGGTGCCGAACGCGCCCAGCCCTTCCGCCTGAAAGGCCCGGCAGTAGAGACCATCAAGGTCGAGGCCGAAATCGACGCCACCGACCAGTTGCAGTTCCCGGACCAGAACGCCAACACCGTGGCGCACGGCATCGCGCCGCAGCTGGCGGCGCTGGAGGCTCTGGTCAACCCCAGCAGCACGGCGCTGTTGGCGCTGGACGCGCTGGCCTCGGCGGGCACGCTGGAAATCGTGGCACCCGACGCGCCGCTGGTGGTGTTTGTGTGGAGCAAAAACCGCATCCAGCCCGTGCGTGTGACCGACCTGTCCATCACCGAAGAAGCCTTCGACCCTGCGCTGAACCCGCTACGCGCCAAGGTGTCGCTGGGCCTGCGCGTGATGAGCACCGACGACCTGGGTTACGCCCACCGCGGCGGCGCGCTGTTCATCAACCACCTGCGTGCGCGCGAAGCGCTGGCCGCCAAGGCTGGCAGTGCGGCGCTGCAGGCACTGGGCATCGATGCCCTGTCATGACCCGACCTGGAGGACACCGTTCATGAGTACCGACCCCGTCCAGATGCTGATCGACGCCGGCGCCATACCGTCCACCCCCTTCGACGCCGCCAGCCGCTACCACGGCGTGCCGCTGGCGGTGCTGCCGCAGCCCGACGGCGCGCCCGGCATTGCCTACGCACGCCGTCGTTTCCTGCCGGCCCTGCGTGACGTGGCCGTTGCCGGACGCGTGAGCATCGCCGCCGGCGACCGGCCCGACCTCATCGCCCACCGCGCCTATGCCGACCCCGCCGCCTGGTGGCGCGTGGCCGACGCCAACGGCGTGGCCGACTCCTTCGAGCTGACCGATACCCCGGGCGCACGCATCGTGATCCCCGTGGTGCAGGGCGGCTGAGCCCAGCACAAGGCCAACCATGTCCACTGCCAACGGCATCCAGCTTTCTTTGCTCATCGGCCCCGTGCCGGTGGCACCGCCCCGCGAGGTGGTGGACGCGCTGGCCTCGGTGAAGGTGGAGATGGGTGCGGGCGACAGCCAAAGCGGTTTCGAGATGGCCTTTGACCTGCCGGCGCAATCGCTGCTGCGCACGCTGTTCCTGATCACCGGCGGCGGCGGTGGCGTGCCCATGATGCGGGTGGTGCTCAGTGTGCGCATCGGTGCCGTGGTGGAGCCCATCGTCGACGGCATGGTCACGCATGTGGACACACAACCCGGCGCTGGCGGTGTCGGACGCCTGGTGGTGCGCGGCAAGGACCTGTCGGCGCTGATGGACGTGGTGGAAATCCCGGGTCTGCCTTTTCCGGCCATGCCCCCTTCGGCCCGGGTGCTGTTGATCCTGGCCAAATACGCGGCGCTGGGGGTGGTGCCCATGGTCATCCCCGGCATCGTGGACGCGCCGCCTTTGCCCACCGACCGTATCCCGGCGCAAAAAGGCAGCGACTACGCCTACATCCAGCAACTGGCGCGCTCGGCCGGCCATGTTTTTTATCTGGAGCCGGGCCCGGCGCCGGGCACATCGCGCGCGTATTGGGGCCCTGAGATCCGTGTCGGCGCGCCGCAACCGGCACTGACCACGGCCATGGACGCCTTGACCAATGTCGAAAACCTGTCGTTCAACTTCGACAAGGAAAAAAAGACGATACCGGTGGTGTTTTTCCAGGAGCCCAACAGCAAGGCCCCAATCGGCATTCCCATCCCCGACGTGACGCCGCTGAACCCGCCGCTGGGCCTGGTGCCCCCGCTGCCGCCCAAGGTGGAATTCCTGAACGACACCGCGCACCTGGGCGCGGCCGAAGCGCTGATGCGCGGCCTGGCCTACGCCGGCCAGCACAGTGATTCGGTGTTTGGCAGCGGCCAGCTCGACGTGGTGCGCTACGGCCGCCTGCTGAAGCCGCGACGCCTGGTGGGCGTGCGGGGCGCGGGGCTGCCGTTTGACGGTCTGTACTACGTCACGCGGGTCAGCCACGACATCCAGCGCGGTTCGTACAAACAGAATTTTTCGCTGGCCCGCAACGGGCTGATGTCCACGCTGCCCACCGTGCCGGTATGAGGACCTGACATGAACAAGCGCTGCAAGGACAGGGCATGAGCACCGGCCCGCAATTCGGCAAACACCGCGGTACGGTCGTGAACAACATCGACCCACTGCAGATCGGCCGCATCCAGGCCATCGTGCCGGCGCTGTCGGCGCTGCCCATCAGCTGGGCCATGCCCTGCATGCCCTGGGGCGGCATCAACACGGGGGTGTTTGCCGTGCCCCAGGTGGGCTCGGGTGTGTGGATCGAGTTTGAACGGGGTGACCCCGACTACCCCATCTGGACCGGCTGTTACTGGGGCAACACCGCCGAGGTGCCGCTGATGGCCAAGACCGTGCCGCCGGCGGTCAGCGGCATCACGCTGCAGACGCTGGCCAAAAACGGCATCGTCATCAGCGACGTGCCCGGGCCCACCGGCGGCATCATGATCCAGACCAGCACCGGCGCGATGATTTCGGTCAGCGACGTGGGCATCATCATCAGCAACGGCAAGGGCGCGGTGATCAACCTCACCGGGCCCACCGTGGACATCAACCTGGGCGCCTTGACGGTGCTGGGCTAGGGGCGCAGACCATGCCAGCACCGATCCTGCACCTGGGCGCCACGCTGCTGTGCATGCACGGCGGCCCCGCGCAGGCGCTGTCGCCTTATCCGCGGGTGCTGGTCAGCGGCCAGCCCGTGGCCACGCTGGCCACGCCGTACGCGGTGGCCGGCTGCGCGCTGGCCAGCACCAGCACGCCGCCATGCGTCAGCGCCAACTGGGTGATGGGCGCCACGCGTGTGGTGGCCGGCGGCACCCCGCTGGCCACCGTGGCGGGCACGGCGGTGTGCACACCCACGGGCACCGGCTTGTTGCCCGTGGCTTACCAGGCGCGTGCGCTGGCCACCTGAAAGGGCACACACCATGAGCAACACGCACCTGCACTTCCCCTACCGCATCTCGGCCCTGGGCCGCACCGCAACAACGGGAGACGCCAACCACCTGCGCGACCTGATCGAGCAGGTGCTGTTCACGGCCCCCGGCGAACGCGTGATGCGGCCTGACTTCGGCTGCGGTCTGTCGCAGCTGGTGTTTGAGCCCAACAGCACCACGTTGGCCGCCACCACGCAGATGCTGGTGCAGGCGGCGCTGCTGCAGCAGTTGTCGCACCTGATTGCGGTGGACGAAGTCAGCGTCGAGGCCGACGACTCGGCGTTGCGGGTGAACGTGCGTTACACCGTGCTGGAAGACGGCAACGTGCAGCGCGCCAGTTTTGCCTTGGCCGGCGCAGGGGGGGCATCGTGATGAAGTTCTCCTGCTGCGACCCGCGCCGCCTGGACGTGCTGCGCACGGCCGGCAACCCGGCCGTCAACGCCATCGAGTATCTGGAAGTGCTGGACCGCCTGGCGCCGCCGGCCGTGCCGCGGCAGCGCACGCTGCTGCTGCGTCTGCTGCGGCCCGGTTTTGTCATCAACCCCGAGCAGGTGCTGATTGACGGCGGCGAACGCATCCGCCGCGTCGGTGTGCTGTGGGTGGCGACGGGCGACAACCTGCCGCCGCAGGCCGAGCCTGCGCTGGCGGCGGCACTGGCCGTGGCCAGCGACGACCTGGCCCGCACCCTGGTCATCCGCACCGACAGCGAAGGCGACTTTTCCGTCTACACCCTGCGCCTGGTGTCAGCCCCGGGCAGCAACACGCCGCCGGCTGACTTCGACCCCCGGCTGGCGCAGGCGGACTTTTCCTTCAAGGTGGAATGCCCCAGCGAATTCGACTGCGAGGACATGGCCGATTGCCCACCCGCGCCGCGCGCCAAACCCGCCATCGACTACATGGCGCGCGACTACGCCGGCTTTCGCCGCCTGATGCTGGAGCGCCTGGCGCTGCAGGTGCCAGGCTGGACCGAACGCAGCGCCGCCGATCTGGGCGTCACCCTGGTGGAGGTGCTGGCCTACGCCGCCGACCAGTTGACCTACCGGCAAGACGTGGTGGCCAACGAAGCCTACCTGGGCACGGCACGGCGCCGCACCTCGGTTCGCCGGCACGCCAGGCTGGTGGACTACCGCATGCACGATGGCTGCAACGCCCGCGCGTGGGTGCAGGTGCAGGTCACGGGCGCAGGTTTCACGCTGGCGCGCGGCACGGCGCTGTTCACCCGCACCGCAGGTGTCGCTGATGCCGGTGTGGTGCCCACCAGCCGCGCGGCTGAACAACTGCGGGGCGGGCCGGCTGAAGTGTTTGAAACCGTTCGCACGCAGGTACTGGATCAGCGTTGCAACCGGATCGGTTTCTACACCTGGGGCGACGGCGGCTGCTGCCTGCCGGTGGGCACCACCCGCGCCACCTTGCGCGGCCGCCCGCCGCTGGCCGTGGGCGACGTACTGGTGCTGGAAGAAGTGGCCAACCCGCGCACCGACGACGAAGCCGCCGCCGCGGCTGACGCCGACCGCAGCAAGCGCTGGGCGGTGCGGTTGACGCAGGTGGACAGCACCCTGGTTGACCCTTCGGGTGGCCTGTTTGACGCCGAACCCCACAACGACCCGGTGGACCTGACAGCCGTCAGCTGGGACCGCGCCGACGCCTTGCCCTTTGCGCTGTGCCTGGGCAGCCTGGAGCACCCGGGCCGCGACATCAGCGTGGCGCGTGGCAACATCGTGCTGGCCGACCATGGCCGCACCGTGGTCGATGAATCACTGTCCGCGGTACCCGCGTCGGTGCAGCGTTATGCACCATCGGCCCGCAGCGCCGGCGGCTGCGCGCAGCCCGCCGCGCTGCCGGTGCCGGTGCGCCACCGGCCCGCCTTGGCCCAGGTGCCGGTCAGCCAGGGTTTTGACCTGGCGCGGTTGCTGCAGGCCCTGCCCATCGACGACCCTGACACCAGCGCTGCAGCAAGCCCGTTCTGGCCCGCCAGCCTGCTGTTGAACCTGGAACCGCGCCACGCACTGCCGCTGGCCAGCCTGCAGCGCGAAGGCCGTTCAGAAACCTGGACGGCCGTGCACGACTTGCTGGGCAGCACGGCCGACGGCACGCAGTTTGTGGTCGAGACTGAACACGACGGCAGCACCCGGCTGCGGTTTGGCGACGACCGCCACGGCCAGCGCCCCAACGAAGGTGACCGCTTCCACGCCCGCTACCGCGTCGGCAATGGTGCGGTGGGCAACCTGGGCGCGGAAGCCCTGGCCCATGTGCTGATCGACCCGCAGGTCTACGCCGACGCCAACCTGGCAGCGGCCCTGCCCGATGCCACCCGCGTGCTGGCCGTGCGCAACCCCCTGGCCGCTGCCGGCGGTACCGAGCCCGAAGACGTCGAAGTGGTGCGGCGTGACGCGCCCGAAGCCTTTCGCACGCAGGAGCGTGCCGTCACGGCGGCCGACTATGCCGAGGTGGCCCAGCGCAGCGGCGAGGTGCAGCGCGCCGCGGCCACCTTCCGCTGGACCGGCAGCTGGCACACCGTGTTTGTCACCGCCGACCGGCCAGGTGGTGCCGAGGTCGACTCGCCGTTTGAACGCCGTTTGCGCCGCCACCTGGAACGCTTTCGCATGGCCGGCTACGACCTGGCCGTGGACGCGCCGCGCGCCGTGCCTTTGGAGATTTCGCTGCACATCTGCGTCGCGCCCGGCCACTTCCGTTCGCCCGTGCTGCGCGCCGTGAAACAGCGCCTGTCATCACAGCGCCTGGCCGACGGCACGCTGGGCCTTTTCTACCCCGACCGCTACAGTTTTGGCGACCCGGTGCTGCTCAGCAGCCTGGTCAGCGCGGCACAGGCCATACCCGGGGTCGAGGCGGTGCGGGTTGACCGCTTCGGCCGTTATGGCGACCTGTCGACGCGTGCGCTGCAAGACGGTGTCATCCCCATCGGCCGGCTGGAGATTGCCCAGCTGGCCAACAACCCCAACTTCCGCGAGCGTGGTGTGCTGACGCTGGTGGCCGGCGGAGGTGTTGCATGAACCCCCTGACTCCCAACCCCAAGGCGGGCGCTGAGGCGCTGCCACCCGGCAGCGAAGCCTGCGGCTGCTGCGACGGCGTGCAACGCGCTACGCCCCAGCGTGTGAACAACCGCGGCGCGCTGCCGGCCGTGAACTACCGCATCGGCGAATACGGTCACTGGCAGGCCAGCCTGACCGCGGGCCTGTCCGACGGCGCCTTTCAACCGCTGACGCAGCTGCTCACACGCGACAGCGCCGACTTCACCCTGGGCCTGTTTGACGCTTTTGCCTGCGTGGCCGACGTCGTCACGTTCTACCAGGAGCGCATCGCCAACGAGTCCTGGCTGCGCACTGCCACCGAACGGGTGTCGTTGCAGGAACAAGCGAGGCTCATCGGCTACCGCCTGCGCCCCGGCGTGGCCGCCGAAACCGGACTGGCCTTTGCCGTGGAAACACCGCCCGTGCCGCCGGCCACGCTGAAGCCCGAGCCCGGCGCTTTTGTCACCGGCGTGCCCGACGAGGTGAAGCTGCCGGCCGGCTTGCGCGTGAGCAGCGTGCCCGGCCCCGACGAAAAACCGCAGGCCTTTGAAACCGACGAAGCCTTGCAGGCCCGCTGGCAATGGAATGCCATGCCGGCACTGGCCGACGAACGCCGCGCGCCCGGATTTGGGGCTCGTGAAGTCTGGCTGGCCGGCACCGGCACGCAGCTCAAGCCCGGCGACATGCTGGTGTTTGTGGGGGCCGAATTTGCCGCCGACAGCAGCAGCAACCGCTGGGACCGGCGTGTGCTGACCGCTGTGGAGCCCGACACCGCGCACCAGCGCACGCGGGTAGCCTGGCAGGAGCCGCTGGGCTCGGTGACGCCCTTCATGCGGCCGGCCAGCCCCCCACAGGTGATGGCCCTGCGCGAGCGTGCCGCCATCTTTGGCCACAACGCCCCCGACTGGTCCAGCATGAGCGCCGAGTTCAAGCGTGCCTACCTGGGCCTGGGCGACGACGACGACCTCAGCGCCGAACAGCTGGCCGAGTGGCACAACTTCGACATCTACGCGCCGGGTGGCACGCCCGTGGTGACCGGCAGCCTGCTGAATGCCCTGGACGCCGCCGACGTGCTGACCACCACCTTGCGCGCCGGCGCCCAGCAGCAGGCGCGCCAGGCCACGGTGGCTGCGGCGCAGTGGTTCAATGGCGGCACGCAGATGCTGCGGCAGATGGCGCAGGTGCCGGTAGATTCGGCGTCTGGCCTGATGGACGTGATGCGCCATGTGCCCGGTGTGCTGGAAGAGGTGATGGCGCCGCTGCAGCAGGTGGCCTCCAGCAGCGGCGCGGCCGTCGTCGCGACCACCACGGCCCTGAGTGACCTGCAAGGGGTTG
>JAHECB010000242.1 GCA_024641925.1 Betaproteobacteria bacterium
CACGGCCCACACGCTGTATCTTGATCGGGTCAAACAGGTCGTGCAGCAGTTGAGCCAGCAAGTCGGTGTACCGCTCGGGCGCCAACTGAAGAGCACGTGCCGAACGGTACAAGTGATCAAAGATGCGTTCGGTGCTCAGGCGCCTATGGCCCAGCAGTCGGGTCAGAAAAAACTGTCGTGCCCCCGTGTACAGCAGTGCGGCCAGGGCCAGTGCGATGACCAGCGACACCAATGGCCCGACATTGAACAGCGACACCAGCAACAGGTCCAGCGATGCCGCCACAGTGGACGCGCCGGCCAACAGCGAAAACTCGCGCAACACCCGTCGCCTGCCGGACAGGAACGGCGCCAGCACCAGCAGTGATGCCATGAACAGGTACCAGGTGATGGAGGCGCCCACCGTGACGCCGTGCGCCAGATCGGGCAGCGGCGACGCCAGCGCCACGGCACCACTCATCAGTACCAGCGTAGCCATGCTGGTCAGTGCAAACCGCTGCATGACCAGCGCGAAGGGGTTGGCCTCGGCCCTGTAGGACTGCCGGGTCAGTCCATAGGCCGCCGTGCCCAGCAGCAGCAGCAAAGCCTGTATCCACCACCAGGCCGGTCGCAGCCAGCCTGTGGACGCCGCCGCCACCCAAAGCAACGCCACGGTCCACACCGCCAATGCAACCTGGCGGGCGACGGGCAGGCGTGTGGGAAACAGCGCAAAAACATGCACGATGGCTGCACCGGTGCAGGCGTCGAACGCTGCCCGAAGTGGCAAGTCCAGGTGCAAGAGGCCCGTTGGCAGGCCCAGCCCCGGCAAGGTTTCGGTGGCAATGACCAGCAGGTTGCCGGCCTGGCACACCGTCATCACTCCGTACAGCATGTTGGGCGCGTTGACCCGGGCCAGTATCACCACGCAACTGACCAGGTACAGCAACAGCCCTGCGCCCGAAAGCATCCAGAACAACCAGCCCAGCCCCCCAAACCCGCGCTGTACCGCATGCGCGGTGACGACGTTGTTGCTGGCAAACCGCAATTCCACCGTGCCTTGGGCGAGCAATTCGCCCAGCGCACGGTTCTGATCAATCAGGGCCTGGCGTGCAGTGTCGTCGATCTGCCAGCGCGGGGACCGGTGCAGCAACGTGGAGTCCACCAGAACCGGCGGCTGCTCTGGTGATCCCAGTGACACCAGGGTGCTTCCCACAACGGCGGCCAACGCGGGATCTGCGCTGGATTGAAGCATCAGGCTGCCCCGCGGCATGGCGGCCCATTGGCTGTCCAGGTAGGGCGTGCCGGCCAGCCAGCGCGCCAGAAAGAACAGGCCCAGACAACCCAGCAGGGCCAGGCCCACCAGGGCGTTGCGCCTCGGTCCTACACGGCTGACCTTGACGCCCGCGTCGTCGGCAAAGTCATAGCTGCTGGCTTCAAAGTCTGAATCGGCCTCAGGGGCCTGAGGCGTGTCAGACGGCGCAGTCCGCTTGCTCAGCACGCCAAGGGTCCGGTTCTAGGGCTTGCGCCAACGGCATCTGATCGGGGCGGGGGCCCATCATGCCGGCGCCTTCAGACCAGCCCTTGCTTGCTGGCCAGCACGGCCGCTTCGGCGCGGCTGGACACGTTGAGCTTCTTGTAGATGGACTTGATGTGGTCGTTGACCGTGAACCACTTGATGCCCATCAGGCTGGCTATTTCCTTGATCGTGAAGCCCTTGCTCAGGTAGGTCAGCACTTCGCTTTCCCGCGGGGTCAGGCGTTCGTGGTTGGGCAAAGTGCCCATCGGGATGGGTTTGCTCGTACTAAAGGCGGGCAACGGCGCAAAACCGGATTCTGGTGCACCCATGTCGGCGCTGCCCGAGCCCGGTCGGAAATGGGTCAGCAGACGTCGTGCAATCGCGGGCGACAGCGGCGGTTGGCCGCGCACGATTTTCTGCAATTCCTCGACCAGCACTTCAAAACGGTCTTCTTTGAGCAGGTAACCATCGGCGCCACATTGCAGGGCCGGAAAGAGGTGATCGTCGTCGGAGTACAGCGTGGTGACGATCTTGGTGGCCGGATAGTGTGCCAACTCGGCCAGCAGTTCAACGCCGTTGCCGTCGGGGAGTTCCAGGTCGACCAGCACCAGCTTGAACGGGTCAGTGCCGTGCAGTCCCTGGGAGCCTCCGGTCAGCAAGATCTGCTGGCGCGCGCTGTCCAGATCGCCTGCTTCGGTGATGGCAATGGCATCGCTGAAGCTCTCGCGCACCACCCGGCAGAGAAAACTGCGGGCAACGGGGTTGTCTTCGAGGATCAGGACCTTGACCGGCATTGGGGCCTTTGCACCATGCAACAAGCCCCAATCCTAGCGCGGTTCTCCGGCCGTTCTGCTGCCATGGCAGCAGAACCACCCTTTCAGGTGTTGACGAGCAGCAACTTGCCGCGTACCTGCCGGCTGGCCATGCGTGCATAGGCCTGCGCAATCTGCGCCATCGGCAAGCGTTGATCGATGACGGGCTTGACCAGTCCCTGCCCGTACCACTGCGCCAGCTGCTGCATGGCCGCAGCGCTGGCCTGGGGCTCCCGGCGCACAAAGTCGCCCCAGAACACGCCCACGATGGACGCGCCCTTGAGCAGGGCCAGGTTCCAGGGCAGAGCCGGGATACCACCGCCGGCAAAGCCCACCACCAGGTAGCGGCCGCGCCAGGCGATGGAGCGGAACGCAGGCTCCGCCAGGTCGCCGCCCACGGGGTCGTAGACCACGTCGGGGCCGCGGCCGTCGGTCAGCGCTTTCAGCCGCTCGCGCAGGTTCTCGCTGCCGTAGTTGATGGTGGCGTCGGCACCCAGCTGGGTACAAAGCTCGCATTTCTCGGCGGTTGACGCTGCCGCGATCACCCGTGCACCTACGGCCTTGGCGATCTGCAGTGCCGACGTGCCCACACCGCCGGCCGCACCCAGCACCAGCACGGTCTCGCCGGCCTTCAACTGCGCCCGGTCGACCAGGCCGTGGTGCGAGGTGCCGTAGGTCAACGCAAACGCTGCGCCATGTTCGAGATCAAAACCCGGGGGCAGCGGCAGCACCTTGTCGGCCTTGACGACGGCATGCGTGCCAAAACCGCCCGTGCCCCCCATGGCGGCCACCGGCATGCCCGGCTTCAGGTGCTCGACGCCCGCGCCCACGGCTTCGACCACGCCCGCAAATTCAGAGCCGGGCACAAACGGCAATGGGGGTTTGAACTGGTACTTGCCTTCAACGATCAGCAGATCGGGGAAGTTCAGGCTGGCCGCGCGCACGGCAACGCGCACCTCGCCCGGTCCGGGTTCGGGGGTTGGCAGTTCCTTCCATTGCAAGGCGCCAACGCCGTCCAGGGTTTCACAAAGCCAAGCGTGCATGGTGTGGTCCGGTGGTGAAAGGATCACGCCATCATAAGAGTGGCGCACAAGGGCCCCATGCGCGTGCGGCCGTGATGTCGGGCGGCGGGGCCCGACGCCCGGGGCGTGCCGCTACAGCGCCAGCCGCTGCAGCGGTGCCGCCAGGGCCTGACGCAGGGTGTCGATCCCGTCCGCCAGATGGGCCAGCGTGGCCGCGTCGGCGCGACCGCGTTTGTGCGCTGCTTCAAGACGCGCCAGCAGTTGCTTGGCATGCACACGCAGCAGACCACGCGCATCGGTACGGCCCGCGCTGCCGGGCTTCACCACGGCCAGCGCCAGGCGGTTCAAGTGGTCACGTTGCAGGTCCCGGCGTTCGGCGCTGATGCTGCCGCCTTGGGCGAGGTCGCGCCACACGGCGTCGGCCAGGGTCTCGTACAGCTCGGCGAGCGTGAAAGTGTCCGTGCCCCGGTCCAGCTTGGCGGCGCCGTCCAGCACGCGCACCGCCATGTAGTCACTCATCAGGTAGCCCACTACGGCACGCTGCAGCTGCAGCAGCCGCTGCTGCAGTTGAAATTCGGTGCCACCGCCCAGCGCCTCGGCACGGTCCAGGTAATCCGGTGCCAGGCGACGCTGCAGGGCTGGCGACAGGCTCATGCCTTCGGGCGCCAGGATGGCGTCGGTCATCAGCGCCATGGCCTCGCGCTGCACGGCGGCGGGCACCGGCTGCAAGGGTTCGCGTCCACTGCCGGGAAAATCGCGCAGCGTGCGCACGCCGCCCACCTGCCGCGCCAGCACGCCAGTGGCGCGGGCCACGTCGTTCAGGGCGTAGCCTACTGATCGTCGCAGGCCGGAATAGTCGGCGGTGGGGCTCAGTTCGCGGGTTTCCTGGCGCGCAAACAGGTCGCGTGCAATGGCCAGGCGCTTGCGGGCAAAGGCGATCGGGTCAGAACCCAGGTCCATCTGCAGCGACTCGGGGTCGATGCCAAAGGCATAGTCTTCGTCAGTGCCATAGGCCAGCATGGGCTCGCTGCTGCGCGCGGCAACCTTCTGCAATTCGGCTTCTTCCGCTTCTGCCGTGGTGCCCGGTGGCAGCGTCTTGTAAGCATATTCGATGGCCCAGTAGTCATAAGGGCCCAGGGCTGTCTGGAACGGCACGCCGCCGTTCTGGCCGGGGCTGGGCAGGTTCACCGCCTGGTACTCCATCACCGAGCCGGCGGTGCCGTTGGCGCGGGTGAATTCGGTGTCTGCCAACTGCGCTTCGGTGTAGGCCCGCGATGCGCGGAAGTTGTGCCGCAGGCCCAATGCATGCCCCACCTCGTGCATGATGGATTCTTTGACAAAGTCCTGCACAAACTGCTGCGACACTGGACTGTCCGCTGCCAATTCACTTTGTGCCTGCAGCACGTCCAGTGCATAACCCATCTGTTCAGCGGCCAGGCTGGCGTGCTGGCAGTAGCGGTGGTCGTTGCCGGCCTCGCCCGCCAAACCCGTCCCGGTGGGCAGGCCCAGTGCGGCTAGCCACTGGGAGTCCAGGCCAGCATGCACCCTGGTTCTGCCGCCGGACGAAACATCCTGGGCATCCAGTCCCATCGCCTGCGCCGTCGGCAACACCCGTGCGCGCAGACTGCGTGCGCCGCGTGCCGCCATGCCTTCAAACGCAATGTCGGCGTCCAGGATTTCGCCAGTTCGGGGGTCGATCTGGGTCGGGCCCCAGGCGCCGAACGCCGGTTCGACGTTCATCATCCAGCGCACCGAAGCGACGCCAAAGTCCAGCGTGTCGAAGGCGGCGTCATCGGCCTGCTGCTGCACCTGGATGGCCTGGCTGAAGCCGATCTTTTCGAAAGCCTTGTTCCATTCCAGGATGGCGGCACGCACCGTCTCGCGGTAGGCGAGCGGCACGTTGCGATCGATCCAGAAAGTAATGGGCTTGACGGGCTCGGACATGGCCGCCGCCGGGTCTTTCTTCTCCAAGCGCCAACGGTTGACATACCGTTGCCGCGGCGAGGCCTTCAGGTCGTTGCTGAAGTCGAACACGGTGGTGGTGAAGTGCCCCAGCCGCGGGTCGGCAGGCCTGATCGGCATCGGTTTTGCGGGCAGTGAGGCCAAGGAGTAGCTCAAACCCACCAGCATGCTGCGTGTGTCGGGCAGGAAGCGCGGCAAGGCGGGCGCGGCGCCCGCAAACAAGGCACCCACCACCGTGTTGGACGGTCGGGCCGTTCCAACACCGCCCGAGAAAAAATGCTGCTCGGTTTCGATGACTGTGGCCACTTCAGACCCGCGCACGGCCGTGATGACCGAATTGGCGCGGTCCAGACCGTAACCCTGGCGCAGACCCTGCTGCAGCCGCATGCCGATGCCCACGATGTCGTTCAGGAAAAGCGCATTGGCCTCGACCAGCACGCTGTTGCGTGTGGGGTGGGGCTGGCTGACGATGGGCGCGGCCCCCAGCAGGCTGTTGGCATAAGCCGCCTGCACGGCTCGGGCCTCGGGCGTGCCGGGTGTGGCCGTGACGTCGGTGTTGCGGGCCTGCAGACGCATCTGCTGGTGAACCTGCACAAATTCCACCACCTGCGGACCACCGGCGCCATTGATCGGGAAGGCCATCAGGCCGCCCAGGACCCAGGCCTCTCCAATTCCGTTCTTGATCTTGGGTGATAGCAGAAACGGCTGGCCCAGTTGCTTCGGCATCAGCTCGATCCAGACCTTGTCGTCCTTTTGCCAAAGGGTCAGAGGGCCATCGATGCGGCGCGCACCTTTGACGACGGCGGCAAACGGTGGCGGTGCGCCGGGTGGAACTGCAGTCGTGGCCACGCCGGGTCGTGCGGCGGGGGGCTTGACCCCGGATGCCGCCGATGCGGCCGTGGCAGCGGCTGTGGCAACCGCAGCTCGAGTGGGGGGCGTTGCCGGATCGGGTTTTGCACCGGTTGCCGCCGCCGTCGGGTCTTGCAGTCGCGCACAGGCCGACAGCATCAGGAAGACCAGCGTCACCGCCGCGGCCACGCCGCCTGAACGCGCGACGGCCCCGTGTTTCAAGCTGCCGTGCTCGACGCGGCGGGATCTCGGGGTCAAACGAATGCGCAGCATAAAAGGCGGCCTTGATTCACAGCAAGCGCCCATTGTCGACCAGGGTGTTTACTGCTTGCCCGCGAAGGGCGACTGCAAAAGTGCCGCTGTTTGACCTACCCGCTCCAGCACTGCCGCGAGTGGCGCGCTGGTGGCCTGTTCAACGAATCGGCTTGAAGCGCACGCGCTTGGGTCGAGCACCCTCTTCACCCAGGCGTTTTTTCTTGTCGGCTTCGTATTCCTGGTAGTTGCCAGCGTAGAAAAACCACTGGGAATCGCCTTCGCAGGCCAGGATGTGGGTGCAGATGCGGTCCAGGAACCAGCGGTCGTGGCTGATGACCATGGCCGAGCCGGCAAACTCCAGCAGGGCTTCTTCCAGCGCACGCAGGGTTTCCACGTCCAGGTCATTGGACGGCTCGTCCAGCATCAGCACGTTGCCGCCCTTGGCCAGTGTCTTGGCCAGGTGCAGTCGGCCGCGCTCACCACCCGACAGGCTGCCCACCATCTTCTGCTGGTCGTTGCCCTTGAAGTTGAAGCGGCCCAGATAGGCGCGGCTGGGCATCACGAACTTGCCCACCACGATGTTGTCCAGCCCGCCCGACACGTCTTGCCACACGGTCTTGTCAGCGTCCAGGCTTTCGCGGCTCTGGTCGACAAAGGCCAGTTGCGCTGTCTTGCCGATGACCACGTCGCCGCTGTCGGGCTTTTCAATGCCTTGCAGCATGCGGAACAGCGTGGACTTGCCGGCCCCGTTGGGGCCGATGATGCCCACGATGGCGCCCGGAGGCACCTTGAAGCTCAGATTGTCGATGAGCAGGCGGTCGCCAAAACTCTTGCTGACGCCCTTGAATTCGATGACTTCGTTGCCCAGCCGCTCGGCCACCGGGATGAAGATCTCGTTGGTTTCGTTGCGTTTCTGGTATTCGACGTCACTCAGCTCTTCAAAACGCGCCAGGCGGGCCTTGCTCTTGGTCTGGCGACCCTTGGCGTTGGAGCGCACCCACTTCAGCTCTTCCTTCATGGCCTTGGCGCGGGCGTCTTCGGTTTTCTGTTCCTGCTCGAAACGCTTTTCCTTCTGGTCCAGCCAGTCGGAATAGTTGCCCTTCCAGGGAATGCCCTGGCCGCGGTCGAGTTCCAGAATCCATTCCGCCGCGTTGTCCAGGAAGTAGCGATCGTGGGTGATGGCCACCACAGTGCCGCTGAAGCGCTGCAGGAAATGTTCCAGCCATTCCACGCTTTCGGCGTCCAGGTGGTTG
>JAHECB010000243.1 GCA_024641925.1 Betaproteobacteria bacterium
ACTGAGCTGGCCCGTGCCTGCGTTCCAGCTGCCGGTGATGCCCAGCTGGTTGGTGAAGGCCAGCACATCCTGACCATTGGCGTAGTTGGCGCTGATCGTCACCGTGGCACTGGCCAGCAGCGTGTGGTCGGCGTCACTGACAGTCAAGCCGGCGTCAACGGCGGTCGCTGCATCGTTTTCAGCGTAGGTCAGCGAACCCACGGTGGCGACCAGCACAGGTAGGTCGTTGACGGCTGTGACGTTGATGGTCTTGCTGACGACCGCGCTGGTGCCGCCACCACCGTCCGCCAGCACAACGCTGACGCTGCGCGCCAGCGTCGACGGCGCGTCCGAGACGTTTTCAAAGCTCACGTTGCGCACCAGCGCCTGCGTTGCGGCAGGGGTCGCACTGGCGTTCAGCGACACCACCAGCGGCGACGTGCCGTCACCGCCGCCCGAGAAGCTGCCGATGATGACGCCGGCATAACTCACATCCGATCCGGCCACGCCGATCTGCCCGGCGCCCGCGCCCTGGTGACGGATCGCCAGCCGGTCGTCGAGGCTGCCATTGGCTGAAACAAAGACTGACAGGCTGCCGCCGGCGAACTGCGTCGAGTCCGGGTCGGTGACAGTGGCCGCGGCGGCGATGAGCGTTGCCGGGTCGTTCTCGGTGTAGGCGACGACGCCGCCGCCCAGCGTGACCACGGGCGCGGCCGAGACCTGCTGGACCAGCGCAATGGCATCGAATTCTTCGCCCCCGGCGCTGATCCCGACATCCTGCCCGGTGAAGAACGTCGACGCCGTGCCCGAGGTCGACCCCGACCCGGTGGCGCTCAGGCTCAGCACGAAGACGTCAAATTTCTTGACCGCGATGTTGTTCGTGCCCACCGTGCTGTCGTCGGTGACGAGCGAGATCAGCAACTGCCCTGCCGTCAGCGTCGTGCCGCCCATGCCGACCGTACTCTGGATCACCTCCAGGCCCGCAATGCCCTGGCTGATGTTCACGCCCGCGCCGTCGACGAAGGCCGCTGTCAACGCACCGCTGGTGGTGCCGGCACCGGCGCCGGTCGGCACAAATCGGTAGAGATCGGTCTTGCCCGTTTCCCCGATCAGGAAGCTGCCGGCCTGCAGGGTCGCGCCACCCACCACGGTGGTCTGCTCGATCAGCGCGAAGTCGGCCAGTGGCTGGCTGGTCGGACTCTGCAGCAGCACCGAGAAGGTGCCGCCACTGAAGTTGCCTGGCGTGGCGGGCCGGAACAGCACGATGTCCTCTTTCGTCACGACCGTGCCGCCCAGCGTTTCCCCGGCGTCGACCGACAGCAGCACGTCGCCAGACTGCAGCGTCCGGCTGTTCGGTCCCGCGCCGACAACCACCGTGCGGCTGACGTAGTGCAGGCCGGTCAGGTTGGCATTGCCGTCGCCGGTGAAGGTGTCGATGTCGAAGACATTGCTGAAGGTGCCGGCCGTGCTGCCCGCGCCCAGCACCAGGTTCGGGCTGCCGAACTGCACGACCTTGCCGTCGTTCCAGCTCAGCGCGCCGCTGCCGGCAGACGAACTGGCGTTGCCCTTGGAGGACAGCCACAGCGTGCTGTCGGTGACGCCAATGGACACGAGGTCGGTGTCGCTCTGGGCGCCGCCGCTGCCGCTGCCGCCCTGGTCATTGCTGACGATCTGCAGTGTGGCGCCGCCGGTGTACCCGGCGGCGGGCGCAAAACTCAGGCCGTCGAGCGCCGCATTGATGTTGGCCAGGGTGCCGGTGAAGGTCATGGTCGCATTGGCCGTTCCGGTGCCGGTGCTGAACGCCAGGCCCGCGGTGCCGTTCAGGGTCAGGGTGCCATTGGTGGCCGTGAGCGCGACCTGCATCGGTCCGGCACCCAAGTCGACATCCGCAACCGAAATCGGGTTGCCGTTCGCTGACGAAAACACCAGCGGGGTGTTCTTGTGGGTCAACTGATTGGCCGCGACCGTGTTGACGGGCGCGTCGTTGACCGCGCTCACGGTGACGTTGGCATTGACCGTGCTGCCGCCCAAGCCAGCGTCGATGTTCGACGTGGACGCTTGCACTGCAAAGCCCATGCTGCCGTTGAAGTTCGCGGCGGGCGTGAACTTCAGGCCCGCATTGCCCTGCGCAAAGGTGATGAAGCTGCCTTCGCTGACCACTGTGACGCCGTTGTTCAGGTACAGCGTGCCGTCGCTGATGCCGGTGATCTTGAAGTGGGTCACTTCCGCGCCGTCAGCGCCGTTGCGCGAGATCACCAGACCGGTGGTGCTTTGGGTGTCTTCGTTGGTGGTGGTGGGCGTGACCGATGGTGTATCGGCCACCGGTGCGACAACCTCGCTGACGGTGTCGGTGGTACTGCTGAAGGCGGTGCTGCCGCCAGACTGCGGCGCGTTGTAGGTGATGACGACGTCGTCGATGCGCACTTGGCCGTCACCGGTGGCGATCACCACCAGACGAAGCTGCGTGTTGGCGCTGGCAAAGGCCGAGATGTCAAAGCTCGCATTGGCAATGCCGGTGAATTGCGAGTCCGTGTAGCTGCGCAAAGTGGTCCAGCTGCCCCCGCCGTTGCCCGACACCTGGAAAGCGACCGACCCGCCGCTCAGTTCATTGTTGTACCGATAACCCACGCTGACGCTGCTGGCCCCCAGCAGATTGGCCTGTCGATAGATGGAAGCCCCGAGGTTGTTGGGGTCGAAACGCAAGGCCGGTGTGTTCGGGTTGGGGCTGCTGCTTTTGCTTTCCACCCTGAACTGACCACTCGAAACCGAGCCGTCGTCACCCACCTCGATCCAGGACGTGGCCCAGGGTGAAGCGCCGTCACTGCCGCTGTAGGAAATGGCGTTGAAGTTGTCGGCGATGCTGCTGCCGACGATCAGGCTCACCAGCGCGCCGTTGCTGCCGCTGGTCTGGTCCCAGGCGTGAAAGGTCAAGGCGTTGGCCAGGCTGCCGTGATAGTTGGCGTTGGCCTGGAAGTACAGCCGCGTGTTGGCATCCGCGGCCAGCAGGCGCGCTGTGGTGCTGTTGACCGCGCCCAGCGCGCTCCAGCTGCCGCCGTTGTTGATGGAATAAAACCAGCTGCCGTTGCTGGTGTCGGCGCCGGTGATGGCCATGCCCAGACCGGCGCCGGCGTCCGCGTCGGTGATGTTGTCCACCTGCCCGGCCGGTGTCGCGAAGTCGACCAGCGTGGACACCAGCGAGCCCACCGCACCCACGGGTGCGCCAGCGTCCTCCAGCACCGCCGCCAGCGCCGGGCTCTTGCTGCTGTCCAGCACCGGCGCGGTGTTGGCGTCGATGACGTTGATGGTGGCCGTTTCCGTGGCCGTGCTGAAGGCGGTGGTGCCGCCGTTGCTCGACACGTTGACCTTGGTGCCGGCGGTGCCACTGGTCTGGTCCCAGGCGCGGAAGTTGAAACTCGCGCTGGTGGGGCTGACGCCATTGGGCACGAATCGAATCGGGTCGGTGTCCTGCAGCAGCAGGGCCGAGGTGTCCGAGACGGCGCCGATCGCCGTCCATGATGCGCCGCCATCGATGGAATACTGCCAGGTGCCGTTGCCGCTGGTCAGCGCCGTGATGGCCATGCCCTCGGGCACGTCGCCGTCGGCGTCGGTGATGCGGTCGCCGCCCGCGCTGGCCACGATGGTTGCAACCGCAACGCCACTGTTGTTGGTCTGCAGCTTGGTCAGGGTCGGCAGGCTCATCGCGCCGGTGTTGTCGAGCACCGGCGCGTCGTTGACCGCCGTCACGCTGATGTCACGCGTGGCGGCGTTTCCGTCACCCACACCGTCGTTGGCAGCGAAGCTGACGGTGCGCGTGAGCGTGCTGGGGCTGTCGGAGGTGTTGACGTAGGTGATGCTGCGCAGCGCCGTCTGGTAATTGGCCACCGTGGCGCTGCCGGTCAGCGTCAACACACCGGTGCCACCGTTCCAGCTGCCGGTGATGCCCAGCTGGTTGGTGAAGGCCAGCACGTCCTGCCCGCTGACGAAGTTGGCGCTGAGGGTGACGGTGGCGCTGGCCAGGTTGGTGCTGTCCGCGTCGCTGACGGTCAGCCCCGGGTCGACCGGCGTGGCGGCCTGGTTTTCGGTGTAGGCCAGCGTGCCGCCGGTGGTGCCGAGCACCGGAGCCACGGTGGCCGTCAGGTTCAGCGCGAACTCCGAGGTGTCGGTGAACGCGTTGTAGCCGGCATTGCTTTTGGTGGCCGTTGCGCTGATGAAGCTGCCTGCAGCCACGTTGACGCTCAGCGTCTTGCTGATGGCGGCATTGCCGCTGCCGTCGGTGGGCACGTTGGCAAAGCCGAGGTAGGTCTGGCCTTCGCCGTAGCCGGAGCCGTCGGCGGCGGTGTTGGCAAAGAACTCGACGCGGTAGTCACTGTTGGCTGCGCTGTTCAGGCTGCCGGTCAGGATCAGCTGCGTGCTGGCATTGGTGCGCGCCGTGGCCAGCACCGGAAAGTTCTGCAGGTTGTTGCCGCCGGTGTCGCCGTCGCCCAGATCGTTGGCGGTCACGCCGTCGATGCCGATGTCGATGCCTTGTTCGACGTTGCCGAACAGGCGGTTGCCCAGGAAGGCGTTGTTCGTGCCCGATCCGTTGAGCCGGATGCCGTCCCAGCCGTTGTAGGCGATGACGTTGGCGTCGCTGGCCGCTGTGCCGCCAACCCGGTTGCCGGCCGCCGTCGCGTCGATGTACACCCCCGCCTGGCCGTTGGCGGCGGCGCCGCTGCCGTCGGTGCCGATGAAGTTCGCAGCTATGACGTTGTTGTTGCTGAGGACGTTGACACCCTGGCCCTGGAAACGGGTGATCATCAGGCCGGTGATCGTGGAGCCGCTGGACCCCGCGCCCAAGCTGATGCCGTCGGCGCCCCCGCCGGCGGCAATGCCGTCGATGCGTATCAGCGGTGAACCGGCGTAACCGGGCTGTGTGCTCGCATCCAGCGTCGTCGCGTCGGTCAATGCGGGCAGCGCGGAGCTGAGTGCGATGGTCTGGACACCGGCGCCGGCGATGTTGAAGTCGATGCCGTCGTTGCCAGGGGCGGCGTTGGCGTCGGTGATCGCCTGCCGCAAGGATCCTGCGCCGCTGTCGTTGGTGTTGGTGACGGTGAAGTGCGCCAGCAGCCCCTGCCACGTGAGCGAGTCAAACGCCTGCGGGGTGACGCGGCTCAGGACGGCGCCAGTTTGATACTCCAGCGCCCAGTTGCCCCCCTGCGCGGCCGTGCCGGTTAAGTCGACACTGGCGGCCACGTCGGCGCCGGTCAGCTCCGACAGCAGGTTCACGAACTGCTGACCTTCGAGCCCCGCAGCCACATCACAGCCGTACAGCAGGATGTCGGCGCCGCTGGCCAGGCTGGCACGCCAGGCCTGCAGCGCACCGGCCTGGCGGCCCAGCGCCTGCACGTCCACGCTGGAACTGCCCAATTGCAGCGCGCCGGCGCTGCCGTGGGAAAGGATGTGCACGGCGTCCAGCCCCTGCCGGCCGGCCAGCACGGCGCCGATCTGCGCCAGGCCTTCGCTGCCGGGCAGGATCTGCACGACCTCGATCGGTGCACCGGCCGGGCGGCTCTTCAACACCGCGTCGACCAGCGCCTGCGCGTCGGCCACGCCGGCATCGACAAAGACCAGTTCGCGGACCGGGCCGATGCGGACGGTATTGTCCTCGGCCTGCGCTTTCTGGATGGCGGTGGTGCCGTCTGCGGGGCTTGTCGCAGGCAGGGTCGACGAGGTGGCCACCGGCGCCCAGACGACGGCGCTGGGGGTTTCGATCAGCGCTGCGGGTCCGAGCGCGGCGCCGGCCAACCAGGCTGCAGGGTTGTCGGCCGAATACAGCAGCCGTGGCTCCAGGCTCTCGAACCGTGCACGCGCACGCACGGCTTGTTTCACCAGCGGGTGATGGGGCGGCGACAGCGGCCCGTCGAGCAGCCGCTGCCGCAGACGCTGCAGCCAGGAGGGTTTCATGTCCGGGGCCGGTGCCAAGGTGCCTGATCAGCCGCCGAAGTCGATCTTGCAGCGCACACCCGCCGGCACCTGCCGTGCCGGGTTGGGCAGGGTCAGCCGGGCGCGGAAGGTGTTGCTGCCGGCGTCGACGACGCGGTCGACGATGCTCACCTGGGCCGCCAGCGCTGCACCGCCCGGCATCTCAGGCACCACACGCGCGGTGTGCCCGACCTGGATGCGGCCGAACAGCGACGACGGCAGGACAACTTCCACCCGCAAGGGGTCGATCTGGGCGACCTTGAAGACCGGGCGGTTCTCGACCCGTTCGCCCGGCGACACCAGCCGGTCCACCACAACACCGTTGAGCGGGCTGACGATGGTGCGCTGCTGCAGCTGCGCCTTGGCCATCTCCAGCTCCTTGAGCGCCAGCTTGCGCTGTTCGACCGCCTGCTCCAGCCGCATGCGGGCCATCGTGGATTCGGTCACGGCCTGCTCGCGCGCCTGGCCAGACACGTAGTTCTGGTCGGTCAGGGTCATCGTGCGTTTGGCCTTGCGTTCGGCGAACTCGCTCTGCGACTGGGCGGCGCGAAGCTCGGCGCTGTTGGCCACCTTCTGCTGCGCCAGCGTGACGGCGGCGCGTTCGACCCGGCTTTCATGCTGCGCCATCACCTGGCCGCGCTGCACGGTGTCGCCGCGCTCAACCAGCACCTGGTCGATGATGCCGATCACGGGCGTGCCGACCTCGGCCACCGCCGAGGCTTCGATCAGGCAGCCCAGCGGCAAGCTGCCGGCGTTGGACAGCGTGTTTGTCACGGCGTCCGGATCGGCAGCGGCCAGCCGGTTTTCAGGGCCTGCCGCCGGCGCAGCCAGCTGGTCCAGATTCAGCAGCGGGGACGCGGTCTGGCCGGGCAAGGCGGTCGCCGCCACGGCCTGCGCGATGACTTCGGTCTCGCGAGCCGCCACCGTGGCGTCCGGCGGCGGCGGTAAGGCTGGCGGCGCGGCAGTGCCAGCCACCGCAACGTCGGCAGCCGGCGCCCCGGGATGGGGCACCGCAGGCGACTTGAAAGCGGCCAGCCCGCCCAGAAAGACAACGAGCAGACCCGTCACGATGGCGGGTATGCCCCAGGGGTGCATCAACACCGCACGCAGGAAATCAGCCAGTCTTGGTGTATTCATGTTCATTCGAAACGACCGCCAAAGCCCAACTGGCGGTTGATGTGTTCGTCCTGTCGGGTCAGGGCCTGACGTTGGCGCCGTTCCTCGCGCTGAACCCGGTGCTGCAGCAGGCGCAGCAGCGGCAGGGCCAGAAACCGCGGCAGGGCCGGCGACGCGCGGGTGCCGAGCAGATCCAGCCTGGCCAGCAGGCCCAGGGCCGCGCGCAGCGTCCGCGGCAGGCGCTGCGCAAACAGCGCGGCCTGCAGCGACTGCAGACACAGCACCTGGCCCGGCTCGCCGCCGCGCGCGCAGCGGCCGTGCAACTGCCGGTCGATGCGACTCGAACCGTTGGCCTGGGCGTCGATGACGAGCAGGCCGCCGCCCTGCGGCGACGGGTCGTCCAGCCGGATGTCGGTGCCGCGCCCGGCCAGCCGCGTGGCCACCGTGATGGCTCCGACAGCGCCGGCACGTGCCACGCACTGCGCCTCTTGCGCGTCCTGTCGGGCGTCCAGGCGCTGGTGCGGCAGGCCCAGGCTGGCCAGCAGCGCACACAGCGCGTCGGCGTCGGCCAGCGAGTCGCAGCCCAC
>JAHECB010000244.1 GCA_024641925.1 Betaproteobacteria bacterium
GACAGCACGTACAGGAACATGCCGTTGAAAGGCACACCACTGGCAAACACCAGGGCCACAAAATGCGGATTGCGCATCAGTTCGCCGTAACCCCGCATCAGGTTGTTCAACTTGAACGGCTGCCGCGCTTCCAGGTGCAGTGATTCAGGCAGCAGGCGCCAGACCGCCAGCCACAGCGCCGAACCCAGCGCCGCCAGCAACCAGAAAATGGCATGCCAGCCCCAGGCCTCGAACAGCAGCCCGCCAAACAGCGGCGCCACCGCCGGGGCGGCGCCAAAGAAGATGGTCACCTGGGACATCACCCGCTGGGCGTCTTCGGGTGGAAACAGGTCACGGATGATGGCGCGCGACACCACCATGCCCGCACCAGCCGACAGCCCCTGCAGACCCCGGAAAAACACCAGCGCCGCCACCGAATCGCTGCTGGCACAGCCCACGCTGGCCAACACAAACAGCGCCACCCCTGCCAACACCACAGGGCGCCGCCCCAGACTGTCCGACAGCGCACCATGGAACAGGTTCATGACCGCAAAACCCAGCAAGAAGCTGGACAGCGTCTGCTGCATCTGCACCGGCGTGGCGTTGGTGCTGGCGGCGATGCCACTGAACGCCGGCAGGTAGGCATCGACCGCAAACGGACCGATCATGCCCAGGCAGGCGAGCAACAGGGCCAGTGTCCACCGGGGACCTCGCCAGAGGGTATGGGCGTCGGGATTCATGCAGCGGGAAAACCCTGAGTGTAGGGGTGCACCTTCAGGCGCCTGCGCCGCCCGACATTTTGGACTTGTTGCTGCACCGTGCTGCTGAAAACGCAGCAGCACGGTGCAGCCAGATAAAGTGTGAAGCAGGCCGATAGGCCGGATTCTGTGCAGCAGCGCCTCTTTCAAGGCGCCACCGTGACCGCCATTCCTCTGGGCCGAGGGTCACCCCCCGGCTCGGTGCTACCTACCCGCACACTCCCCGGGCCAGGTCAACGTGTGCCTACTTGGTATTGCTGCGCGTAGAGATTGCCCGTTTCACCCGGATCGGGGCTTTGCCCCGATCCGGGTGGCTGCTTGGACCGGGCTTGCACCCGTCGCCCAGCGGCATAGCCACTGGGCACTGCCGGCTTGCGCCGTCAGTCCGCAGAACACCCTTTACGGAGCCCCGATCCGACTCGTCTCTGTTGCTCTAATCCTCACCTCGCGGTGGACAGCCGTTAACTGCTACGCCGCCCTGTGCAGTCCGGACCTTCCTCCAGTGCCGTGTTTCCACGCTTGCACCAGCGGCGGTCTGGCCTGCTTCACGACGCTGATTATCCGCCGCCCGCAAGAAGCGGGCTTTGGCACGCTGCGTCCGGGCACCGGCCTCGCTAGACTCTGAGCCTGTGAAACGTTTTCCCGAATCCGCTGTACGCGCCCGCATGCCGGCTGCGGCCTGGGTCCGCGTCGTGCTGCTGTTGATGCTGTGCCTGGCTGCCAGCTCCTGCAGCACGACCGTCTGGGCACAAAGCGCCGAACCGGTGCTGACGCTGGACGGCCTGCCCCGCCCCGCCGAGCCGCCGCTGGAACGCCGCCCCGTGGTCCCGGCGCAGGTGGAAGGCTGGCGCATGGAAGCCAAACGGCTTGAATTTGGCGAGGGTGGCGCGCCGCGCGACCCCGTGCGGGCTGCCGAACTGTATTGCCGTGCCGCCCGCCACGGCGACGCCGAAAGCCAATACAACCTGGCCTGGATGCTGACCAATTCACGCGGTATCGAACGCAGTGAAGCGCAGGCAGCGCACCTGTTCGCGGCCGCTGCCGAACAGGGCTTCAAGCAGGCGGCCAACATCCTGGCCCGCATGGGCGCCCCGCGCGGGCCGATTCCGGCCTGCCTGCGCTCGCCTGACGAAGACCGCGCCGAGGTTGAAGCCTTGATCGCGACAGAGCGGGCCGCGCGGACGGCGGCAAGCAAGACACGACCGTCTCAACAGGCCAATACGGCCATAACGGCACCACCGCCGCCCCGTAATGCGCCCGAAGTGCTGGTGCGCTTTGTGCAACTGGTGGCGCCTGAATACAAGCTGGAGCCCCACCTGGTGCTGGCCTTCATCGCCACCGAAAGTGGTTTCAACGCCAGTGCCGTGTCACCCAAGAATGCCCAAGGCCTGATGCAGCTGATCCCCGAGACTGCCGCCCGCTTCGGCGTGCGCAACATCCTGGATCCCACACAGAACGTACGCGGTGGGATGGCCTACCTGCGCTGGCTGATGGCGCGTTACCAGGGTGACGTGGTGCTGGTGGCCGCGGCCTACAACGCGGGTGAAAACGCGGTCGACCGCTACCTGGGGGTACCGCCCTACGCCGAAACGCGGCAATATGTGTGGAAAATTGTTTCCGCTGCAGGCGGTCTGCTCAGCCACCCTTTTGACGCGCAAGTCACGGCCGCCGCCACCGCCATGCCCCTGATGCACCGCCCTTGGGTGGTCCGCTGACGGCGGACCTGCACGCACCGATCGTGCCCGCGCGAACCGGGGGCCGCCCCTGAATCCAACAGACGGCCCCGTGGCGTAGCATCATGACTTGTTCACCCACCACCAGAGGAGAGACTCATGGGTTTGTTGTCATTCATCAAGACCGCCGGCGAAAAACTGTTCGGCACGGGCCAGGCCAAGGCCGCAGAAGCAGCCGTCGCGGCCGCACCGTCGCCCGAAAACGTGGCTGCGCTCAGCCGGGCTGCTGGCGACGCCATCCTGGGCTATGTGCGCGCGCAAGGTCTGCCAGCAGAGGGCCTGGACGTGGCGTTTGATGCACCCAGTTCCACGGTGACCGTTGCCGGCGTTGTCAACGACCAGGCCACCAAGGAAAAGATCCTGCTGTGCTGCGGCAACGTGCACGGTGTTGCCGCTGTCAACGACATGATGACGGTTGCCACCCCCGCACCCGAAGCCCAATTCCACGTGGTGGTCAGCGGCGACAACCTGTCCAAGATCGCCAAGGCCTTTTACGGCGATGCCAACAAGTACCCCGTGATCTTCGAGGCCAACAAGCCCATGCTGTCGCACCCCGACAAGATCTACCCGGGCCAGGTGTTGCGCATCCCGCCACTTTGAATACCTGAGCTTGGGCGCCCGCAACGGCTTTTGAGCAGTTGCGCGCCTCAGGAAGAGGGGCTGATCAGCGGCCCCGGGTTGCCAGGGCAATGCTGGGCAGGATCAGGGCGGCACCCACGGCGTGGTGCCAGCCCGGCACCTCGCCCAGCACCAGCCAAGCCAGCACAGCGCCGTACACCGGCGCCAGATACAGCATCAGCGAGGTACGGGCCGCACCCAGTTCACGCTGCAGATAAGCGTGTGCGCTGTAGCTGAGGACACCGGGCAACACACCGGCCAACAACACCAGCAAGCCGGCCTGCCACCCCAGATGCGGGTTGGGCTGCAGCAAGAACTCCAGCGCCGTGCCCGGCAGCAGAAACACCAGCCCGCCCATGATGATGGCCACCAGGCGTTCGCCGGGCTGCAGGCTGGACGGCCACAGTTTCAACAGCACGGAATACGCCGTCCACGCCGCCGCGCACGACAGAATCCACAGGTCACCGACCGAAAACCGCACGGCCAGCAAGTTGTGGAGGTCGCCCTTGGCGATGACAAACAACACGCCCAGCATGGCCAGCAAGGCGCCAGCCCACTGACGCAAACGGAAGCGTTCATGCAGCATCAGCGCGCTGAACGCCGCAATGGTGACCGGCGCCACGGCGAACAGCAGCGCAATATTGGTCGCACTGGTGGTCAGCGCGCCGTGATACATCCAGGCGCCGCAGACCCACATGCCCAGCGCCCCCAGCACCAGCAGGTGGCGCCACTCCTGCGACCAAGCCCTCAGCATGGCGCGCCGGCGGCCGGGGCTCAGCACCAACAGCAGCAGCAGCCCCGCCAACATCCAGCGACCGGTGGCCAGCATATGGGGCTCGATGACGCCCTCGGCACTTCGCGCAATGATGTAATTCGATGACCAGACGGCCGGCACCACCCACATCAGCACCTGGGCGCCGGTGGCGCGTCGGGCCGCCGCCGCTTCTGTCTGGGCCGCTTGCTGAGTCGTTTCGTCAGCAGCCACAGCAACTGACGATTCGCCGTTCATGCAGCCCGGGCCGCCATGGGCTGACCCATGCGAATCGGGGCTGCCGGTGCCCAGGCGGGATTGAACTGCCAGCCACCGGGCGGCAACAACAGCACCACCGTGCTGCCCAGCAAGAACCGCCCCATCTCCGCACCCGCTGCGAGTTCGATGTGCCGGTCGGCATAGGCCCAGTCGCGCAAGCCGGCCGGGCGCGGCGGGTTGACCAGGCCGTGCCATACGGTGGCCATGCTGCCCACGATGGTGGCACCCACCAGGACCATGACCCAGCGTTGCCCGGCCAGAGGCCCTTCGGTGCCTTCAAAAACGCAGACCACCCGCTCGTTGCGCGCAAACAGGCCCGGCACCCCCCGCGCCGTGGCCGGGTTGACTGAAAACAGGTCGCCCGGCACATGAATCATGCGCAGCACGCGGCCGGCGGCGGGCATGTGGATGCGGTGGTAGTCGCGCGGGCTCAGGTACAGCGTGGCGAAATGACCGCCCTGAAATGATGCGGCCAGTGTCGGGTCACCCCCAAGAAGTGCCGTGGTGGTGTAGTCATGACCCTTGGCCTGGAAAATGCGGTCGCTGTCGATGCCGCCAAACTGGCTGATGGCACCGTCCACCGGGCACAGCAATTTGCGGCCTCCATCCGGGTAGGTCAGCGGTCGAGCGCCCGGCTTCAAGGCCCGGGTGAAAAAATCGTTGAAGGTCTTGTAGGCCGCGGGGTCGGGCTGCGCGGCCTCGGTCATGTCAACGCCGTAGCGCTGGATGAACCAGCGGATCACCGACGTGGTGGTGGCCCCGCCCTGGATGCCGGCCAGCGATCCCATCAACCGCGTCAGACTCCGTTGCGGCAACAGGTACTGGGCGACCACTTGCAGCCGCTCGCCCAGCGGCACCGTTTCGGGCACGGTGTTCACTTCAGCGGCGCCAGTTCGCGCAGCGCACGCATGGCGCCAGCGCCCACCGACGCACCAAAGCGCTTGGCCAGGCGTTCGGCCACGTTGTCGTGCAAGGTGTAGTCCACGATGTCCTCGGCCTTGACCACTTCACGCGCCACGTAGTCCAGGCTGCCCAGGCCATCGGCAAGCCCCTGGCGCACGGATTCTTCGCCGTTCCAGAACAGGCCCGAAAAGGTGTCCGGGGTTTCTTTCAGGCGCGCGCCGCGCCCTTCCTTGACCACGGCAATGAATTGACCATGGATCTGCGCAATCATCGCCTTGGCCTTGGCCACGTGTTCGGGGTTGACCGGGCTGAACGGATCCAGCATGGCCTTGTTTTCGCCCGCCGTCAGCAAGCGCCGTTCGACACCCAGCTTGTCCATCAGCCCCGTAAAACCAAAACCGTCCATCAGCACGCCGATGCTGCCCACGATGCTGGCCTTGTCGACGTAGATCTGGTCAGCGCCCACAGCGATGTAGTAGGCGCCTGAGGCCGCCATCTCTTCCACCACGGCATACAGCTTCTTGTTGTGTTTGGCCTTCAGGCGCTTGATTTCGTCATAGACGATGCCGCTTTGAACCGGGCTGCCACCAGGCGAGTTGATGCGCAGCACCACCGCGAGCGAGTCACTGTCTTCAAACGCGCTGGTGAGCGACGAGATCAGGTTTTCGGCGCTGGCCGCACTGTCAGTGCTGATTTCGCCGCGCAGCTCCACCAAGGCGGTGTGGGGTACGCCCGCGGTGCTGGGCAGCTGGGATCGCGAAAACGCCATCCACAGCAGGGCGCCGATCAGCAGCAGCCAGGCCAGCCGGAAAAAATTGCGCCAGCGGCGGTCGTTGCGGCGCTCGCGCAGCAATTCACCGGCGACCCGTTCCAGGGTGGATTCCAGCTTCTGGCTGCGGGCCTGTTGCGCCTGCGCGGCCAACAGGGCCGCGGCGGTCACTGTCAAGGGTTCGGCCTGCGAGGCTGGGGATGGCGTGTTGTTGTCGGTGCTCATGTTGCTGGGCCAGGTTCGTCAAATGGCACCGGGGTGAGATCGGCGGAAGGATACCAATACACCTGACCATCACGCTCCTGCACCGGCACCGGCGTCAGCCGGCCGCTGCCGCAAGGCCCCCCCACACAGCGGCCATGGGCCGGCTCATAGCTGGCGCCGTGGATGCTGCACAGGATCCAGCGCTTGTCCATGTCCAGGAACTGGCCAGGCTGCCAGTCCATTTCAGTGGGCACATGCACACAGCGGTTGAGGTAGGCGCGCACGCTGCCGTCAAACCGCAGCGCAAAGGCCCGCACCGGGCGGCCGTATTGCAGCAGGTCCCAGACCCAGGCCACGCCCCGCTCCGCCAGGTCGGCCGAGGCGCAGACCACTTCGCCAGCGCCGGGTTCAGCCGTTGCTGTCATGCGTTGGCCGCCAGCCAGGCTTGCAGTTCGCCTGTGTTGTGGGCCACGAACAGGGGCTCGTATTCGGTGAAGCTCTCAACTTCGTGGGCGCCGTAACTGACGGCCACACGGGCGGTACCGGCGTTGCGCGCCAATTGCAAGTCGTGCGTGGTGTCACCAATCATCAGCGTGCGTTCGGGCGACACACCCAACTCCTGCATCAGTTCCAGCAGCATGCGCGGGTGGGGTTTGCCGGCCGTTTCATCGGCGGTGCGGGTGCTGTCGAAAACACCCTGCAATTGCGAATGCGCCAGCGCGTCGTCCAGACCGCGCCGGTTCTTGCCGGTGGCCACGGCCAGCAGGTGCTGCCGCGCTTTGAGCGCCTGCAACATGGTCAACGTGCCCTCAAACAGCACCAGTTCATGTTGGCTGGCCAGGTAATGGTGGCGGTAGCGGGCGCCCAGTTCAGGGTAGCGATCGGGCGACAGGCCGGGCACAGCGTGTTTCAAGGCGTCATGCAGGCCCAGCCCGATGACGTAGGCGGCATCGGCGTCGCTGGGCACGGGCAAGGCCAGATCGCGGCAGGCGTTCTGGATGCAGCGCACGATGAGCATGGTGCTGTCGAACAGCGTGCCGTCCCAGTCGAAGGCGATCAGGTCAAAACGGCGAGAAGGGCTGGGGTTCATGACGGCGAGTGGGTCGGCCCACGCTTCGGCGCAGGTGACGGGGTAGATGAGGGATGGGGCAACCGGGCCAAGGCCTGGCACAGGGCCACACATTCTGCCGGCAAGGGCGCATGCAGGGCCAGGCGCTCGCCGCTGGCGGGATGGTCAAAACCCAGGTCGCGGGCGTGCAGGAACATGCGGTCAAAGCGCTGCGACTTGGCCATCGCCTTGTTGCGCGCAAAGTCGCCATATTTGGGGTCGCCCACGATGGCGTGGCCTGCATGCGCCAGGTGCACACGGATCTGATGGGTGCGCCCGGTCTTGATGATCACGTCCAGGAGTGTGCACTCACCCAGCTGCTGAGCAACCCGTACCAATGTGATCGACCGGCGCCCGTCGGCATGTTCGGTGTCGACCACACGCACCTGGCGCTCGCCCGCGGCATCCAGCGTCTTGTGCAAGGCCTGGTCGATGACCTTGAGTTTGGCCGGCCAGGAGCCCCAGACCAGCGCGGCATAGGTCTTGGCGGTGTCGCGGGCACGGAACTGGTCTTGCAAGGCCACCAGCGCGCTGCGC
>JAHECB010000245.1 GCA_024641925.1 Betaproteobacteria bacterium
GGTCGTTGCAGATCAGCATGCCGACGATGGCATCGTGCAAAGCCGGCAACCGCCAGGTGCGAAAACCCAGGTCGCCGACTTCGAAGTATTTTTTCTCCAGGTGCTGGAAGGCTGCACCGGGCTTGTGCTCGGCATGCCCAGGCAGGTGCACCTTGCGGTACTTGCCCACGATCTCACCCTGCGGCGACACCGTGATGGCGGTGTTGAAGCGGCGCGTGCGGCCCGCCTCTTCGGTCAGCTCGGCATAACCCAGGTACATGCCGATGCCGAATTTCCTGGCGTCGTCGAACAAGGGTGCGGTAACGGGCGAGGGCATGTCGCGCTCAAAAAAGAGGGCATCGACCTCCGCCTGATCGTCGTACCAGTAGCGCGGAAAAAAGGTGCTGAAGGCCAGCTCGGGGAACACCACGAAGCGCACGCCCCGCGAATGCGCCTGGCGCAAGAGTTCACGCATGCGCGCCACCATGCGCTCGCGGCTGTCAGACAGGTTGGCAGCGCCCAGTTGGGCGGCGGCAATGTGGATTTTTCGGGCCATGGCGGGATGTGGACAGAGGGTTGTCGAAAAGAAATCCGAGGCCTGTCAGATCACCAGCGGCGTCTGCCACGCCTGCAGCTGCGCCATCTCGGGGATCTGGCGATCGGCCGGCTGCAGGGCGTCGGTGCGCTGCCGGGCGATGAACCGGCCTCGGCCCCGCGCCGCGTGGATGACGCCGGGTTGTGCGGTCTGGTCGATCAGCAACTCGCCACGCGACAGCACCTGCACGGGCCAGCCTGTCAGCTCGCGCCCGGTGTAGGGCGTGTAACCGGTGTTGTCGTGCAGCAGCGCGGCGTCCACGGTCACGCGGTGGTTCGGGTCCCAGATCGCGATGTCGGCATCGGCACCCACGGTGATGCTGCCTTTCTGGGGTGCCAGGCCGTAGATCTCGGCATGGCGGGTGGCCGTGAGCTGCACAAATTCATTCAGGCTGATGCGGCCGGCGCCGACGCCGTAGGTGAACAGCAGGGGCAGCCGAAGCTCCAGGCCTGGCACGCCGTTGGCCATTTCCTTGAAGGTTGTTTTTTCGCCTTTGGGCAGCTTGCCCGTGGCGTCATAGCGGTAGGGCGCATGGTCGGACGAATACACCGCCAGCGTGCCGTCTTTCAGGCCGTCCCAGCAGGCCTGCTGTGCGGCGGCATCACGCGGCGGTGGCGAGCAGCAGAACATGGCGCCTTCCAGGCCGCGGTCGATGTCTTCGGCGGTCAGGAACAGGTATTGCGGGCAGGTCTCGCCGTAGACCTTGACACCCCGCGCCCGGGCTGCGCGGATGGCGGCCACGCCTTCAACGGTGCTGACATGCACGATCAGGATGGGCGTGTCGACCACTTCGGCCAAGGCAATCACGCGCTGGATGGCTTCGGCCTCGGACGAACGGGTGTGGCACACCGCGTGGTAGCGCGGCGCCACGTTGCCCTGGCCCACCATGCGCCCCGCCAGCCAGCTGATGATGCCGTGGTTCTCGGCGTGCACCAGCGTCAGGGCGCCGTGTCGGCGCGCCGTGGCCAGCACGTCCAGGATCTGCTCGTCATGCAGCCGCATGCGGTCGTAGGTCATGAAGATCTTGAACGAGCGCACGCCGCTGTCGATGGCCGCGGGCAGGTCGGTGGCCAGCGTCTGTGCGTCGGGGTTGGCAACGATCAGGTGAAAGCCGTAGTCGATCACCGCCTTTTCGGCCGCACGCTGGTGGTAGTCGGCCAGCACTTCGGGGATGTGATCGTCTCGGTGCTGTGCGCAGAACGGCACCACCGTGGTGGTGCCGCCAAAAGCCGCCGAAACGGTGGCGGAATGGAAGTCGTCGGCGCACAGGATGCCGAAGGAAGACACCTGCTCGATGTGGCAATGGCTGTCGATGCCACCGGGCATCACCAAATGGTCCCTGGCGTCGATGTCGCGGCCGCCTGCGGCAACGGCTGGCAGGCCGGGCGCAACGGCCACGATGCGACCACCGGCGATGCCGACATCGGCAGACCGCGTTTCATGGGCGTTGACGACGGTGCCGCCGCGGATCACCAGATCGAAGTGCATCAACGGGCTCCTGTGCGTGCCGACAGCGCCGCCAGCTTGGTCTCGATGCGGGCCATCATGCGGCTCAAGTCATCGTGTTCATCGGTGTTCAAGGCCGCACCCGGCGCACGCACCTTGGCGCTGCCGGCCGGACCCAATGCGCCGCGCCGGCGCAGGATTTCCTTGCGCCAGGCCAGGGCCACGCCGGGCTGGGTCTCGTAGCGCACCAAAGGCAGGTAGATCTCGAAGAGGTCGTCGGCCAGGTCGCGGTTGCCGGCCTGCATGGCGCGGTACACCTCGGTCAGCATTTCCGGGTAGGCCACACCGGTCATGGCGCCGTCGGCGCCCCGCGCCAGCTCCAGCGGGTAAAACAGGCCGTTGTTGCCCACCAGGATCGACACCCGGCGCTGGCCTTGCGCTTCCAAGGCGCGGATGCGCGAGATCTTGGTCAGGCCCGGGCAGTCTTCGGCCTTGAGCATCACCACCTGGGGCAGTTCTTGCACGATCTGCGAAAACACCGGCACCGACATGTAGGCGCCGGTCACCGCCGGGTAGTCCTGCAGGCACACCGGCGTGTCGGGCCCGATGGCCTTGCAGGCGCCGGCATAAAAGCTGAAAAACTGCTCGTCGTGTTTGACCGTGGGCGGTGGCGCGATCATCACGCCCGCTGCGCCATGTGCCATGGCTGCCTTCGACAAGGTCACCATCGGGTCGAAGGCCGGGGCCGATGCACCCACGATCACCGGCACCCGCCCGTCGACGCGCCGCAGGAACCGCTGCATCACCGACATCGACTCGTCCTGCGAGAGCTTGTGGGCCTCGCCCATGATGCCCAGGATGGTGAGCCCGTCGATGCCAAAGCTCAGGTAGAAGTCCGTCAGCGCATCGATGCCTGCCAGGTCGACAGCACCGCTGTCGGTGAACGGCGTCGCCGCAATGACAAACACACCACGGGTGTCGGACTGGATGAACGTCGCCATGGGCCGGACACTCCTGCTGGAAGCTGGGACAAGGGTTGCGCTGATGCACGGCGGACCAGCGAATGCGTGCGATCAGCATACAGAAGATTGCTGGGGCATCAGCGATTTCGGGTTGTCGCCCACCCGGTCGCGGTCAGCCCCTGTGCGCTGCCCTGACCCGGCGGCCTGGCGTTGCCGAAACGCCGCTTCAAGTGATATATACGCCATTGGAATCCAATGAGATTCCAATTGGATTCCATTTGGAGCCAAAACGAGCTTTAACGCAACGCAAGAGGGAGCATGACGATGGCCCTGGAAACCCGGCAGCGCACGGGCGAAACCGAAAAGATGACCGTCAATGTCGGCGTGGTCGACCTCGGTCAGGTTGACCTGCTGGTGCAGGAAGGCTTTTATTCGAATCGCTCGGATCTGATGCGCACGGCGCTGCGCAACCAGCTGGCCCTGCATGCCGACACGGTGCGGCAGACGGTGGCGCGCCGAACGCTCACCGTGGGCCTGCAGCACTTCAGCCGCGCCGACCTGGAAGCCGTGGTGGCAGCGGGCCAGCGGCTGCAGGTGCAGGTGGTGGGGCTGGCCCGCATTGCCGACGACGTGCCGCCCGATCTGGCCCTTGCCGCCATCGAGTCCGTCACGGTGCTGGGCGCCTTCCAGGCCAGCGCAGCGGTGCGACGGGCGCTGGCTGGCCGAATCCATTGAACCTTGAACCGCATCAGAAAGCACAATGAAAAAGCTCTTCAACGCCCGCGCGCCGGCCTTTGATGCCGAGGCCATCAACAGCACGATCCAACGGGCGCTGGCTTCCGCCGGGCTCGACACCGCCTCGGGCCCGATGCGCACCGTGACCGAGACCATCCGGCGTGCACTGGCCGCCGGCGGGGCTGCCTCCGCTGCGCCCACTTCGAGCAGGGCAGGCACCATCGACGTGGCGGTGCGGGTGGTGCCCGAACATCACGACGCCAGCGGGCCGACGCCTCAGCCGACCGCCGTCAACGCAGCGCCGCCGCCGCGGCGGCAGCAGGGTGCTTTCGAGACCCGCCAGTTCACCAACCACGCGGGCACCCGCACCTACAAGGTGTTTGTGCCGTCCGATTCAGGTTCAAAAAACGCGCCACTTGTGCCGCGCCCGATGATCGTGATGCTGCACGGCTGCACCCAGTCCGCAGACGACTTTGCAGCCGGCACGCAGATGAACCTGCTGGCCCAGCAACAGGGCTTTCTGGTGGTGTACCCGGAACAGACCGCGCAGGCCAACGCCTCCCGGGGCTGGAACTGGTTCAGGCAGCAAGACCAAATGAGTGGTGCGGGCGAGCCCGCCGTGATTGCCGGCATCGTGCGTGAAGCCGCGGAACAGCATGGTGCCGACCCGCATCGCATCTTTGTGGCGGGTTTGTCGGCCGGTGCCGCGATGGCCCTGGTGCTGGGCGAAACCTACCCTGACTTGTTTGCCGGTGTGGGTGTGCATTCCGGCTTGCCCTATGGCAGCGCACATGACATCCCATCTGCACTGACCGTCATGAAAGGGGGCCGCAGCGGCATGCCGGGGCTGAACAAACAAACCCGTGAAGGCGCACCTGCGCGCAAGCAGGCCGCCCAGGCGGTGCCGGCCATCGTGTTCCATGGCGACCGTGACCACACCGTGCACCACAGCAATGGTGCACACATCGTGCAGCAGGTGCTGGACGCACACGGTGCGCTGCAGATGAGCCAGCAGACGGGTGTGGCCAGCGGTGGCCGGGCGTTCAGCCGTGTGGTGCATGCCGACGCGGCGGGCACACCGCAGGTTGAACACTGGGCCCTGCACGGCGCCGGACATGCGTGGTCAGGCGGCAGTGCGCAGGGTTCATTCACCGACGGCAACGGCCCTGATGCGTCGGCCGAGATGGTTCGCTTTTTCCTGGCGCTGCCAGCGGGCGGTTCGGCCTGAACGTGTTGCTCGCACGGCGCTGCTGTGGTTGGGTGTCAACGTTTTTCGCGCAGTTTCAGCACCGTCAGGTTCGGGTCGCGCCGGATGTCACCTTCGGCAAACGGCAGGCTGACCCAGCCGTAGTTCGAAAACAGCCTGGTCATGTCGGCGTAGTGCGGGTTGGCCGGATCGCTGGACTGTGAGTAGGTGAGCACGGCCTGTGCTTGCGGGCCGCTGGGTGTGAAGCTGACCGACTGGATGTAACTCGAACCGCCGAAGATCGGCGTGTAGCCGACACCCGGCACCAGCGCGCCGGGGACGATGGCGTTGTAAACGCCCGAGCCGCCCGAACCACCGTGGATGGCGATGCTTTCGCCGTTGCGCTGGTCAAACTGGATCTGGCCCCAAGGCCTGTCGAGCGGGATGCCGTTGTCGGTGAAGAACTGGACCGTGTAGGCCAGTTCACCCATCACCCGTGCGGCCACGAGGGTCGAGGCCATATTCAAGCCCCGCGGCGTGTTCACCGGGTCGGCCGCATCGAAGGGCACCGCGTACAGCACGTTGCTCACAGAAGGCAAGCCCGAAATGGCGTTGGGCGACCCGCTGAGGCGGCGCCACAGTTCGGTCCACAGGTGCGCGCCAACACTGCCGGTGTTGTTGCGGCGGTCCCAGTTGCCCAGCACCGCACAGGCGGCTGCCACATTCACCGACTGGGCGCCAATGGTGACGTTGGGGTTGTGGGCTGCGCAGACCTGCAGCACGCCGTCGAGCATGATCTCGGCGCTGTAATGGCGGTTGCCGTACAGCACGTCCTGCAGCCACTGGCGGCCAAAACCGGCGCCTGGCAAGCCGTCGCTGCCGGCCTGGCGGTCGCGGATCTGGGTGATGCCCAGCCGGGTGCGAAGGCCTTGAGGGCGGTTTTCGTCGGCGCCGATGATCTGCGAAAAACCCTCCAGCCGCTGCGCCGGGTTGGCCAGCCAATAGCTGTCGTTCGAGTTCTGCACAAAGTCGCGGCGCATCAGCCCCGGCATGTTGCCGGCGCCGAAGATGCCGGGCTCGGGCGCATCGGCGTCGGTACCCAGGTCGCAGGCCGAAAGCGAGCCGTCCAGCGCGTAAATGCGCGCCGCCGCCGCCAGTCCAGCCGACAGTCCGGGCTTGATGCACGCTGCGAGCTTGGCATTCGAGGCGTTCGGCATCGACCCGATGTCCGCATAAAAGGCGTTGCCCGCGCTGTCGGCGGCAATGGTGTTGACCCACGGCAAAGCGACATGCCGGCGCAACACCGCAGCGAACTCGTCGAGGTTGCGTGCCGTGGCCATTTCGCGGTACTGGCGGAAGGCGCGTGAATTCTCCAGGTTGACGTCGGTCAGCGCATAGGCGCGGTTGTTGGTCCAGCCGGCGCCCCCCGTGGGCACCACCACCGGCCCGTACTGGGTCCTCCAGAAGGTGTGGCTGGTGGGCACAACCGAGCCGTCGGCCTGGCGCACGTCGACGCTGACCGTTTCGGGCTGCATCGACACCGTCTGGCCATCAACCACGTAGCTCATCGGCTGGCTGGGCACGATGGCCAATTCGCGCAGCACAAAGCGGCGCGCTGTCGACACCGTATGGCTCCAGGCCACGTGGCGGTTGAAGCCGATGTTGATCAGCGGAAAGCCGAAGATGGACGCGCCCATGGCGTCGTAGCGACCGGGAATCGTCAGGTGCACTGCGTAGAAGCGTTCGATGCCAAACCAGGGGAAGTGCGGGTTGCCCAGCAAGGCGCCGCCGCCGCCGGTGAGGTCGCCACCCAGCCCCACGGCGTTGCTGCCAAAGCGCTCGGGGCTGAAGTCGGGCAGGTCGGCCGGGTCGATGATCGGCGTCTGAACGGGGGGCAGCTTGGCGCTGGCCAGCAGCGTCGCTGGCAGGGCCGATGGCGCCTGGGCCGTTGCCGGTGCCGGTGGAAAGGCGGCCACCAGCCCGTTGACAAAATTGCCGGTGCTGGCACGCACCAGCAACTTGCGCAGCACACGCAGCGCGTCGGCGCCGGTGATGGGTTGCACCCAGGGCTGATCGCGACAGTCGGCCGGCAACGCGCTGGCCCCGGTGTCACGCAGGTAGCGGTTGTAGCCGTCGGCGTAGCCTGTGAGCAGGTCGCGTGTTTCGCTGTCGATCACCGCCCAGGCCGCTTCTACGCGTGCGGGCGAATTGACCATCTTGTAGACGCGGTCCGCGTTCAGCGTGGCGCTGCCGAAGTAGCGGGATTGCGTGCCGTTGGCGGCTAGAACCTCGCGTGCCAGCACACAAACGTTGTCCTGCGCAAAGGCGTAGCCGTAGCCGTAGCCCAGGCTGCCCCAGTTGGCGGCCTGTATATGCGGTATGCCGTAGCTGGTGCGCCGCACCTGCACCTGGTAGTCCGGTTGTGAGCTTGCAGCTTGGCTGCTGGCTGCGCAGCAAAGCGACAAGGCGAAAACAGCCAGGGTGGGTGTGGAACGCATCAGTGTCTCCGTTGTGGTGGCAGCTGCGGCGGGCCGAGCCATGCAGGTCCAGGCAGCCGCCGCCGGGTCAGGGTTGTTGTATCCACCCATTCGGGGGGGTGGTCTGCCGAAGCGTAACAGCGCGCGCGCAAGGCTAGACGTGGCCCGGCGGGGTCTTGTCACGG
>JAHECB010000246.1 GCA_024641925.1 Betaproteobacteria bacterium
GACTGCGCCGAAGCGTTTGACAAGATCAGCGGCACCACCATCGTCAGCGCCATCCAGCCCAACGCCGCCGACCAGGCCCGCGTGGCCGCACTGAACATGGTGGGCCAGCATGCCGTGCTGGCAGGCGTCACCCAGATCAACGTGCTGGACACGCTGGGTCTGATCTCCACCAGTTTCGGCCAGTGGCTGGGTGTGCCCGGCGGGCAGCATGTGTCGTTGACCGAACCCGACCAGAACCGGCACCTGAGCCTGCAGTTCAAGGGCGACCAGCTGATCGGCTGCAACAGCATCGGCTGGACCGAGCACATCGGCGTCATGCGCGGCCTGGTTGAAGGCCAGGTGCACCTGGGCGAGTGGAAAGACAAGCTGCTGGAGGACCCCACGCAGTTGATGAAGGCTTACCTGGCCAGGGCGCAGGCGCAGGATATCCACGCGCTGGTCTGACCTGCTTTTCAAAGGCAGCCCGGCAATCCGGGTTGCCGTGACAGACTCTGCCCATGGACATCACATTCAAGCTCTACGCCGGACTCACCGACTACCTGCCGGCTGAATTCCGAACCGCCAACCAGATGGCGCTGAAAGTGGAAGAAGGCGCCACCATCGCGCAGGTGATCGCGCCCTTTTCATTGCCCATGAAGATGGTGCACCTGGTGCTGATCAACGGTGTCTACATCTACCCGGACGACCGCGCCACGCGGCCCCTGGTGCAAGGGGACGTGCTGGCGATCTGGCCGCCCATCGCCGGGGGTTGAGGTGATGATCACCCGTCCGACATCGCGGGGCCGGGGCACATGACACCCCCGTTTGTGGAGCCCCGGTTTCAGCTGGAGTACGGCTGTACGCTGCAGGACTGGCACCGCGCCTTGCCCGGGGCCGTGCGCGACGCCGTGCTGACTTTGCAGGGTGAACTGTCAGCCACCGTGGCCGTGGGCAGCGGCCATCTGAATCTTCAATGGCAGGAACTGCCGCCCCGGCGCATTGCGCTGATGACCATGCCGCGCATGATGGTGCACTTCGATTACCAAGGCACCACCGCGGAACAGCGGCTGGTGTTTCAGCGCTACTTCGACCTGTTCATGCAGCGCGGCGGCGGCTGAGCTTCACCGCAGCAGCGCGGTTCAACTTCAAACCACGCAGCCGCTTTCGGCCGCAGGCGGTGCGGCGGCAGCCGACACCAGCACCGGTTCGGGCACCCGGAATCCATAACGCACGGCCGTCAACTCCGCCAGGATGCTGACGGCAATTTCAGCCGGCGTGCGCGCACCGTTTTTCAGGCCCACCGGCCCATGCAGACGAGCCAATTGCACATCGGTCAGGCCGAAGTGTTCCTTCAGCCGATCCTTGCGCTTGCTCTGGTTCACCCGGGAACCGATGGCGCCCACATAAAACGCCGGCGAGCGCAGTGCCTCCATCAAGGCCAGGTCGTCCAGCTTGGGGTCATGGGTGAGCGCGATGATGGCGGTGTGGCCGTCGGGCTTCAATTCGTTCACCACATCGTCGGGCATGCCGCGCAGCAGCGTGGCGCCGGCAACAGCAAAGTCGGCCGTGTACTCCTCGCGCGGGTCGCACACCAGCACCTGGTAGCCCAAGGCCTGCGCCATTTCGGCCAGGTACTGCGTCATCTGGCCGGCGCCGATCATCAGCAGCCGCCAGCTGGGGCCGTGGTGCGTGGTCAGGGTATGGTCGTCCAGCAGCAGTTCATCAGCGGCGCCGGCATCGGACAGTTGCACCTCGCCCGTGGCCAAGGTCAGCACCCGGCGCACCCGCTGGCCATCGTCCAGGCGCTGCAGCAGTTCGGTCAGCCGCGTGTGCGGCTGCACCGGCTCCAGAACCAGTTCGATCAGGCCGCCACAGGGCAGGCCGAAGCGGTGCGCGGCGTCGGCGTCGATGCCATAACGCAGCACCTGCGGCACACCGCCGGCCAGCACGCCGGCACGCGCCTTGTCGATCAGGTCGTCTTCAATGCAGCCGCCCGAGACCGAGCCGGCAATCTGGCCATCGCCGCGCACCGCCACCAGCGAACCCACCGGGCGCGGCGCCGAGCCCCAGGTGCGGGTGATGGTGCCGAGCACCACGCCGTGGCCGGCGCCATGCCATTGGGCGACCTGGCGCAGGACTTGAAGGTCAACGTTGTCCATGGGGCTGCTCGGTCTTCGAAGGCTTCAAGCATAGCCCGGCGCAAGCCCCTTGATGTGCCCGCGTCAGCGGCATGGACTGGCTAACGCGCTGTCCAGGACACCGCCTCCGGCCGCTGTCGGCGTGGCCGCCAGGCGGCTGAACGCCTGGCGGGTCGACGTGCCAGCGACGCCCGCGGCATCGACCGCAGCAGCCGTCCAAGCGGAAGTCATCCACGCCAGCCCGGCGCCTGGCGCCAGCACTACCTTGGTCAAGGTCGACAGAGCGCCAAAACTCATGTCCTGCAGTAGCAGCGACACGTCCAGCAGTGACGCACGGTGCAGGCCGCGCCCGTACGGCACCATCACATTTTGGTCAAAACACAGGTGACAGCTCAACCTCGCCTGCCAGGGCGTCTGCGCCGTCAGCCGGTTGTTCGCGTGCAGCGATGGCGATCTTGTGCACGCTCACGCCCTGGAAGGTGGTGGCGGTATGCGCGCGACGAGTTCGGTCAATCCATCGGCGTATCGCTGACGCAAATCCATCCAGTAGGCATCGTCTTTCTGAAAAGTCACCAGGTTGCGCGCCGACAGGCTGCCGGCAGCGTAACGCAGCAAGTCAATGGGCGCGTCCACCGACAGGTTGCTGCGCATGGTGGCATCGTAGGACAGCAGCGACAGCTTGGCGGCTTCGTCCAGGCTGCTGGTGCTGCCCAGCGCGCGGTCCAGGATCGGCTTGCCGTATTTGGTCTCGCCCAGTTGCATGAACTGGGAACGCTCAGAAGCTTCGACAAAGTTGCCGGCCGAATAGATCTGAAACAGGCGCGGCGGTTCGCCTGCGATCTGGCCGCCCACCAGGAAGCTGCCATGGGGGTCGCCAAAGGGCTGCACATATTCAGCGTCGCGCGACAGCACCTCACGCAGCTTCTTGCCCACCAGCGAGGCGGCATCAAACATGGTCCGCATGACGTGGATATCCTGGCCCTCCTGGCCGCTGCCGGCGGCTTCGCGCAGCTCCGTCACCACCGCCTGTGTGGTGGCCAGATTGCCGGCCGACAGCACCACCACCACACGCTGGTCTGGCTGTTCAAAGACCGCCAGCTTCTTCACCAGGGTCACCTGGTCCACGCCCGAGTTGGACCGTGAATCCGAGGCCATCACGAGGCCCGCCGGCAGCAGGACGCCTAGACAGTAGGTCATTGTGGATCTCCGTTGATTGAAAGAAGCCTGCTGTCCCGCACGGCCGGCTGACCGTGCGTTTTTGCGCTCGTCCCGATGGTGATTGTCGCCGCCCGGGGTTCCCGGTTCAGCGCTGTGCTCAGCCCGCAGCCCGCAAGGCAGCTGATCAGCCCCACAGGCGCTGCCCGCTGACCGCGGCGATCCCGCATGGCAACATCAACCTCATGAAAGCGCGTGGAGTTCACCTGCAGTACAGCTTTGAGAGGCGCGGCCAGCAGGGTGCGTCTGTGCACAACCCCTTGTTCGACCTGCTGCAGGCGGTGCATGAACACGGCTCCATCCAGCGCGCTGCAGGACACCTGGGCGCCAGCTACCGCCATGTCTGGGGCGCGCTGAAACAGTGGCAGGACACCTTGGGCGAGACCTTGGTGACCTGGTCGCAGGGGCAGCCCGCTCGGTTGACGCCCTTCGCCGAGCGGCTGCTGTGGGCCGAAACCCGCGCCCGGGTCCGACTGACGCCCCACATCGAAGCATTGCGTGCCGAACTGGAACGGGTGCTGGACGAAGCGCTGGACGGCGACCAACAGGTGCTGACGCTGTACGCCAGCCATGACCTGGCCTTGCCTGCGCTGCGCGACACCGCTCGTGCCACACAACGCCTGCACATCGACCTGCGGTTTGCCGGCAGCCTGGACGCCTTGCGCGCGCTCAGCGAAGGCCGCTGCACCGTGGCCGGTTTTCACGTGCCGCCGCTGCCGCCCGAAGGCAGCGCACTGTTTGCCCGTCACCTGAAGCCCCTGCTCAAGCCCGGACGCCACAAGCTGATCGGCTGCAACCACCGCCTGCAGGGGCTGATGCTGGCGCCGGGCAACCCGGGTGCGTTGCAAAACTTGGCCGACGTGGTGTTGGCCCGGGCGCGGTTTGCGCAGCGCCAACCGGGCTCGGCCACCTGGCTGCTGACGCAACATTTGTTGGCGCAGACCGGCCTGGTGCCCGAACAGCTGCACAGCGCCTGCACCGAAGACAGCCACACCGCCGTGGCCGCCGCCGTGGCGGCGGGGCTGGCCGATGCCGGCCTGGGCGTGGCCGCAGCGGCACAGGCCTATGGGTTGGACTTTGTGCCGCTGGCGCAGGACAACTATTTTCTGGTTTGTCTGGCGCAGGCGCTGGAAACCGCACCCGTGCTGGCCTTGCGCCGTGCGCTGGAGCACGCCGACTGGCACCAGGCCGTCACCGCCCTGCCGGGTTATGAACTGGCGCAGCCCGGGCAGGTGCTGTCCTTGACCAAGGCCCTGCCGTGGTGGCACTTTCGGGCGCCGCGCAAGGCGGCTGCAGAACCGGCAAGCTGAGCGGCAGCAGACGCTGGCATGGGCTCAAGGGCTCTGGTCATGGATGGGTCTCAGGGCATCAACACCCGCAGCGACACCAGCCAGCTGCGCGGCGCACCAGTTTCAAAAAACCGCCCGTTGCCGTCGTTGACGATCACGCTGCCCGCGTAGCGCCGGTCCGTCGCGTTGTCCAGACGAACCAGCCATTCACCGCGCCATCCGCCGCCCAGCGCCACTTGGTGCTGCCAGCGCAGACCCAGTGTTGCGTACCCGGCCGCGGCATCGGTGTTCAGGTCGTTGACCACCGTGTTGCCCGCCTGGTTGACGTCCACGCCCCACTGCCCCCAGCCCGGACTGCGCCAGGTCAGCCCGGCCGATGCCGCCTGGCGGGCCGTGCCGGCTATGCGGTTGCCGGCCGGCACCGGCACCGTGGGCGCTGAACAGGGGATGCCGGCACAGGCCAGGAAACCGTCACGGTAGGTGGCGTCGAGCCAGCTGGCGTTCAGGCTGGCGCTGACCGTGGCGGTCAAAGGCAGGCCCAGCGACAACTCCGCCCCGCGGCGCAGCGTGGCGCCCACGTTCTGGTAGGCCGCGCGACCACCTGCATTCGTGGCCACGCCGATTTCGTTCGCCGCCCGCGCTTCAAACAGCGCCAGATCGGCCTGCAGCGCCGCGCTGCGCCACTTGGCGCCCAATTCCCATTGGCGGCTGTCTTGTGCAGCCAAGGCGTCGTTGAAACCGCTGCTGCCGTCGGCGCGGTAGGCCAGTTCGGTCAGCGTGGGCGACTCAAAACCGCGCGCCACGCTGGCGTGCAGGTTCAGGCCCGGCATGGCCCGCCAGCGCAGGCCCAGCACCGGGTTGGTGTAGCTGTAGCTGCGGTTGCCGGCGTCGTCACCGTTGCTCAGGTAGTTGTCCTGCGACGACATCTTCACGCGGCCCGAGCGAACACCGGCGCTGGCCAGCCAGTCGGGGCTGAAGTCCCATTCCAGCTGTGCGATGGCGTCGTCGGTCTGGCCGCGATTGACCTCGTCGCGGCGCAGCCGGCCCTGCACGCCCAGCACCTGACTGGCGCCGGTGCCGGTGAAGTTTTCGTAACCCAACCGCGTGTCACGCTGGCGGTCGCTGTTGGCGCCCAGCACCAGGCCCAGCTGGTCCCAGGCAAAACGCAGGCTGAACTGCGCCCCTTCGTAGGCCCGGTCCAGGTCGATGACACCACCACCATGGCGCGGGTTGCCCTGGGTGCCGGCGGGAATGGCCAGAAACTGCGTGATGGCACGTGTGCCGCCATAGGCCGACACACTCAGCTCACGCAGCGCGCCGTTGTCCAGCCGCCAGCGGTAATTGGCGCCCAGCTGGCTTTGGCGGGTGGTCTTGCGGGTGTTGAACTGCAACGCCACCGAGGTGGTCTGCAGCGGGTCAGCGTCAAACTGGGCGCGGCTCAGGCCCAACGGGTCTTGTGCCGGCTGGTCCAGATAACTGCCCAGCACCACCAGCGAGTGGCTGCCCGGCTGGCCCAACAGCGTGCCGGCCCGGTCAAAACCCAGCCGCAGGTTGGCGCTGCGCCGTTCGGCCTGGCTGTTGGGACGGTAGCCGTCAATGTCCATGGCGGCGGCATTGGCGCGCAGGCTGAAGCCTTCGCCCAACGGGGCCTGGCCTTGTACACGCAACTGGCGCAGGCCGAAGCTGCCGGCGTCGGCGGCCAGCTCAACGGCCGCACTTTTCACAGGTGCACTGATCAAGGAGATGACGCCACCCGAGCTGTTGCCGTACAGCACTGAAAACGGGCCGCGCAAAACTTCCACCCGCTCGGCGCCGGCCAGGTCGAAGTGCGACACCTGGCCCTGGCCGTCGGGGCCGCTGGCCGGGATGCCATCGGTCAGCAAGCGGATGCCCCGCACGCCGAAAGTGGCCCGTGCACCAAAACCGCGGGAGCTGATCTGCAGGTCTTGTGCGTAATTGCCCCGGTTGGTGACCACCAGCCCCGGCACACTGCCCAGCGCCTCGCTCAGGTTCAACAGCGGCCCGGCGCTGCGCAGCGCCTGGCGGTCAATGACCGTGATGGCGTAGGGCGCGTCGGCCACGGTGCGTTCGACGATGGAACCGCTGATGACCACCGTCTGGGTGTTGTCACTCTGCGCCTGTGCCGCACCGGCCAGCAGCAGCCCGGTCATCAACACGGCATTCACGCCAAAGCCTGGGCGCGCAAGACGCCATGAAGAGAAAGTCATTTTTTGGAGATAAGAAGTCATGGGCTTGATGACACACCTTTCAGGTTGTTTGCAACAGCCGGTATGAACCCGATACAGCGCGCCGAGATGGAGCAGGTTCGGGCGGCGAACTCAGACCGCGCAGCTGCGAAAGCCCGCAAACAGGCGGTCGGCGGCGACCGCGGCAAACCGGCGCGCCTTGGGGTGCCGCCAGCGCGCCCGCGTGGCAAACGAGCCGCCGCGCAAGACACCGCTGGGATGGCACGCTCTAACGGGGCGCGATTCTAGGGAGTCCAGATCGCCCGGCGGCACCGGCCCGGCATCGGGCCAGTTGCGTGCGCTGCCGGCGACCCATTCAAACACGTCACCCCAGACAAACCCGCGGGACTGGGCGGTGCAGGCGGCCAGCTCCCATTCCGGCTCGGTGGGCAGGCGCCGGCCGGCCCACTGGCACCAGGCCTGGGCTTCAAAGCGGCTGACGTGCAAGGCCGCCTGGCCCGGCGCCGCGCGTTGCACAACGCGACCACGTCGCACCAGCACACCGCCGCGCACCTGCTCCACATGCAAGGGCGATCGGCGCTGCTGGGTCTGCACCCAGGCCCAGCCGGCGTCGGTCCAGAGCTCCGGCCGGTCATATCCCTGGTCCAGCACAAACTCGGCAAACTGCGACCAGTTGACGGCCTGGGAATCGATTTCGAATTCCGGCAGCGCCACTTCGTGGGCC
>JAHECB010000448.1 GCA_024641925.1 Betaproteobacteria bacterium
TTGTCAGCGGCCTGACCAATGCCCTCAACGGGACCGGGAGCTGACCTCATGCCCGCGCTGACCGACTTCACGCTGGCCTTTGAACGGGCGCTGAGCCAAGTGCAAGGCACCGGCGGTCGGCTGCTCGACGCCGGGCTGCAGTTTCGCGCCAGCACGGCCGGTGGTTTTGAAGCCGCCGTGGCCACGGCTGCCGCTGCAGCCGCGCACGCCCACATGGAACCGGTGCTGGCGCTGGCGCCTCGCCTGCCCGGCGCCACGGCGGCGTCGGTGTGTGATGCCTTTGAAGCGGCAGCCCAGGCCGCGCGCGGGGCGCTGCCGCACGCCATCACGGCCCTGGTGCTGGGCAGCGACCCGCGTGTGGCGCCGCTGGTGGTTGCGCTGCTGGCTGATGAAACGGCGCTGCGTGACGCGTTGGAACAGGCAGCAGGCTCGCTGGCCGATGTGGGCGCCATCGCCATCGCACTGAACAGCGGCAACCTGCCCGGCGACATCGCGCAGCCTGTGCAGGCCCTGGCCGGCCAGCTGTCGACGCTGTTGCGCCAGGGCGGTGCCGATGCGGTCTTGCAGGGTGAACTGGTGCAGACCACCGTGGCCGAGTTGCGCGCCGGTGTGGGCGTGGCTGCGGCCTTTGCGGGTGTGGTGGGCGGTGCGGTCGAGCGCCTGTACCTGGCGGCGGAACAGGGCGTTGACCAGGTCACCAGCGCGGCGCTGTTGCAGGTCAGCGTGCTGAAGGCGCCGGTGCCGGCGCGGGTGTTTCCTGGCCGCGCGGGCAAACGCGTCAGCCTGGACCGCGAATACACCGGCATCGTGCCTGGCAGCCTGGCGCTGCTGGACAAGGGCAGTTATGTCGAGCTGTACCGTGTGTCGGCTGTGACCCACAGTTCACGTGCCGAGTTTGCGCTGTCGGGCAAGTCCAGCTACCTGTCGCTGTCGGGCCAGAACCTGTCGCTGTTTGACGACGCGGTGCGTGAGACGGCCGTGTTTGCACGCAACGAAGTGCTGGCGCAGGCGCGTGCGCCCATCAGCACGCCGCTGCAGGGCAACAGCGTGCAGGTCGCGGCCGATGTGGCCGGCCTGCAGCCCGGCCGCCGCTTGATCGTGCAAGGCCCGCGAGCGGCCGGGGGCGACATGCTGGTGCATGCCTGCACATTGGTCCTGGCCACGCCAGCGGCCGACCCGGCCGACGGTGCCACCCTGGTCATCACCCCGCCGCTGCCCGAGCCGTTGCAGCGTGAAGGCACGGTGGTTTATGGCAACGTGGCGGCGGCCTCACACGGCGAAACGGTTACGCAGGTGCTGGGCGATGGCAACGCAGCGATGGCCTTCCAGCGCTTTGAGCTGAGGCACGCACCGCTGACCTACCGCGCGGCCGCTACCGAATCGGGTGCTGAAGCGGCCCTCACCGTGCGCGTGGGGGGTGTGGCCTGGTCCGCACAACGCTCGCTGTATGGCGCCGGCGCCAACGACCGCAGCTACACGCTGGACACCGACGCCCAGGGCCGCGTATGGGTACAGTTTGGCGACGGCCAGCGCGGCCGGCGTGCCGACAGCGGCCAGAACAACCTGCAGGCCACGCTGCGCAAGGGCCTGGGCGTGGCGGGCAATGTGCGCGCCGAAACGCTGACCCAGCCAGCGTCGCGCCCGCTGGGCCTGAAGAGTGTGGCCAACCCGATGCCCGCGCTGGGCGGCACCGACCCCGAGGGGCCCGAAACCGCCCGGCAAAGTGTGCCGCTGCAAACCCGCACGCTGGGGCGTGCGGTGTCGGTGCTGGACTACGAAGACTTCGCGCGTGCCTATGCCGGCGTGGCCAAGGCGCAGGCCGCCGTGCTGCAATTGCCGGTCGGACCCACCGTGTGTGTCACGGTGGCCGGCGCTGAAGGTGTGGTGCTGGGGCCGGGCAACCCGGTGTGGGACAACCTGCTGGCGGCGCTGCGTGCCAGTGGCGACCCGCACGTGCCGCTGCGGCTGCTCAGCCACAGCGCCAGCTATTTCCAGATCGGCTTGAAGGTGAAGGTGGACCCGGTTTATGAACCCGACGTGGTCATGGCGGCCGTCGAACAGGCCTTGCGCGACGCCCACGCCTTTGA
>JAHECB010000449.1 GCA_024641925.1 Betaproteobacteria bacterium
GGTCACTCATGCCGCAGGCTTTCGTTCAAAGGTTTTGCCCGTGCCGAAGTAGACCTCCTGCACCTGCGGGTGGTCACGGATCTCGGCGGGTTTGCCGGCTGCAATCAAGCGCCCGCGCGCCAGCACGATGACACGGTCCGCGTGGGCAAACACCACGTCCATGCTGTGTTCGGTGAACAGCACGGCCAGCTGCCGTTCCACCACCAGGCGCTTGGTCAGTTCCATCAGTTCGTTGCGTTCACGCGGCGCCATGCCGGCGGTGGGCTCGTCCATCAGCAGCAGGCGCGGGCTGTTGGCCAGCGCCACGGCCAGTTCAACCCGTTTGACGTCGCCATAGGCCAGCACGCTGCAGGGGCGGTCGGCCTGTTCGGCCATGCCCACTTGCGCCAGCAACGCCAGGGCATCGTCGCGGCGGTGGGTGGCGGCGCTGCTGAACAGCGAATACAGCTTCTTGTCGGCCGACAGCAGCGCCATCTGCACGTTTTCTATCACCGACAACGACGCAAAGGTGGCGGCAATCTGGAAGGTGCGGCCCACACCGCGTTTCCAGATCTGGCGCGGCTGCAGGCCCACCAGTTCGGTGCCGTCCAGCTGGATGGAGCCGCTGTCGGCCGGCAACTGGCCGTTGACCATGTTGAAGGTGGTGGACTTGCCGGCGCCGTTGGGGCCGATCAAGGCCAGCAGTTCACCGCGGGCAATGTCGAAGTCGATGCCGTCCACGGCGCGGTTGCCCCCAAAGGACTTGCCCAGGCCACGCACCGACAGCAGCGGGGATGCGTTGTTCATGTGGCGTCCTGCTTTGAGCGCATGAACAAACGCTGCGCATAACCTGCAATGCCCTGCGGAAACAGCAGCACCAGCAGCAGGATGATGCCGCCCAGCATGGCGCGCCAGTATTCGGTGTTGCGCGCCACCGTGTCGTGCAGCCAGGTGAAGCTGACAGCCCCCACCAGCGGCCCGGCCAGGGTCTGCACACCGCCCAGCAGCACCATCACCAGGCCGTCGATGCTTTTGCTGACGTGCAGACCTTCCGGCGAAATGCTGCCTTTGGAAAAGACATACAGCGCGCCCGCCACGCCGGCCACGGTGCCGGCCAGCACAAAGGCCATCCATTGCACCCGGTTGACGTCGATGCCGATGGCATCAGCACGCAGCGGTGAATCGCGGCCTGCGCGCATGGCGTAACCAAATGGCGAAAACAGCACCCGGCGCAGCAGCCAGATGCCGCCCACCACCAGCGCCAGCGTCAGCAGATAAAAGGCGCGTTTGTCGGCCAGCCAGGGTGACGGCCAGACACCGTTGATGCCGTTGCTGCCGCCGGTGACACTGTCCCACTGGAAGGCCACGGCCCAGGCAATCTGCGAAAAAGCCAGCGTCAACATCGCCAGGTACACACCCGACAAGCGCACGCAGAACCAGCCGAACACCAGCGCGCCTACTGCGGCCGCAAGCGGCGCCAGCAGCAGTGCGGCTTCCATCGGCAATTCAGCCTTGGTCACCAGCAGGGCCGCGCCATAAGCGGCCAGGCCGAAGTAGGCCGCATGGCCAAAAGAATGCATGCCGCCCGGGCCCATGATGAAGTGCAGGCTGACGGCAAACAAGGCGGCCACCAGCAGCTCGATGGCCAGCACGGTGACATAGGGCGAACTGGCGGTGACCCAGGGCAGGCTGACCAGGGCCAGCACCAGCACCACGCTGGCGATGGCGCTGCGCCGGCCGGGCTGCAGCAGGGGCGCCTCGGCCGCAGACGCATGGCGGCTGGCAGCTTGCGGGCGGCCCAGCAGGCCCCAGGGGCGCACCACCAGCACGACCGCCATGACCAGAAATTCAACCACCAGCGTGAGCTTGGAAAAGGAAATCTCGAAGCCGCCGATGTCCACCAGCCCCAGCCAGATGCAGATGGCCTTGAGTTCGGCAATCAGCAGGGCAGCGACAAAAGCGCCCGGGATCGACCCCATGCCGCCCACCACCACCACCACAAAGGCCGAGCCGATGGTCAGCAGGTCCAGCTCCAGGCTGGCGGGTTCACGCGGCAGTTGCAGTGCGCCGCCCAGGCCCGCCAGAAATGCACCCAGCGCAAACACC
>JAHECB010000247.1 GCA_024641925.1 Betaproteobacteria bacterium
TTCCGCCGTCGAAATGGCCCCCCGCGACCCAATCCTGGGTCTGAACGAGCAGTTCAACGCGGACACCCGCCCCGGCAAGATCAACCTGGGCGTGGGGGTGTACTTCGACGACGAGGGCAAATTGCCCGTGCTGCGCTGTGTGGCCATGGCCGAAAAGCAGCTGATGGCGTCGCCCAAGGCCAAGGGCTACCTGCCCATCGATGGCATCGCGGCCTATGACAAGGCTGTGCAACACCTGGTGTTTGGCGCCGACAGCGAGCCCGTGACCTCGGCGCGTGTGGCGACCATTCAGGCCTTGGGCGGTACGGGCGGCCTGAAAGTGGGGGCGGACTTCCTGAAACGCCTGAACCCACAGGCCACCGTGCTGATCAGCGACCCCAGCTGGGAAAACCACCGCGCGCTATTCAGCAACGCCGGTTTTGAAGTCGGCACCTACCCGTACTACGACCCGCAGACCCGTGGTGTGCGCTTTGACGCCATGCTGGCCGCGCTGAACGGCGCCGCCGCCGGCACCGTGGTGGTGTTGCACGCCTGCTGCCACAACCCTACCGGCTGTGACATCAGCCCGGCACAGTGGGAACAGGTGGCCCAAGCCTGCCAAAGCCGCGGTCTGGTGCCGTTTCTGGACATGGCCTACCAGGGCTTTGGCCTGGGTATTGCCGAAGACGGCGCGGCCGTGCAGTGTTTTGTCGCCACCGGGCAGGCCTTTTTTGTAGCCACCTCGTTTTCCAAGAGCTTTTCGCTGTACGGCGAGCGGGTGGGTGCACTCAGCGTGGTCTGCAGCAGCCAAGACGAATGCGCGCGGGTGCTGTCGCAACTGAAGATCGTCATCCGCACCAACTACAGCAACCCGCCCACGTTTGGCGCCCAGGTGGTGGCCACCGTGCTGCAGACGCCCGAGTTGCGTGCGCTGTGGGAAGAAGAACTGGCCGGCATGCGCAACCGCATCCGTGCCGCACGCACCAGCCTGGTGCAAGGCCTGACGGCAGCCGGCGTCAAAGGCGACCTGAGCTACATCACCACGCAGAAGGGCATGTTCAGCTACTCCGGGCTGTCCAAAACGCAAATGGAACGTTTGCGCGGCGAGTTTGCTGTCTACGGCGTCGATTCCGGCCGAATCTGCGTGGCCGCCATCAACAGCCGCAACATGGCCAGCGTGGTCGCCGCGCTGTCCCAGGTGATGTAGATGACGTCGATGCCCCTTTTGCGGGCTTCGCGTCGGGCATAGCTTGCAACATTAGGGCGTTGTCCCAATACCCTTTGTGGTGCGTCTGTGGCATATTTGCTGCATCGCAGCATTTTTGTATGCCTTGCAATTGCTGACCCCGTTTGTCGACGCTGGCGCAGTTTCACCACTGCGTGTAGTGCGTCGTCGTCTTTGAAAGAAAACCGACATGCTGTACCAGCTATATGAATCCCAGCGCGCCTTGATGTCGCCGTTTTCCGAGTTCGCCAGCGCCAGCGCCAAGCTGTACGACCACCCGATGTCGCTGTTTGCACACACGCCGCTGGCGCAACGCATGTCGGCCGGCTTCGACCTGCTTCACCGGCTGGCGAAGGAGTACGAAAAGCCCCCCTTCAACATCACCTCGGCCAAAGTGGACGGCGTTGAAGTGGCGGTTCAGGAACAGGTCGCACTTGAAAAGCCGTTCTGCCGGCTGTTGCGTTTCAAGCGCTTCACGGACAACCCCACCGCGCTTTCGCGCATGAAAACGCAACCCACCGTACTGGTGGTGGCACCTTTGTCAGGCCACCACTCCACCCTGCTGCGCGACACCGTAAAAAGTCTGCTCCACGATCACAAGGTGTTCATCACCGACTGGACCGACGCGCGCATGGTGCCGGCTGACCATGGCCCCTTTCACCTGGACGACTACGTGGAGTACGTGCAGGAATTCCTGCGCCATTGCGGAGAGCAGGTGCATGTGATCTCGGTCTGCCAGCCCACTGTGCCGGTGCTGGCTGCGGTGTCGCTGATGGCCAGCCGAGGCGAAAAGACTCCCCTGAGCATGACCATGATGGGCGGCCCCATCGACGCCCGCAAATGCCCCACCTCGGTCAACAACCTGGCCACCACCAAGCCGCACAGCTGGTTCGAGAACAACGTGATCTTCCGCGTGCCGCAGAACTTCCCGGCTGCCGGGCGCCGCGTGTACCCGGGATTCTTGCAGCACGCCGGTTTCGTGACCATGAACCCCGACCGTCACATGAACAGTCATTACGACTACTTCCTGGACCTGATGCGGGGCGACGACAGCAGCGTCGAGTCGCATCGGCAGTTCTACGATGAGTACAACGCCGTGCTGGACATGCCGGCGGAGTACTACCTGGACACCATCAAGGTGGTATTCCAGGACTTTGCACTGGTCAACGGCAGCTGGGTGGTCAAGGGTGAGCCGGTGCGCCCGCAGGACATCCGCGGCACCGCGCTGCTGACCATAGAAGGTGAGCTGGACGACATCTCGGGTGCAGGCCAGACCCGCGCCGCACAAGACCTGTGCAGCGCCATTCCGGCATCGCAGAAGTTCCACTATGACGCCATGGGCGCCGGCCACTACGGCATCTTTTCGGGCAAGCGCTGGCGCGAGCAGGTCTACCCCGAAGTGCGCCGTTTCATTGCCCGGTTCGACGCGGTCAAGTCGGTCGAAAAGTCACCTGCGGCCAAGGCCGCCAGAAAGTCCGCGCCACGCGCTGCGACCATGGCGTTGGCCCAGCCAGTGGCCAAACCCGCCGCCAAGCCTGCAGCCCAACGAGCTCGCCCGGCGGTCGCCGCACGCAAGGCCAAGGCTGCGCCCACGTCACGGCGAGCGTCGCGCTGACAACACGGATCGCCGCGGGTCTTTCCGCGACGCTTCTGCAAAATCGGTAGCGGACTGCAGCGGGCTGCAGCCGCCGTGATAATCGTCGCGTGTCCCCGCCTGATCTTGCGCGAGCTGATCGCCCGTCACCCTTGGAGCCCGCCAGCACCCTGGCGGATCGGCTTGATGCCGCCTTGCCCCAGACGCAGTGCACACGCTGCGGCTATCCGGACTGCAAGGCCTACGCACAGGCCATGGCCAACGGCGAGGCCGAAATCAACCGCTGTCCACCGGGCGGCGCAGAAGGCATACAGCGGCTTTCGGCCATCACCGGGCGCGCGGCGTTGGCCCTGGACACCACCTGCGGCATCGAAGGCCCACGAAATCTGGCCATCATCGATGAGGCCTGGTGCATCGGGTGCACCTTGTGCATCAAGGCCTGCCCGGCAGACTGCATCGTCGGTGCATCCAAGCTGATGCACACCGTTATCGAGGCCCAGTGCACGGGCTGCGAACTCTGTGTGCCGGTATGCCCAGTGGACTGCATCAGCATGGTTGCCGTGACGGGTGTGGCCACCGGCTGGCAAGCCTGGAGTGCACCGCAGGCCGACGAAGCCCGTGAACGTTATGCCTGGCACCAGCAGCGCATGCAGCGGGACAAGGCGGAAAACGAGGAGCGGCTGGCCGCCAAGGCACAGCACAAACTGGCTGACCTTCAACAGCACAGCAGCATCACCGACCCGGATATGCTGGCCGCCAAAAAAGCCGTCATCGACGCTGCGCTGGCGCGCGCGCGCGTCAAACGTGCAGCGGCCGATCAGGCCTGAAGATCACAACGCCCGCCCGTGAAGCCCGCACAGATCGAAACCTTTTTTGCCACGCTGCGCGAGGCCAACCCACGGCCACAGACCGAATTGGCCTTCACCAGTGTTTTTGAACTGCTGGCCGCTGTGCTGCTGTCGGCACAGGCCACCGACATCAACGTCAACAAGGCCACCCGCACGCTGTTCGCCCTGGCGCCAACGCCGCAGGCCATGGTGGCGCTGGGTGAAGAAGGCATTGCCCAGCACATCCGCACCATCGGCCTGTACCGCAGCAAGGCCCGGCATCTGCTGCAGGCCTGCCAAATATTGTTGGCGCGACACGGCGGGCAAGTGCCGCACGCTCGAGAGGCCCTGCAGGCGCTGCCCGGCGTGGGTCGCAAGACGGCCAATGTGGTGTTGAACGTGGCTTTTGGTGAACCCACGATGGCGGTGGACACCCACGTCTTTCGTGTCAGCAACCGCACCGGTCTTGCGCCGGGCAAGACGCCGGAACAGGTTGAACAGGGGCTGCTGCGACGTGTACCGGCGGCTTACCGGGTGGACGCACACCACTGGCTCATCCTGCATGGCCGCTACATCTGCCAGGCACGCCAACCCCGCTGCAGCGATTGTGCCGTCCGCGCCTGCTGCGACCTGGGGGCTTCTACAATCATTTGATAGTGGGAAGGGAAACGCATGGCCAAGCTTGACGATGTGGTGGAGCGGGTAGACCGATTGGTGGTGCGCCATCAGGAGCTCAAACGCACCACCGCCCTGATTGCCCAGCAGCTGGTGGCCGTCACCTCCGAGCGCGACAGTCTGCGTTCACGACTGGCTGCGGCGCGTGCGCGTGTCGACGCCCTGTTGCAGCGGCTGCCTGCCAGCAAGGAAGAGCCTACCCCGGCCGCCAAGGCACAAGACACCACCAAAAGCCCCAAAGGTGAAGCGCCATGAAGCAGATCGAGGTGCAGATCCTGGGCCAGGTCTACATGCTGGGTTGCCCCGATGGCGGCGAAACCCTGCTGCGCAGCGCCGTGACCGCCGTTGACCGCGAGATGCTGGTCATCAAGGAAGCGGGCAAGGTGCGCGCGCGCGAACGCATCGCCGTGCTGGCTGCCTTGAACCTGGCCTACCAGTTGGCCGAACGGGGTCCAGCCACGCCACCAACCGGCACCGCGACCCAGCAAGATGAAACGGACACAGCCCATACCGACGCCAGCATCGATGCACTGGTTCGCCGCATCGATGAAGCGCTGGCTGAAGACGGTCAGTTGTTGTGACATCCGGCGCGGCAAGTTGCGCACACGGGCGGCGCCAGCAGGTCTAGAATGAATTCGTCCGTCGTGATTGTGTGGGCTCTATATTTCCTTGGACCGATGCTCAATGAGCCAGGGCTTGGGACATTGCTAGGCAGGTGTGATCGTCTCGCGTCAGACGAACCCGAAGCCTTGCTGACCTCGCCCACCTGAACTTCCCTGAGGGTTCAGGAATGCGGCTCACGGGTCACGGCGGACACCCCACCCCAACATTTGCAGAAGCCTTGTGAAGGCGGCTGACCCACGGTCGACAACGATGGCCGACTCCCGCTATTGGCTGATGAAAAGCGAGCCTGCTGAGGCGTCCATCGACGACCTGGCTGCAGCGCCAGCACAAACGTTGCCCTGGACCGGGGTTCGAAACTACCAGGCGCGCAATTTCATGCGCGACCAGATGCAGCCCGGCGACGGCGTGCTTTTTTACCACTCCAGTTGCCCCGAGCCCGGTGTTGCAGGCCTGGCCTGCATCGCCGGTTCCGTGCAAGCCGACACCACACAGTGGGACTCGAAGAGCCCGTACCACGACCCCAAGAGTCCGCCCGATGCACCCCGCTGGTTGCAGATTGACGTGCGCCTGCTGTGCAAGACCCGCTTGCTGTCACTGGCCGAAATGCGGACGTCACCCGCATTGGCCGAAATGACGGTGCTGCGCAAAGGCAATCGCTTGTCCATCACCCCGGTGCAGACAGCCGAATGGCAGGCCATCTTGGCACTGCTGGGTGTTGACGCAAAAGCGCTGGACCGCAACGCTGCAACTTACGGCACACCAAAGTCAAGAATCGGCAAAACCAGAAGCGGCGGCTCCGTTTGAACTTCGTCGACCCCGCCCTGGTGGTCGAGCTGCTGGTGCTGGGCACGGTGGTGGGCTTCATGGCCGGTTTGCTGGGCGTCGGCGGCGGCATGCTGATGGTGCCGTTCCTGACCTGGCTGTTGACGCAACGCGGCGTGACCCCGGGCATGGCGGTGAAGATGGCCATCGCCACGGCCATGGCCACCATCGTGTTCACGTCCATGTCCAGCGTGCGTGCCCATCACCGCCTGGGTGCCGTGCGCTGGGACATCGCGCGCACCATGGCGCCGGGCATCGTGGCCGGCGGCCTGCTGGCTGGCGCCGGCGCCTTTTCGGTGCTGAAAGGCCGTGGCCTGGCCCTGTTGTTTGCCGGCTTTCTGAGCTACATGGCCGTTCAGATGCTGCGTGACCGCAAGCCCAAACCGGGCCGCCAGATGCCCGGGGCCTGGGGCCGCACCGCCGTGGGTGGTGGCATCGGCTTCATGTCAGGGCTGGTGGGGGCCGGTGGTGCCTTCATGGCCACGCCCTTCATGACCTGGTGCAACGTGTCCCCCCGCCACGCGGTGGGCACCAGCGCCGCCCTGGGATTTCCGATTGCACTGTCCAGCACCGCAGGCTACGCCATCAGCGGCTGGCAACTGCCACCCGCCCTGCCCGGCGCCAGCGGCTACCTTTACCTGCCGGCGCTGCTGCTGGTATCACTGGCGAGTGTGACCTTGGCACCCCTGGGGGCCCGCACCGCGCACCGCCTGAACGTCAAGCGGTTGAAACAGCTGTTTGCGGTGCTGTTGCTGGGTCTGGCCGTCAGCATGCTGGCGCAGGGGCTTCGCGCCTGAGAGGCCAGCCTGTGGCGACTTGTTCCGCGTTGGCCTATGTTCTCTCAGTGAACCGAATCGATGCCAAGGTGACATGGTTGCCACCACGCCGTTCGGCCTCTTGCAGGGCCGATTCGCAGGACTGCATGAGCCCTTCCAGCGTGTTGGCCGTGTGGGGAAAACTGGCCACGCCGACGGCCACTGTAAAGCCCAGTTCCTGACCTTCGTGAACCACGATCTGACTCGCACACTTGCGACGCAAGCCTTCCATGCGCGAGTGCGCCGTGGCCAAGCCGACACCAGACAACAGCACCGCAAAACGCCGTTCGTCAAACCGGCATGAGGCGTCCATTGCGCGAGTGCCGCTACGCAGCAGGCGGCCCATCGCGTCCAGGATACGCTGGTGGCCTGGCGCGCCTGCGGCCTGCACCTGCGGCGAATCCGCGTCAATTTCGATCAGCACTATGGCGAACTCGCGGTGCTCGCGGGTCGACAGATCCACCTCGCGACGCAACTGGTCTTCAAAGTGCGCGCGCCGGTACAAGCCTGAAGCCGGGTCCCGCATGGCCTGATCTGACAACTCGTGGCGCAAGGCCTCGTTGGCCAGCTGCTGCTGCTCAATTTGCGCCAACGCCGCCTTCAATTGCTGGCTGCGGAGGCGCTCAGGCTCGACATCGTGCCAGACGCTGACCACCCAGGTGCCGGTGCCGGCAGGAACGGGCACCGGCACCCGAAGAACCGAAAACTCACGCCGCTGTTCCTGCCAGGTGAAGCTGTGGTCACTTCGTGTGGCCTCGTCTCGCGCCAGCAGTGTCTTGTCTGCGGCACGCAAGGCCGTCACCACTGCGGGTTCAAACCAGTCTGCGTCAACACTGCCTCTCAAGGCAGTCAAGGAACAATGGAAAAATGCCAGGAGTGCGGCATTGCCATAGACATATTGGCCACTGGCGGCGTCTTTGACGGCGAGCAGGTCGCCCTGCCCCTGCAGCACGACGGGCAGCACC
>JAHECB010000248.1 GCA_024641925.1 Betaproteobacteria bacterium
GTCGACCAGGCCGTCGGCCCAGACGGTGGAGGTCAGCACACCAGAGCTCTGGTTGGCAAACAACTCGACGCCGCCGTGTGCAGTCAGGCGCACGCGCAGGAATTCGCGCCGGCGGTCGGGCTTGGGCCAGTCGAAATCGGCGCGCAGCGGGTAGGCGCTGGCTTCAAGCTGTTCCATCCCTTGCAGCACCCGCAGCACCGGCGCCACCGCCAGCAAGAAGGTGACAAAGCTGGACACGGGGTTGCCTGGCAGGCCGATGAACAAGGCAGCGGCCGAGTCTTCACCCCTGTCTTCCGGTGTCTTGAAGACCTTGCCAAAGGCCAGCGGCTTGCCCGGTTTCATGGCCACTTGCCACAGGTCCAGTGCGCCCTCGGCCACCACGGCGGGCTTGAGGTGGTCTTCTTCACCCACCGACACGCCGCCCGAGGTGATGATCAGGTCGCTGTGCTGAGCCGCCGTGCGCAAGGCGTCGCGTGTGGCCTGCAGCTGGTCGGGCACGATACCCAGGTCCTGCACATCGCAGCCGGCCGCCTGCAGCAGGCTGCGCAGGGTGTAGCGGTTGCTGTTGTAGATGGCGCCCGGCCGCAGGGCTTGGCCGGGCATCACCAATTCGTCGCCGGTTGAAAACAGGGCCACGCGCGGGCGGCGCAGCACCTGCAGGGCCGCCGCGCCCACCGACGCGGCCAGCCCCAGGGCTTGCGGCGACAGGCGGGTACCGGCTGCCAGCACCTTGGCGCCGGCCCGCACGTCTTCGCCCTGGCGACGCACCCACTGACCCGCCGTGGGCACTGTGTTGACCCGCACCCGGCCCAGGCCGGCACCATTCGAGGGCAGTGCTTCACACTGCTCCTGCATGACCACCGCGTCGGCGCCCGCTGGCACCTGCCCGCCGGTAAAGATGCGCGCCGCGGTGCCCGGCAGCAGCGGCTGCCCTACCACGCCGGCCGGTATGCGCTGCGAAACAGTGAGTACGGCGCCTGCGGCAGGTACGTCAGCCGCACGCAGGGCGTAGCCGTCCATGGAGGTGTTGTCTGCGGGCGGCACGTCCAGCAGCGAGGCCACGCCTTGCGCCAGCACGCGGCCCAATGCGTCAAAGGTGTCCACTGCCTCGTGCTGCGTGATGCGACAGGGTTGCGCACCGGCCTGAAGGCGCTGCAGCGCTTCTTCCAGACTCAGCAAGGGGCGGGGATCGGGCATGGCAGTAAGGGCGTCAGATTTGTTCGTCAGATGGGAATTGGTCAGGTGCAGACCTGCTCAATCAGCTGCTTGAGCGCCACGGCATCAGACTGCATGACGCTGAAACGTTTGGGCAGTTTTTCGATGCCCACCAAGGCGGCGGGGACCTCGGGCTGCTGACCGGTGGCCTCGACGATGGTGGCTGCAAACTTGGCCGGCAAGGCCGTTTCCAGCACCAGCATGGGCACCCCGGGCGTGCGGTGCTGCAGCCCCACCTTCAGTCCGTCGGCGGTGTGCGTGTCGATCATGACACCGGACCCTTCCCAGGTCTCGCGGATGGTGGCCAGGCGGTCGGCATGGCTGCTGCTGCCCGAGACAAAACCAAAACCCGCGACCGCTGCAAATTCAGCCGGGCCCAGCGTGAAGCCGCCGTTTTTGGCCAGCGCCGGGCCAAACAGCTCGGCCGTGCGTGTGCCGTCGCGGCCCAGCAGGTCAAATACAAAACGTTCGAAGTTGCTGGCCTTGCTGATGTCCATGCTGGGACTGCTGGTCTCAAAGGTCTCAGCCGTGGCGCGCACACGGTAGGTGCCGGTGCGGAAAAACTCGTCCAGCACGTTGTTTTCATTGGTGGCCAACACCAGCTGGTGAATGGGCAGGCCCATCATGCGCGCCACATGGCCGGCGCAGATGTTGCCGAAGTTGCCGGAGGGCACGGCAAAACTGACCTTCTGGCTGTTGCTGTCCGCGGACTGGACGCGACCAGAGGTCGCTTGAAAATACCCGGCGAAGTAATACACCACCTGCGCCAGCAAACGCGCCCAGTTGATGCTGTTAACGGTGCCGATGTGGTGTTTGCGCTTGAAGGCCAGATCGTTGCTGACGGCCTTGACCATGTCCTGGCAGTCGTCAAACACGCCTTCCACGGCGATGTTGTGGATGTTGGCATCTTGCAGACTGAACATCTGCGCCACCTGGAAAGGGCTCATGCGGCCATTCGGCGACAACATGAAGACCCGCACGCCCTTTTTGCCGCGCATGGCGTATTCGGCCGCACTGCCGGTGTCGCCGCTGGTGGCACCCAGGATGTTCAGCTCTTCACCGCGGCGAGCCAGTTCGTATTCGAACAGGTGGCCCAGCAGTTGCATGGCCATGTCCTTGAAGGCCAGCGTGGGGCCGTTGGACAAGGCCTGCAGGTACAACCCGTCCTGCAGCTTTTTCAGCGGCGTGATCTGCGGCGTGCCGAAGACCTGTTCGGTGTAGGTGGTCTGGCACAGCCGCTTCAGGTCAGCAGCCGGGATGTCGTCGATGTACAGCGACAGGATTTCAAATGCCAGGTCGGCATACGACAGCGTGCGCCAGCGGGCCAAGGTATCGGCATCCACCTTCGGGTAGTGCATGGGCAGGTAAAGCCCGCCATCGGGCGCCAGGCCCTCGAGCAGGATGTCGCAAAAGCCGCGCGGCGTCTGGTCGCCCCGGGTGCTGATGTATTTCAATTCAATTCTTCCTTGCGGATGCGCACGATCGGGGCCAGCACCGTGGGCAGCGCCTGCATCTGGGCCAGCGCGGCTTTCATGCGGCCCTCCACGGTGTCGTGTGTCAGGATGATCAGGTCGGTCTGCTTTTCGCCGTCGGCACTTTCGCGCTGCAAAACGGCATCGATGCTGATGTCGTTTTCCGCCAGGATGCCGGTGATGCGCGCCAGCACGCCGGCTTTGTCTGCCACCACCAGGCGCAGGTAGAAGGCCGTGACCACTTCGTCGATGGGCAGGATGCGGGTGTCCTGCATGGCGCCGGGCTGGAAGGCCAGGTGCGGCACGCGGTGGTCGGGGTCGGCCGTGGCCACGCGGGCGATGTCCACCAGGTCGGCCACCACGGCGCTGGCGGTGGGCTCGCTGCCGGCCCCCTTGCCGTAGTACAGCGTGGTGCCGACGGCGTCGCCCTGCACCACCACGGCGTTCATGGCGCCTTCCACATTGGCAATCAAGCGCGAGGACGGGATCAGCGTGGGGTGGACACGCAGTTCGATGCCGCCAAACGGGTTGCTGTCAGTCCGCAGGTCGTCACGTCGGCGGGTGATGCCCAGCAGCTTGATGCGGTAGCCCAGTTGTTCGGCGTAGCGGATGTCCACGGCCTGCAGGTTGGTGATGCCTTCGACGTGGGCCTTGTCGAATTGCACCGGCACGCCAAAAGCGATGGCGCTCATCAAGGTGGCCTTGTGCGCGGCGTCCACCCCTTCGATGTCAAAGGTAGGGTCGGCTTCGGCGTAGCCCAGGCGTTGCGCTTCTTTCAGCACCACGCTGAAGTCCAGGCCTTTGCTGCGCATCTCGCTCAGGATGAAATTGGTGGTGCCGTTGATGATGCCGGCGACCCATTCGATGCGGTTGGCGGTCAGGCCCTCCCGCAAGGCCTTGATGATCGGGATGCCGCCGGCGACCGCCGCTTCAAAACCCACCACCACGCTCTTTTGGCTGGCGGCTTCAAAGATTTCGCTGCCATGCACGGCCAGCAGCGCCTTGTTGGCGGTGACCACATGCTTGCCCGCGGCAATCGCCTCCAGCACCAGCGTGCGCGCAATGCCGTAACCGCCGATCAGCTCCACCACGATGTCGATGTCGGGGTTGTTGATGACCTCGCGCGCGTCGCCCACCACCTGGGTGTCCGGACCCACCAGCGAACGCGCCCGCGCCACGTCCAGGTCGGCCACCATGCTGATGACGATGCCCCGCCCGGCGCGGCGCTGGATCTCGTTCTGGTTGCGCAACAGCACCTGGTAGGTGCCGCTGCCGACGGTGCCTATGCCCAGCAGGCCGACTTGAATGGGTTTCATGGTTGTGCTTTTCAAGTGGAATGTCGTTTGCGGTAGCCGGCCAGGAAACGCTCGATGCGCGCGATGGCCTCGGCCAGGTCGTCCATGTTGGGCAGAAAGACCAGCCGGAAGTGGTCGTGCGCCACCCAGTTGAAGCCCGTACCCTGCACCACCAGCACTTTTTGCTCGGCCAGCAGTTCGTAGGCAAAGTCCTGGTCGTCGACAATCGGGTAGATCTTCGGGTCCAGGCGCGGGAACATGTACAGCGCACCCTTGGGCTTGACCACGCTGACGCCGGGAATTTGCGTCAGCAGCTCATAAGCCAGGTCCCGCTGCTTGCACAGCCGCCCGCCCGGCGCCACCAGGTCCTTGATGCTCTGGTAACCCCCCAGCGCCGTCTGGATGGCCAGTTGCCCCGGCGTGTTGGAACACAGCCGAAGGCTGGCCAACATGTTCAGGCCTTCGATGTAGTCGCGCGCATGGCGCTTTTCGCCCGACACCACCATCCAGCCGGCGCGGTAACCACAGCTGCGATAATTCTTGCTCAGGCCGTTGAAGGTCAGAAACAGCACGTCGTCGGCCAGGCTGGCCATGGCCACGTGGGTGTTGCCGTCATACAGCGTCTTGTCGTAGATCTCGTCGGCCAGCACCACCAACTGGTGCTGGCGAGCCACCTCGATGATCTGCAGCAGCACCTCGGTGGGGTACAGCGCACCCGTGGGATTGTTGGGGTTGCACACCATGATGGCGCGGGTGCGGGGCGTGATCTTGCTGCGGATGTCTGCAACGTCTGGCATCCAGCCCGCTTGCTCGTCACAGATGTAGTGCACCGGGCGGCCGCCCGACAGGCCGACAACCGCCGTGTACAGGGGAAAGTCGGGCGCCGGGATCAGCACTTCGTCGCCGTCATTCAGCAGTGCGCTGACGGCGATCTGAATCAGTTCCGACGCACCATTGCCCAGGTAAACATCGTCCACCGCCACGCCCTGGATGCCCTGCTCCTGTGTGTAGTGCACCACCGCCCGACGCGGCGCAAAAAGGCCCTTGCTGTCGGTGTAACCGGCCGCATCGGGCAGATTGCGGATCATGTCCTGCACGATTTCATCGGGTGGCATCAGCCCAAAGGCCGCCACGTTGCCGATGTTCAGCTGGATGATGTGGTGGCCCTCTTCCTGCATCTGCCGCGCCTTGTCCAGCACGGGGCCCCGGATGTCGTAGGCCACGTTGGCGAGCTTGCTGGACTTGGCGATGGGTTTCACGGTATGGGGCCTGACAAGGCATGAAGTGACCCTGGTGCGGGTCGGGCGCTGGCACGGGCGGCCTGTTTCAAGAGAACCTAGAATTATCCACGCATGAAGTTCCAGCCAGACACCAACGCCGGCGTGAATGTCATCACGCGCCACGAAAGCCACCGTTTGTGGGTGGGTGCCACTGCTTTTGAGCGCAGCATCCTGGTGCCGTTACGGGGTGAGGTGATGGAATGGCCCGCCGCCAGCCTGGGCGAACTGACACAAGACCACTTCGACCGCCTGGCCGCACTTCGCCCCGAGGTGGTCATCTTTGGCAGCGGTTCGCAGTTGCGCTTTGTGGCCCCGGGGCTGCTGCGCACCTTGATGCAGGCCCGAATTGGCGTGGAAACCATGGACACCGCCGCCGCCTGCCGCACCTTCAATGTGCTGGCCAGCGAGGGGCGCGAGGTTCTGGCGGCGTTGTTGCTGGAAAAGCCTGCGGGTTGAGACGCGGGGTCGCAAGCGCCCCCTGAAAAAAGGCGCTGGTCCGGCACCCGACAAAGGGCTTTGGGAACGCGTCTGAACACGGCAGGACCGGACCTCGTTCCAGATGACTTTATAATTCGGGGTTGTGCCGGCTTCGGCAAAAGCTTTCCGAGACAAACATCCATGACGCCTGTCATCAACAAGACCCTCCCGGAATTTGAAGCGCTTGCCACCGGCGGTGTGAAATTCACGCCGCAGTCGCATCTAGGCCAAGCGGTGGTGCTTTATTTCTATCCCAAGGACAACACCCCGGGCTGCACCACCGAGGCCATGAAGTTCCGCGACCAGCACAAGGACTTCGTCAAGGCCGGCGCGGTGGTCTTCGGCGTTTCGCGCGACAACATGGTTTCGCACGACAAGTTCAAGGAAAACCTTGAACTGCCTTTTGAACTCATCGCCGACACCGAAGAGAAGCTTTGCCACATGTTTGGTGTGGTCAAGAACAAGATCATGTACGGCAAGAAGGTCAAGGGCATCGAGCGCAGCACCTTCTTGATCGACGCCGAAGGCGTGATGCGTGCCGAGTGGCGCGGCATCAAGGTGGCCGGACACGTCGACGAAGTCCTCAAGGCCGTGAAAGCGCTGAAGAAAGCGGGCTGAACAGGCAACATGCCTTGACCTCTGCGCGCACCGTTCCCCTTCAAAAGCCGCCCGGGCGTCCGTGCGGCTTTTTTTCATCCTGAAGCAAACACGACATGCCCCTGCCCAAACCACCGTCCAAGAAGGGTGACCGCCTGCCAGAAGGCGCTTTTGCCGCCGATGTAGCCGTCGCACCCTCTCCGCGTGCAGGTCGCACGGCGTCACTGGTGGCCGCGGTGGCACAGAGTCTGACCGACACGTCGTCGGCGCACGTACCCGCTGCTGCACGGGGCAATGCCGGCGGTACCGCCCACACGGGCGCCAGCGCCCGCGCGCGCGCGCCGAATTCACCAGCGGTGGCGCCTGCCGCTGTTGAAAGCCCATCGCCGGACAGCCATCTTCGCAGCCAGGCTGCCCCCGACCACGAGCCACAAACGGCCCGCCCCGCAAGCCGCCGCAGCCGCAGCAAGCGCGGCACCGGGCCGGCCAAGCTGTTTGTGCTGGACACCAATGTGCTGATGCACGACCCCACCAGCCTGTTCCGCTTCGAGGAACACGATGTCTTCCTGCCCATGATCACGCTGGAAGAGCTGGACGGGCACAAGAAGGGCATGAGCGAGGTGGCCCGCAGCGTGCGCCAGGTCAGCCGCGACCTGGACGCGCTGGCGCGGTTTGGCACCGAATCGGGTGAACTGGACCCCACCGCCGGCATCGAGCTGGCCAAGACCGGCCACCGCGAGGCCGGCGGCAAGCTGTACTTCCAGACCCAGCTGCTGGACGTGAAATTGCCGGCCGGCCTGCCCCAGGGCAAGGCTGACAACCAGATCCTGGGTGTGGTGCAAGGGCTGCGCGACAGCATGCCCGGGCGCGAAGTGGTGCTGGTGTCCAAAGACATCAACATGCGCGTCAAGGCGCGCGCGCTGGGATTGCCTGCCGAGGACTACACCAACGACAAGACGCTGGAAGACGGCGACCTGCTGTACACCGGCGTGGTGGCGCTGCCAGCCGATTTCTGGGAACAGCACGGCAAGACCATGGAAAGCTGGCAGCAAGGCGGCCACACCTTCTACCGCATCAGCGGGCCGCTGGTGCCGGCGCTGATGATCAACCTGTTTGTCTACCTGGAACAACCGGGTGCGCCGTCGCTGTACGCC
>JAHECB010000249.1 GCA_024641925.1 Betaproteobacteria bacterium
TCGTTGACGACGAAGCGCTGGCCCGCTTGCGCATGCGCAGCCTGGTTGACGACTTGGCCGCCACAGCAACCGGTGCCGATGCCACCTGGACGGTGGCTGGCGAAGCGGTCAACGCCGAGCAGGCGCTGCAGCTGCTGCTGCAGCAACCGGTGCAGGCGGTGCTGCTGGATATCCAGCTGCCCGGGCAGGACGGCCTGCAACTGGCGGCCCACCTGCGCGCGCTGCCCCAGCCGCCGGCCGTGGTGTTTGTGACGGCGCACGAAGCCCACGCACTGCAGGCCTTTGAACTGGAGGCCGTGGACTACCTGGCCAAACCGGTGCGGCTGGAGCGCTTGCGCACCGCCCTGGCGCGAGTGGCACAGCGGCTGCCGGCTGTGGTCAGCGGGGCCGCAGCCGCGTCCGAAGCCCTGGTCATCAGTGAACGCGGTCGGGTGCTGCGCCTGCCGGTGGGTGAACTGCTGTACTTCAAGGCCGAACAGAAACAGGTGCTGCTGCGCACGCCCGACGGCAGCCATTTGATCGACGACAGCCTGACCGACCTGGAGTCCCGCCTGGCCGCATTGGGCGGCCGTTTCATCCGCGTGCACCGCAACGCGCTGGTGGCTTTGGATGCGATGCGTGAATTGCAGTTGCGCCAGGAATTGGCCGCCGACGCGGGTGAAGGTGTGGCAGATCTGAACGAAGGCTGGGCGGTGCGGGTGGCGCCGCTGGACGAGTGGTTGTCGGTGTCTCGGCGGCAGGTGGCCGCTGTGCGTGCGGCGCTGACCGACGCGGCCCAGCAGGACTGACTTGCCCCCTGCTTGATGGCGTGTAGAGGGCATCGGCTCCTACAGAGTTCTGACGTGTGCCGGTGCAGGGGCCATGCAGTCTGATAGCCTAGATGGCATATCACGGCGGATGGCGGCAGCGACCATGGCGGACAGCACAATCAAGTTTGACGGCACAGAACCTCGCATCGCCTTGGTGGTCCGCGGGAAGATGTCGGCACAGCACCATCCTGACAAGATGGCGCAACATGCCGATGTCATCCTGGCTGATGGCTCGCCCTGCGGTTTTTATGGCGAAGGCAATGGCGCCAGCGGCAACCGAATCGGCATGTCGATGCAAGGCAAGGTCTATGACTACGAGACCATGCGCATCGAGCGGCCTTATTACGTCAGCATGGATTCCGCGGTCAGCAACCGGGTGGTGTCCACCGTGTTGTTGGTCAAGGTGACGGCGCGGCAGGCCGCCGCTTTTGGCGCCAGTTGGAAAGCCATGGCCTTGTCGCCGGGCAACTTCAATATCTTTGGCGGCAATTGTTCCACGCACGCCTCGGCGGCCTTCATTGACGCGGGGCTGTTGTCCGACGGCATCCCGGGCCTGGATACACCCGATCGGCTGTATGGCCAGCTCGTGGACACACTCAAATCCGGTGCGCTGCAGAGCATCAGTGGTTACATTGGTTTTGCATCCAACCCGAGGGGCGGCTTCAACCTTGTGGTGAAGCCGCACATTGATTCACCGGCCGTCAACCGACCCAATCCCGGGCCCAGCGGCAGCCTGAGCACGCTGTCTTCAACATGACGGGGCATCGCCGTGCAGCGGCCCTGTTGATGGCTGGTTCACTTTTTATCGCGCAAGGAGCTTTCAGCATGTCGTCGCCCCCTCCTGAGCAGCTGGTCTGGCAAGGCGCCGCTGATCGCAAGCCGAACCGCTTCCTGGCTTTGCGCGTGGAGGCCGTGCGCAAGGAAAGTGGCGGCCTGTTCGGTATCGGACGGTCACCTTCCCTGGCCGGTTCGATGCCCGATGCGCGTTTGGTCGATGGGCAGACCATCGGTGTCGAAGGCCAATCGGTTAGGTTACAGATTCGGGCGCCGGGTGGCGAACTTCCAGCGGGCCTTGCCAAAGGCGCGCGCCTGGCCCTGGGCCTGGTGGACGCCACCCACGTCATCTGCTTGTGGATACCGCCGGACACCGTCCCCGATGCCGAACTCCAGTCCTGGGCATCAAAGCAGACCTGTCGTTGAGGCGCGCTGTTGAACGCTGGCCGGCCTGCGTGCGGTGTCCGCTGCAATGGCACAGGGTCCTTGATCGCAGCGCGGCGCAGGCCAGGTTTTGCAGCCATACCACCGCGTCCGGCTGAGCATGAGCCTGTCATCCGGGCTGCATACCTTGACCGTCGCCTTGACTGCGGTGGTTGTGGTGTACGCGGCACTGTGCGGCGCGTTGGTCCTGTTCCAGCGCAAGCTGATCTACTTTCCGCAACCGCGTGCTTTAGCCGCGGCTGAAAGTGCCGTGGTGCTGCAGGTGCCAGATGCCCGTCTGGTCATCTCGACGCGGCCCAAGGCGGGGCCGAAAGCGGTGCTGTATTTCGGCGGCAACGCGGAAGACGTCTCCGCCAGCCTGCCTGAAATGGCTGCTACTTTTGCCGACCATGCGGTGTACCTGATGCACTACCGCGGCTACGGGGGCAGCGGTGGCCAACCGACAGAAGCCGCCTTGGTGAGCGACGCGGTGGCGCTGTACGACCAGGTTCGCGCCGATCACACGGACATCACCGTTGTGGGCCGCAGCCTGGGCAGTGGCGTGGCCATTCAGCTGGCTGGCTTGCGGCCCGTGGCGCGTCTGGTGCTGGTCACGCCCTACAACAGCCTGCAGGAACTGGCGGCACAACAGTTCCCTGTCTTCCCGGTGCGTTGGATGTTGCGCGACAAGTTTGAATCCTGGCGGGTCGCGGCCCGGCTGGACACGCCGACCGTGCTGGTGCTGGCCGACAACGACGAAGTGATTCCGCGTGCCAGCTCCGACGCGCTGCTGGCCAACTTTCAACCCGGCGTTGCACAGCTGCGGGTGCTGGCGGGCACCGGCCACAACAGCATAGCCCAGCATCCGGACTACGGACGGCTGCTCAGCGGCGCGCCATGAAGGCCGGCTGGCCAAACGGCCACCGTCTGCCGCCCGATCTCAGCCGGTGTTGCGCAAGCCCGCCGCAATGCCGTTGATCGACAAGTGGATGCCGCGCTGCAGCCGGTCCACGCCGGGCTGCCCTTCTTGCCGGGTGCGGTAGCGGCGCAGCAATTCAACCTGCAGGTGGTTCAGCGGGTCCAGGTACGGGAAGCGGTGTGCGATGCTGCGCGCCAGTGCCGGGTTGGCCATCAACCGGTCGGGCTGCCCGGTGATCAGCGTGACGGCGTCGTTGCCGCGCTGCCACTCCGCCTTGAGCGCCGCAAAGATGCGTTTGGCGGCCGCCTTGTCTTCCACCAGTTCGACATAACGCGCGGCAATGCGCAGGTCGCTCTTGGCCAGCACCATGTCCAGGTTGCTCAGCAGCGTGCGGAAAAACGGCCATTGTTTGTGCATGCGCTTGAGCAGGGCCACACGTTCTTCGCGGTCGCCGCCGTCCAGGAACGCCATCACCCCTGAACCAAATCCGCACCAGCCCGGCAGCGCCATGCGGCACTGGCCCCAAGAAAATGTCCAGGGAATGGCGCGCAGGTCTTCGATGGCGCGCGTGGCCTTGCGGCTGGCCGGTCGTGAACCGATGTTCAGCTCGGCAATCTCGCGGATGGGCGTGGCGGCAAAAAAGTAGTCGGTGAAACCCGGCGTGCCGTACACCAGCTTGCGGAACGCCTGGTAGCTGGCTTCACTGAGCACCGCGGCAGCGTCCAGAAAAGCCTTGGGCGCGGTCTTGGTGGGGTGCAGCAAGGTGGCTTCCAGCGTGGCCGCCACCAGGGTTTCCAGGTTGCGCCGGCCGATCACGGGGTTGGCATATTTGCTGGCAATGACTTCACCTTGTTCGGTCAGCCGCAACTGCCCGTTCACCGTGCCCGGGGGCTGCGCCAGGATGGCCTGGTAGCTGGGGCCGCCGCCACGGCCCACCGTGCCGCCGCGGCCATGGAACAGGCGCAGCGTCACCGGCGGCAGGCCGCGTGTAGTGTTCTGCTGGCTCACGCCTTCAAACAGCGCCACCAGGGCGGTCTCGGCCTGGTAGAGCTCCCAGTTGCTGGTGAAGACACCGCCGTCCTTGCTGCTGTCGCTGTAACCCAGCATCACGTCCTGTTCGCCGCCGCTGCGCATGACCATGTCGACCACGCCAGGCAGGTCGTAGAACTCGCGCATGATGGGCTCGCTGCGGCGCAGGTCGCCAATCGTCTCGAACAGCGGCACGGTGATCAGCTGGGCATGGGCGGCGGTGTTGCCCTCGCCGTCCAGCGTGCCCGACAGCAGCCCGGTTTCTTTCTGCAGCAGCAGCACTTCCAGCAGGTCGCTGACCTCTTCGGTGTGGCTGATGATGCAGTGCCGGATGGCTTCGCGGCCGTAGGCCTTCAGCGAACGGCGGGCGGTCTCGAAGATGGCCAGCTCACCCATGGACAGTGCCGAGTAGGCAGCGCCGTGCACCCGCAGCGGCCGGGCTTCACACAACTGGGCCATCAGCACGCGGCGGCGGTCGGCTTCGCCCAGGGCGCTGTAGTCGGCCTCGATGCGCGCAACCCGCAGCAGTTCGGCCACCACGGCCTCGTGCTGGTCGGAACTTTGCCGCAGGTCCAGTGTGGCCAGGTGAAAGCCAAACACCTGCACCGCGCGGATCAGCGGCGCCAGGCGCATGGCCACCAGCGGCAGTGCATGGTGCGACGCGAGCGAACGTTCCACGATGCGCAGGTCTTCCAGGAACTCGCCGGGGTCGGCATAGGGGCTTTGCGGCGCCACGGCGTGGCGCAGCGCCTCGGTCTTGGTCAGCGCCTGCAGCGTGGCGGCCAGCCGGGCATACATGCCGATCATGGCGCGGCGGTAGGGTTCGTCGTTGCGGTGGGCGTTGTGGTCGGGTGAACTTTCGGCCAGTGCCTGCATCTCGGGTGTCACAGACACCAGGGTGCCGCTGATGGACAACTCAGCGCCCAGGGTATGCACCTCGGTCAGGTAGTGGCGCAGCACCACTTCGCACTGGCGCGACAGTGCGTGGGCCAGCGTGGTGGCGGTGACATTGGGGTTGCCGTCACGGTCGCCGCCAATCCAGTGCCCCATGCGCAGAAACGAGGCCACCGGATGGCCGGGCATGGCGCGCTCCAGTTTGCGGTACAGGCGTGGTATTTCGCGCAGGAACGTGGCCTGGTAGTACGACAGCACGTTTTCGATTTCGTCGTTCACCGTCAGTTTGGCGGTGCGCAGCATGCGCGTCTGCCACAACTGCGTCACACGGGCACGAATCTGCGCCTCGTTGTCTTCCAGTTCTTCGCTGGTGCCGCGTTCGGCCAGATCGTCCCGCAGGCCCACCAGTTCGGCCACGGCGCGTTCGGCATCCAGCGTGCTCTTGCGTTGCACTTCCGTGGGGTGGGCGGTGAGCACTGGCGACACATAGGCGTTTTGCAAGGTGGCGGCGATGTCGGCCGCGCGGTGGTCGGCGCGGTGCAGCCGTTCAAAGGCCAGCGACAAGGAGCCGTCCTGCAAGTGGCCTTCACGTTCGTGCACGGCGCGGCGGCGCACGTGGTGGCGGTCCTCGGCGATGTTGGCCAGGTGGCTGAAGTAGCTGAAGGCGCGGATGACGGTGACGGTCTGGTCCGCCGACAGGTTTTTCAGCAAGCGGTCCAGCACCCGGCCGGCGCTGGCGTCGGCCTTCAGGCGGTAGGCCACCGAGAGCTGGCGGATGCGTTCGATCAGTTCAAACGCCGCCGAGCCTTCTTGCTCGCGGATCACATCACCCAGCAACCGTCCCAGTAACCGGATATCTTCAACCAGCGGCTTGTTCTTGGCGGCGGCATCGGCCGACTCTGAAAAAGTTGCGCTTTTTGCAAGGCGGACGGGCTTGACGGCTGCGCTTCTGGTGCTGGGCATAGGGACTTTCTGCATGTAACCAAGTTACCAATTATCGACGCCAAGATCGACGTTTGGCAACCGGTTCGCAGCGATCCGTGGCGCCGGAGAACGTTTTTGGCGCGGGTCAATCAGCGTTGGCTGAAGTGGTGCAGCGGCGCACCGGAATGGGGAGCGAGTTGCGCTTGAAACCGGCTTGGCACCAGAAATGTTCTCAATCAATCAGGCGGGCACTTGGACGCTGGACTTTGCAAGGCGCCAAAGGTTCAAGATGCGGCAGCGGTTGCCGCTCAGCCCTGCCACCACAGCAGGGCGGCGCCTCTCGCACCAGAAGCATCACCATGCTTGGCCGGTTCAAGACGCGTGCGCACAGGGCTCTTGACGCCGCCGGTGAACACCCATTGGCCCCACAACGCCGGCACACGGTGGTACAGGTGCGGCAGCAGCGACAGCCCGCCACCCAGCACGATGACGTCGGGATCGAGCAGGTTGATCACGCTGGCCAGCGAACGCGCCAGCCGGTTGGTGTGGCGGTCCATGGTGGCCATGCAGTCGACGTCACCGGCGCTGGCGCGTGCGGCGACCTGCTCGCCTGTCAGTTGCTGCTGATTGACAAATTGGTGGTCTTGCGCGATGCCCGGCCCGCTGACCAGTGTTTCGATGCAGCCACGCTGGCCGCAGTAACACTCGAACGCCGGATCTTCACCCGTTCGGCCAAAGGGCACCGGGTTGTGGCCCCATTCACCGGCCAGACCGTTGGGGCCTTGCAGCACACGGCCATGGACGGCAATGCCGGCCCCCGTGCCGGTGCCCAGGATGGCGGCAAACACCACCTCGGCGCCGGCAGCGGCACCGTCCGTGGCCTCGGATAGCGCCAGACAGTTGGCGTCGTTGGCCAGCCTGATGGGTTGACCGATGGCGACCTGCAGGTCGCGCCGAAGCTGGCGCCCGTTCAGGCAAGTGGAGTTGCAGTTTTTCATCACGCCGGCCTTGGTTTCGCTGCCCGGCGTGCCAACCCCCACGGTGAATGCCTGGCTGCCGGCCGCCGCCCGCGCAGCCGTCACCAGGCCGGATATGGTGCGCACGATGGCGTCGTAGTCGCCACTGGGCGTTCGCAAGCGGCGACGCCACAACTCCTTGCCGTCCATGGCCATGAGCCGCGCTTCGATTTTGGTGCCGCCCAGGTCGATGCCCAGCGCCGGTAGTGTGGTGGCGTTCAAGCGTGGTTGTTCCGCGGAGGGTTGCTGTGACCCGTTGTTGCCGACCGTACAGTCAGTGGGTGCTTACAACGCTTGGGTGCGTTCGATCAGCCACGCCAGGGCGGCGCCACTGACGCGAGGGGACAGGCGTTCACGCACCATCGCGTGGTACCGGTTCAGCCAGGCCAGTTCATCGGCGCGCATCAGGCTGCGGTCGATGCAGCGGGTATCGATGGGGCACAGCGTCAAGGTTTCGAATTCCAGGAACTCGGCAAAGGTGCTGCCTTCGGGTAGGTCAGCGGGCACGTTCAGCACCAGGTTTTCGATGCGCACACCCCATTGGCCGGGCCTGTACACCCCGGGTTCGATCGACGTGATCATGCCCGGCTCCATGGCCATGTGGACGTCGGGCACGGCCTTGCTGATGCTTTGCGGGCCTTCGTGCACGTTCAGAAAGTAGCCCACGCCATGTCCCGTGCCGTGGCAGAAGTCGA
>JAHECB010000450.1 GCA_024641925.1 Betaproteobacteria bacterium
GGGCCTGCTGGCTATTCTGCTGTCGCCCGTGGTGGGCAAAAACGTCGGCCGATTCGACCCCCGCAAACTGGCCAGCGTGGCCTTCATCGGTTTTGGCCTGGTGCTGTGGATGCGTTCGCGTTTCAACACCGAGGCCGACTTCAACACCATCCTGGTCCCCACCGTCTTGCAGGGCGCTGCGATGGCGTTTTTTTTCATCCCGCTGCAGGCCATCGTGTTTGCCGGCCTGCCATCCGAACGCATGCCCTCGGCAGCGGGCCTGTCCAACTTTGTGCGCATCACCGCCGGGGCCGTGGGCACGTCGCTGTTCACCACACTGTGGGAAAGCCGCGCCGCGCTGCACCACGCCCACCTCAGCGAGGCCGTCAACACCGGCAACAGCACGGCCCTGCAAACGCTGTCACAACTGAGCGCCAGCGGCATGAGCCCTGAACAGGCGCTGGCCAGCATCGACCGCCTGGTCAACCAGCAGGCTTTCACGATGGCGGCAACCGATCTGTTCTACGTCTCTTCGATGCTGTTTTTCGCGCTATTGGCCGTGGTGTGGCTGGCGCGACCACCGTCCAACAAATCCGACGCTGCCGACGGTGCGGGCGGCGTCCACTGAATGGCCTTCATGCCCCCGTCCCTCCAAGCCGTGCTGAACCAGTCACCCTCATCAGCGGTGTTGCTGGCACTGATCATCGTGCCCAGTCTGGTCGGCTTGTTCAAGCTGCCAAACCTGATCGAACAAAACCTGTTCAGGCCGCACTGGCTGATTCCCAGACGCGAGTTCCACACGCTGGTCACCAGCGCCTTCCTGCACGCCGACCTGCCGCACCTGCTGTTCAACGCCTTCACCTTCTGGGCGTTTGCGTTTCAGTTGGAGCGCGCCATCGGCACAACGAAGTTCCTGCTGCTGTATGTCTTCGGGCTTGCTGCCAGCGATGCGGCCACCTGGTTCAAGCACCGCGCCAACCCCGGGTACCGCAGCCTGGGCGCGTCGGGCGCCATCGGCGCCGTGTTGTTTGCCGCCATCCTGTATTTCCCGGCCATGTCGCTGTTCATACTGCCCATACCGGTGCCGATTCCCGCACCGCTGTTTGCGGTGGGCTACCTGGCCTACAGCGCCTGGGCGTCGCGCCAGGCCCGCGGGCGCATCAACCACGATGCCCACCTGGCCGGCGCGCTGGCCGGATTGTTTTTTGTGCTGCTGGCTGATCCGCAGGTGGCGCTGCGAGCCGTGCAGGCCTGGTTGCCCTGAAGTCTGTTGGCACGCACAAGCCATGGTCCCAACCGCCAGCATCCAGCACCTGTTCGAATTTCGAACGCCAGCCGCCGTGAACAACTGGTTTGCCATCGACGACCGCGTGATGGGTGGTCTGTCGCGCAGCAGACTGCGACACGACCCGGCGGGCCATGCCGTCTTCGAGGGCATGGTGTCGCTGGAACAGAACGGCGGCTTTGCCTCGGTACGGTCCAGCGCCGGTGCACGCGGCATGCCCCATGCCACTGCCTGCGAGATCGATGTGCGCCGCAGCCGCCAGCAGTTCAAGCTCAGCCTGCTGACCGAAGACGGCATCGACAGCCTGAACTACCAAGCCGGTTTTGCACCGGCCGGTGACGACTGGCAGACCATCAGGCTGCCGCTCGCCGCCTTCCGTGCCCGCTTTCGAGGCCGCGACGTGGCGGGCGCGCCAGCGCTGGATCCCGCGCGGATCCGCCAGGTCGGGTTGATGATCGCAGCCAGGCAGGCTGGCCCGTTTGCACTCGATATTCGGCGGATCAGCCTGGTCTGAATCCCGCAGAACCACTGACGCAAGATTTTTTAGATGTTCGATCTACCCCAAGCGCTGCTGCTGGCCCGTGTCCAGTTTGTGTTCACCGTCAGCTTCCACTTTCTGTTCCCGGCCGTGACCATCGGCCTGGCCAGCTACCTCGCCGTGCTGGAAGGCCTGTGGATGAAAACCGGCCGCGAGGACTACAGGAACCTGTTCCGCTATAGGATCAAGATCTTTGCGCTGGTGTTTGGCATGGGTTTGGTTTCAAGCATCGTCATGTCCTACCAGTTCGGCGCCAACT
>JAHECB010000250.1 GCA_024641925.1 Betaproteobacteria bacterium
GTACGTGGCGGGTGGCGCCGCCGCCTTGTGGCTGGCATTGCAGATGGCCGGCAGCGGCGCCGGCGGCCTGGACACCGTGTGGGCGCGGGCGGCTGATGCCGGCAAGCTGAAGCTGTTCAACACCGACACCTCGTTCACCGTGCCCTTCACCCTGGTGGGCGGCCTGCTGGGCGGCGCGCTGATGTCGGCCGCCAGCCATGGCACCGACCAGATCATCGTGCAGCGGCTGCTGGCCACGCGTTCGCTGCGCGCCGCGCAATGGGCGCTGGTGGGCTCCGGCGTGCTGGTGATCGCACAGTTCCTGCTCTTTTTGCTGCTGGGCACGGCACTGTGGGCCGCCGGTCAGGCGCCAGAAGGCTTGCCGGGCGACCAGATCTTTGCGCGTTTCATCGTGACGCACCTGCCCGCCGGCTTGGCCGGTTTGCTGATGGCCGGCATCCTGGCCGCGGCGATGAGCACCATCAGTTCGTCCATCAGCGCGCTGGCCTCGTCCGTCACCAACGACCTGTACGCCAGTTTCAGTGGCCGCACCGACCCCGTGCGGGACGGCGCGCACCTGTTGCGGGTCGGCCGCTGGTTTTCGATCCTGTGGGGCATGCTGCTCACCGTCGGGGCGCTGGGTTTTCACATCGCGGCCAGTGGCAAGGACACGCCGGTGGTGGTGCTGGCGTTGTCGATAGCCTCGGTCACCTACGGCGCACTGCTGGGCGCTTATGTGCTGGCCAGTCTGTGCAGCCGTGTGCAGGGGCGCGACGTCATCACCGGCGCGGTGGTCACGCTGGTGCTGATGCTGGTAGTGGTGTTTGCCGGCCGGCTGTCGGCCTGGTCCGGACTTGCTGTATTGGCAGCGCTGGGCAAACTGGCCTTTCCCTGGTACGTGCCGTTGGGCACCCTGCTGACCGTGGGCGTGGCCCTGCTGTCCAGCCTGCAGGGCAGCGGGCGTCTTCCCGCCAGCGCGGCCAGGTGAAGTTCGCGCGTGGCAGGTCAGATGTTCCGCCTCTGTTTTCTGCAGCTGCTGACGGCCCGCGCATGAAAAAACACCCCGCGTCGCGGGGTGTTGGTGTTGACGGTCGCCGTCAATGCGCCGTGTGAAACGAGGGCTGAAGTGCGCAGCCCGCGGACGTTACTCGCCCATGGCTGCCATGTTCGACGCGGCGATCTGCCGAGCCATCGCCACGTCATAGGCCTGCGCGTTGATCAGGTCGATCTCGCCGCTGGCCAGAGCGCGCTTGGTTTGGGCCACCACGGCCTGGCGGCTGAGGCTCGACAGGGTGTCGCCGGTCAAGCCCAGGCGCGAATCCAGCGCTGCCAGGCGGCCATCGGCACGGGCGGCCAACACGTCGGCGCGCACTTCAGAGCGGGTCAGGGTCGACGTGTCGGACAGGGCCGGCACGACGGTGGCTTCTTGTGCAAACGCGGCGCCGCTGGCGGCAAAAACGATGGCAACGGCGGCAAAGAGTTGGGTGGTTTTCATGGTGTCGTCCTTTGAATGATGAGGAGGAAAGTAGTGTCCGGGGAATCTGCTTCAGGGCCGGAACTGCGCCGACCACAGAACAGAGTTTGATGACCCAAACCTACGCCTGGCGAACAAGCAGATGACATGTTTGTCATCTTCAGCGTCTGAGCCCGTCGCGTCCAGCGCGGCGCCGAAACCAGCCAGGCATGGTCGATGCCCAACGCAAACACCCCGCATGCGCGGGGTGTTGAGGGTGGGTGATCTGCCCGGCGGCGCCATGCGCCAGCCGGTGTTTCAGGCACGATCACTCGGCCATCGAGACCGTGTTGGACACCATGATCGTGCGGGCTTTGGCAGCGTCATAAGACCGTGCGTTGATCAGCGCGACTTCGCCGCTGGCCAGGGCACGTTTTGTTTGAGCGACCACTGCTTGGCGACTGACGTTGGACATCGTGTCGCCGGCCAGGCCCAGGCGCGAATCCAGCGCGGCCAGGCTGCCGTCGGCACGGACCGCCAGCACGTCGGCACGAACGTCGGCGCGGGTCAGGGTTGAGGTGTCGGACATGGCCGGCACGACGGTGGCTTCTTGCGCAAAGGCGGCGCCGCTGGCGGCAAAAGCGATGGCAACGACGGCAAACAGTTGGGTGGTTTTCATGATGAGGTCCTTTGGGTGATGAGGTAGTCAGTGGTGTTTGGGAAATCTGCTTCGGGGCCGGAACTGCGCCGACCACAAAACGAAGTTTGATCACCCAAACCCACGCCTACCGAACACCCAGATGACATGTTTGTCATCTTCGCGCTGCCGCAAGCAGCGGCAGCCGGATGTTCTACATCACCTGTTGGCCATGGCCTCGTGAAAGGCCAACCTTACGGCTGGTAAGGCGCCGGCACTTCCCAGCGCTGCTGCACGTCGCCGCTGGCGTCCACACTTTCCAGGTGCACACCAAAACCCCACAGGCGCGCCACGTGACGAAGCACTTCCTGGCCACTGTCGTGCAGCGGGCGCTGGTTGTGCTGGAAGTGGCGCAGCGTCAGGCTGCGGTCGCCACGCAGGTTCACGTTCCAAACCTGGATGTTGGGCTCACGCGAGCCCAGGTCGTACTGGCGGCTCAGCGCTTCGCGCACACGTCGGTAGCCGCTGTCGTCGTGAATGGCGCTGATCTCCATCTCGCTGTCGTGTTCGTCATCGTGGATGGCAAACAGCCGCATCTCGCGCATCAGGCGCGGGCTCAGGAACTGGCCGATGAAACTTTCGTCCTTGTAGTCGCGCATCGCCTCGTGCAGCACCGGCAGCCAGGGCTTGCCGGCGATGGTGGGGAACCATTCGCGATCTTCGTCTGTGGGTTGCTCGCAAATCCGCTTGATGTCGGTGTACATCGCAAACCCCAGCGCATAGGGATTGATGCCGCTGTAAGCGCGGTGGCCCACCGGCGGCTGGTAGATGACGTTGGTGTGCGAGGTCAACCACTCCATAATCACGCCGTCGGTCAGGTAACCGTCGTCGTACATGGTGTTCAGCAACTTGTGGTGCCAGAAGGTGGCCCAGCCTTCGTTCATCACCTGCGTCTGGCGCTGCGGGTAGAAGTACTGCGCCACCTTGCGCACGATGCGCACGATCTCGCGCTGCCAGGGCTCCAGCAGCGGTGCATTCTTCTCGATGAAGTACAGCAGGTTTTCCTGCGGTTCGTCAGGGAAGCGTTTGGCCTCGGCGGCTTCGGCGTCTTTTTCGGCCTTTCGCGGCAGCGTGCGCCACAGGTCGTTGACCTGGGTCTGTGCGTACGCCTCGCGTTCGCGGCGTTCGCTCATCTCCTGCGCCAGGCTCTTGCGGCTGGGGCGGCGGTAGCGGTCGACACCGTGGTTGGACAAGGCATGACAGCTGTCCAGGAAGGCTTCCACCGTGTCCAGCCCATGTTTTTCTTCGCAGGCTGACACGTAATTGCGGGCGTAAACCAGGTAGTCGATGATGGACGCGGCGTCGGTCCACATGCGGAACAGGTAGTTGCCCTTGAAGAAGCTGTTGTGGCCATAAGCCGCGTGGGCAATCACCAGCGCCTGCATGGCCAGCGTGTTTTCCTCCATCAGGTAGCTGATGCAGGGGTTGCTGTTGATGACGATTTCGTAGGCCAGCCCCATGTGGCCGCGCTTGTAGTTCTTTTCGGTGGCGATGAACTCCTTGCCATAACTCCAGTGGCGGTAGTTCACCGGCATGCCCACGCTGGCGTAGGCGTCCATCATCTGCTCGGCGGTGATGATTTCCAGCTGGTTGGGGTAGGTGTCCAGCCCGAAGCGCGCTGCGGTGCCGGCAATGATCTGGTGGTACTGCTCGATCAGCTCAAACGACCAGTCGCTGGGCGACGGCAGAGCCTGCGCCGGGCGTGATGGCGACGGCAGCGGTTGCTGCATCAACAACGGGCTTGGCTTGATGCTCATGCTGCCTTGGCCCCTTCTTTCTTGAACAGGTCACGGAACACCGGGTAGATCTGGTCTGCAGTGACCGCCTTGCGCATGGCGAAGTGCCGGTGGCCTTCTTGCAGCTGGGTGTATTCCTGCCACAGGTTCTGCTCTTCTTCGGCCACCTGCACATAAGCAAAGTAGCGCACCAAGGGCAGCAGTTTTTCAGACAGCAGCTCGCGGCAGCGGCCACTGTCGTGATGCCAGTTGTCGCCGTCGCTGGCTTGCGCGCCGTAGATGTTCCATTCCTGCGGGTTGTAGCGCTCGCGGATGATTTCTTCCATCAGCACCAGCGCGCTGCTGACCACGGTGCCGCCGGTTTCGCGGGCATGGAAAAAGTTTTCTTCGTCCACCTCTTGCGCCTGCGTGTGGTGGCGGATGAAGACCAGGTCGATCTTGTCGTAGTGCCGCGTCAGGAACAGGTACAGCAGGATGAAAAAGCGCTTGCTCAGGTCCTTGCGGCTTTCGTCCATCGAGCCCGAGATGTCCATGACGCAAAACATCACCGCCTTGCTGGTGGGCACCTGCACCCGCACGCGGTTGCGAAAACGCAGGTCGATGGGGTCCAGAAAGGGGATGCGCTGCAGGCGCGCGCGTAAGTCGGTCACCCGCTGCTGCAGCGCCTTGATATGCGCCAGGCGGTCGGCGCGCGCTACGGTTTCTTCGGGCGCTGCGCTGTCCAGCAAGCCTTGCAGTTCGTCTTCCGCCTCGCGCAGTTCAGCCCGGCTGCCGGCACCCAGTGCAATGCGCCGGCCCAGGCTGCCGCGCATGCTGCGCACCACGTGCAGGTTGTTGGGCGTGCCGTCGCTGGAAAAGCCGGCGCGCTGGCTTTTCCATTCCGGCATTTCGCTGATCTGCGTGCGCTGCAAGTTGGGCAGCGCCAGGTCGTCAAAAAAGACCTGCATGAATTCTTCTTTGCTCAGCGAAAAGACAAAGTCGTCTTCACCTTCGCCGCTGTCGCTGGCCTGGCCCTGGCCGCTGCCGCCGCCTTGCCCACCCTTGGGCCGCGCGATGCGGTCGCCCTGCACGTACTCGCGGTTGCCCGGGTGCACCATGTCGCGGATGCCGCCCTGGCCGTGGCCAAACACCGGCTCGTTCAGGTCGCGCTTGGGAATGTGAACGTCTTCGCCGCGCTCGACGTCGCTGATGCTGCGGCCGTCGATGGCGCGCTTGACCGCTTCCTTGATCTGCTCCTTATGGCGTCGAAGAAAGCGCTCGCGGTTGCCGATCGACTTGTTTTTGCCAGCCAGCCGGCGGTCAATGATCTGCTGCATGCGCGGTCAGCTGGACTTGCGCACCCGCAGATACCACTCACACAGCAAGCGCACCTGCTTGGCCGTGTACCCTTTGTCCACCATGCGCGCCACGAAGTCTTCGTGCTTCTTGGCTTCATCGGCACTGGCCTTGGCGTTGAAGCTGATCACGGGCAACAGCTCTTCGGTGTTGCTGAACATCTTCTTTTCGATCACCGTGCGCAGCTTCTCGTAGCTGGTCCAAACCGGGTTGTTGCCCTGGTTGTTGGCCCGCGCGCGCAGTACGAAGTTGACAATCTCGTTTCGGAAGTCCTTGGGGTTGGCGATGCCAGCGGGCTTTTCGATCTTTTCCAGCTCACCGTTCAGGCTGGCGCGGTCAAACACCTCGCCGGTGTCGGTGTCGCGGTATTCCTGGTCCTGAATCCAGTAGTCGGCGTAGGTCACGTAGCGGTCAAAGATGTTCTGGCCGTATTCGCTGTAGCTTTCCAGGTAGGCGGTCTGGATTTCCTTGCCGATGAATTCCGCATAGCGCGGCGCCAGCAGCTCCTTGATGAAACCGACGTACTTGTCTTCGGTGTCCTTGGCAAACTGTTCACGCTCGATCTGCTGCTCCAGCACGTACATCAGGTGCACCGGGTTGGCCGCCACTTCGGTGTTGTCGAAGTTGAAGACCTTGCTCAGGATCTTGTAGGCAAAACGGGTGCTGATGCCGGACATGCCTTCATCAACGCCAGCGTAGTCGCGGTACTCCTGGTAGCTCTTGGCGCGTGGGTCGGTGTCTTTCAGGTTTTCACCGTCGTACACCTGCATCTTGCTGTACAGGCCGCTGTTTTCCGGCTCTTTCAGGCGCGTCAGCATCGCAAACTGGCTCATCATCTTCAGCGTACCCGGCGCGCAGGTGGCGTTGGCCAGCGAGGAATTGCGCAGCAGCTTTTCGTAGATCTTGATCTCTTCGCTCACGCGCAGGCAATACGGCACCTTGACGATGTAGATACGGTCCAGGAAGGCTTCGTTGTTTTTGTTGTTGCGAAAGGTCTTCCATTCGCTTTCGTTGCTGTGCGCCAGCACCACACCGTCAAACGGAATGGCGCCAAAACCTTCGGTACCCTTGTAGTTGCCTTCTTGCGTGGCGGTCAGCAGCGGGTGCAGCACCTTGATGGGCGCCTTGAACATTTCCACAAATTCCAGCAAGCCCTGGTTGGACAGGCACAGGCCGCCGCTGTAGCTGTAGGCGTCAGGGTCGTCCTGGCTGAAGGCCTCGAGCTTGCGGATGTCAACCTTGCCCACCAGGCTGGAAATATCCTGGTTGTTTTCGTCGCCGGGTTCAGTCTTGGCAATGCCCACCTGGCGCAGGATGCTGGGGTGGCGCTTGACGACCTTGAACTTGCGGATGTCACCACCGTACTCTTCCAGCCGCTTCACGGCCCAGGGGCTGAGCACGCGGTTCAGGTAGCGGCTGGGGATGCCGTATTCGCTTTCCAGGATGGCGCCGTCTTCGGCCGCATCAAACAGGCCCAGTGGCGATTCGTTCACCGGGCTGCCCTTGATGGCGTAGAAGGGCACGTCCTGCATCAGCTGCTTCAGCCGCTCGGCGATGCTGCTTTTGCCGCCCCCCACCGGGCCCAGCAGATACAGGATCTGCTTCTTTTCTTCCAGGCCTTGTGCGGCGTGGCGGAAGTAGCTGACCACCTGTTCGATGGCGTCTTCCATGCCATAGAACTCGGCAAAGGCCGGGTAGACCTTGATCACCTTGTTGGCGAAGATGCGGCTCAGGCGCGGGTCGTTGCGGGTGTCCACGGCCTGTGGTTCGCCGATGGCTTTGAGCATGCGCTCGGCGGCGCTGGCGTAGGTGAGTGGTTCGCGCTTGCACAACGCCAGGTAATCTTCCAGCGACAGCTCTTCTTCGCGCGTGCGCTCGTAGCGCGCCGTGAAGTGGCTGATCACGTCCTGGCCGGTGCGGCCGGATTTTGCAACAGTGTCTAGGGTCATCGGGAGTGCCTCCAGTGGCCAGCGCGCGACGGCGCGAGAGCAGGCCCTTCCTGCTCCCGGATGCCGCGCCCGGGAAGTTCTGATGAAACCCGCGTTGTTGTTAACGACTCAACAAACTGCAGACTTCATCAGAGCTTTCCTGCGCACCGCCGGCAACCCTGCGGTGGTGACGACTTGACAGCATCTTCCTTTTTGACGGCGCTGTTGTCATGAACAGTCGCGCTAAACCCTTTCATTCTTGCCAGTACTTGCAGCCCCTTGGTCAACAGCATTGCAGGC
>JAHECB010000451.1 GCA_024641925.1 Betaproteobacteria bacterium
GATGTGCGGCACGTTGGTGCGCATCTGTTTGTCCACCGCAATGAACCCACGGTCACTGACAGCCACGCCGGCCTTGTCGGCCGCGATCTTCTTGCCGTTGGGGCTGCGGCCCACGGCTTGCAACACCAGGTCGTAGACGCCTTCGCTGGTCTTGCCGTCGCTGCCTTCAAACTTCACGCGGATGCCGTCGGCCGTGGCCTCGGCGGCCACGGTCTTGGTGTTGAGCATGATGTTGGCAAAGCGGTGAGCGTTCATCTTCTGCCACACCTTGACCAGGTCGCGATCGGCGCCCAGCATCAGCGCACCCTGCATTTCGACCACGTCCAGGCTGGCGCCCAGCGTGCTGTACACCGTGCCCATCTCCAGGCCGATGATGCCGCCGCCGATGATCAGCATCTTCTGGGCGCGGGCCCGCAGTTCCAACGCGCCGGTGCTGTCGACGATGCGGGGGTCATCGGGCAGGAATGGCAGGCGCATGGCCTGCGAACCGGCGGCGATGATGGCGCGCTTGAATTTCACCGTCTGCGATTGACCTGTCTTTTCCTGTGCCGTGCCGGTGGTTGTTTCCACCACCACATGGTGCGGGTCGGCAAAGGTGCCATAACCGCGCACCACGGTCACCTTGCGCATCTTGGCCATGGCTGCCAGGCCGCCGGTGAGCTTGCCCACCACCTTGTTCTTGTGCGCCAGCAGCTTGGGCAACTGCACCGTGGGTTCGGCAAATTCAACACCCAGGTCGGCAAAGTGCTTGACCTCGTCCATCACGCTGGCCACGTGCAGCAAGGCCTTGCTGGGGATGCAGCCCACATTCAGACACACACCACCCAGCGTGGCATAACGCTCGACGATCACCACCTTCAAGCCGAGGTCCGCAGCACGGAAAGCGGCCGAATAACCGCCCGGCCCGGCGCCCAGCACCAGCAGGTCACATTCCAGATCAGCGGCGCCGGCGTACGAGGCTGCCACGGGCGCCGCGACGCTTTCGGCTTTGGGGGCCGGCGCTGGCGTCGAAGGCGCAGCGGCGGCCGGTGGCGTGGCCGCAGCGGGTGCGGCAGCAGCAGCGCCACTCGCCGATTCCAGCATCAGCACCAGCGACCCTTCGGCCACCTTGTCGCCCACCTGAACCTTGAGTTCCTTGACAACACCAGCAGCCGCCGACGGAATCTCCATCGACGCCTTGTCGCTTTCGACCGTGATCAGGCTTTGTTCGACCTTGATCGTGTCGCCCACTTTCACCAGCACTTCGATGACGGAAACCTCGTCGAAGTCGCCGATGTCCGGCACCTTGATTTCAATGATGGCCATGGTCTGCTCCGCCCCTTACAGCAAAACGCGGCGGAAGTCCGCCAGGATCTGCCCGAAATAGGCGTTGAAGCGCGCCGCAGCGGCGCCGTCGATGACACGGTGGTCCCAGCTCAGGCTCAGCGGCAGCATCAGGCGCGGCGCAAACTGCTTGCCGTCCCAGCGCGGTTCGGTGTTGCTGCGGCATACGCCCATGATGGCCACCTCGGGGGCGTTGATGATGGGCGTGAAGTAACGCCCACCGATACCGCCCAGGCTGCTGATGGAAAAACACCCGCCGCTCATTTCGGCGGGGCCCAGCTTGCCGTCGCGCGCCTTGCCGGCCAATTCGGTCATCTCCTGGCTGATCTGGAAGATGCCCTTGCTGTCGGCGTTCTTGATCACCGGCACCATCAGGCCATTGGGCGTGTCGGCCGCAAAGCCGATGTTGAAGTACTGCTTGTAGACGATCTGATCACCGTCCAGGCTGGCGTTGAATTCCGGGAACTTCTTCAGCGCGGCCACGCTGGCCTTGATGAGGAAGGCCAGCATCGTCACCTTGACACCGCTCTTGGCGTTTTCCTGGTTCAGCTGCACCCGGAAAGCTTCCAGATCGGTGATGTCGGCATCGTCATGGTTGGTGACGTGCGGAATCAGCACCCAGTTGCGGTGCAGGTTGGCGCCGCTGATCTTCTTGATGCGGCTGAGGTCCTTGCGCTGCACCTCGCCAAACTTGCTGAAGTCCACCTGCGGCCAGGCCAGCAAGCCGGGGAAG
>JAHECB010000017.1 GCA_024641925.1 Betaproteobacteria bacterium
GCCCTCACGCTGGACACGGCGCGACCGCAGGCCGTTGCGGCCCGCCATGCGCGCGGCCAGCGCACCGCACGTGAAAACCTGGCTGCGCTGTGCGACGACGGCAGCTTCGACGAATACGGCGCGCTGGCCGTGGCCGCGCAGAGCCGTCGGCGCACGCTGGATGACCTGCGCACCAACACACCGGCCGATGGCTTGATCACGGGCATCGGCAGTGTCAACGGCAGTGACTTTTTGCCGGAACGTGCCCGCACGGCCGTGCTGGCCTATGACGCCACGGTGCTGGCCGGCACACAGGGTTTTCGCAACCACCAGAAAACCGATCGATTGCTGGGCCTGGCCCTGAACAACCGCTGGCCCGTGGTGCTGTGGGCCGAAGGCGGCGGCGGCCGCCCCGGCGACGTGGACATGCCCATCGTGGCCGGGCTGCATGTGCCGACGTTTGCCTCGTTTGCCCGCCTCAGCGGCCAGGTGCCCGTGCTGGGTGTTGCCGCAGGCCGGTGTTTTGCCGGCAACGCAGCCCTGCTGGGTTGCTGCGACACCATCATTGCCACGCGCCACAGCAACATCGGCATGGGCGGGCCGGCCATGATCGAAGGTGGTGGCCTGGGGGTGTTCAAGCCTGAAGAGGTGGGGCCATCGTCGGTGCAGCATGCCAACGGCGTCATCGACGTGCTGGTGGACAACGAGGTGCAGGCGGCATGGGTGGCGCGCCAGTATTTGTCGTATTTTCAGGGCCACCGCAGCGCCTGGCAGGCGCCCGACGCCGCCGCGCTGCGGCAGGTGGTGCCGGAAAACCGGCTGCGGGTGTATGACGTTCAACATGCACTGACACATCTGTTCGACACTGGCAGCGTCTTGCCCTTGCGCACCGCCTTTGGCGTGGGCGTCGTCACCGCGCTGGCCCGTCTGGAAGGCCGGCCTGTGGGTGTGCTGGCCAACAACCCCATGCACCTGGGTGGTGCCATCGACGCCGACGCGGCCGACAAGGCCGCACGCTTCATGCAGCTGTGCAACGCCCATGGGCTGCCGCTGGTGAGCCTGGTGGACACGCCGGGTTTCATGGTCGGCCCCGCCGTTGAGGCGCAGGCCCAGGTGCGCCATGTCAGCCGGATGTTTGTGGTGGGTGCGGCTTTGCGCGTGCCGTTTCTGGCCGTGGTGCTGCGCAAGGGCTACGGCCTGGGCGCGATGGCCATGGCTGCGGGCGGTTTCCATGCGCCCAACGCCACCGTGGCCTGGCCTACCGGCGAATTTGGCGGCATGGGCCTGGAAGGCGCGGTGCGGCTGGGTTACCGAAAGGAACTGCAGGCGGCTGCCGAAGGTGCCGAGCGCGAGGCCTTGTTCCAGCGGCTGGTGGCCGCACAGTACGAAGCCGGCGGCGCCTTGAACATGGCGGCCACACTGGAGATCGACGCCGTGATCGACCCGGCGCAGACCCGGGGCTGGCTGGTGCGCGGCCTGGCCGGCGCACCGGTGCGTGAACCGGGGTCACGTTTCATTGACACCTGGTAAGTCTGGTTGGCGGTGGCCGGACATCAACCCGGCGGGTTGCGGGGTGGCTGCTGTGCCAGCTGCGTCACCGGCTGGTCGGCCACCCGTTCCAGCCAGGTGCCGATCAGGCCCAGGCCCGGGATTTCAAAGTCCGGGTCCAGTTCGGCCAGCGGCTGCAGCACAAAGCGGCGCTGGTGCAGGCGCGGGTGCGGCAGGGTGAGGTCGGGTGTGTGCATGCGCAAGTCACCATACAGCAGCAGGTCCAGGTCCAGCGTACGGGGAGCGTTGCGAAACGGTCTGGCACGGCCGTACTGGTCTTCGATGTGCTGCACGGCCCGCAGCAGCGCCAGCGGCGAAAGCGTCGTCCTGATCTCTGCCACGGCATTGACAAAGTCCGGCCCCCGGGCATCGATGGGTGCCGAAGCCACCAGCGCCGACAACTTGATCAGCCGCGTGTTCGGCAGGCCCGCCAGGTCGGCCGCCGCGGCCCGAACCGTGGCGGTGGCATCGCCCAGATTGGCACCCAGGCCGACGAAGGCGCGCTGCGCAGTGGCGTCATGAGTTTGCGGGTGGTCTTTGGACGGCGTTGGCATACAGGGCATGCGCGCTAGAGTCGGCCCATGCTAACCAAGTCCGATGCTGCGCTGCTGTCCGCCCATTGGCAGACGGCCCGATTCCGCCTGGCGCTGGACCGGGTGCAGGTGATGGCCATCATCAACGTCACCCCCGATTCGTTTTCGGGCGGTGGTGAACGGGTGGACACGGCGACTGCATTGCAGCGCTGCGAAGCGGCCTTGCAGGAGGGCGCGCACATTCTGGACATCGGCGGCGAGTCCACCCGGCCCGGCGCCACCCCGGTGCCCTTGGACGAAGAGATGCTGCGGGTCTTGCCGGTGCTGCGTGCCGCCGTGACGCTGGGGGTGCCGGTGTCGGTGGACACCAGCCAGCCGACCTTGATGCAGGCTGCGCTGGACCTGGGTGTGGACATCATCAACGACGTGCGGGCGCTGCGCCACCCGATGGCCTTGCAGCGGTGTGCCGCGCATCCGCTGGCGGGTGTGTGCCTGATGCACATGCCGGGCGAGCCGGGCACCATGCAGAGCCTGGCGCATTACGACAACGTCACGCAGACGGTGCGGGCCTTTCTGGCCGAACAGGCTGCACGGGTGCGCGCGGCGGGTGTGGCGGCCGAACGCATCGTGCTGGACCCGGGGTTCGGGTTTGGCAAACAACTGCCGCACAACCTGCAGCTGATGCACGAGCTGCGCCAGTTGCTGGGTCTGGGCCACCCCTTGCTGGTGGGCTTGTCGCGCAAGGGCATGCTGGGTACGTTGACCGGTGGCAAACCGCCGCAACAGCGCGCCGTGGCCAGTGCCGTGGCGGCACTGGCGGCCTGCCAGCGGGGTGCGCAGATTGTGCGTGTGCACGATGTGGCGGCCACCGTGGACGCGCTGGCGGTGGGGCACGCGCTGATGTGACCGTGCGGCAGGCATCGGTTCGATGCCGCTGGCAAGCCCCCGCTTTCTGACCGTCAGCTGGCGCTTTTCGACAGCGGGGCTGCGTCGCGAAGGTCCGCCTGTTCTTCAAGCGCCAGCTGCCCCAGATGCAGCTCAAACACGGTGCCCACACCCAGGCGGCCCGCGCGGGCCAGCAGCAGGCCGCGGTGGCGAGCGGCCACGCGTTGCACAAACAGCAGCCCCAGGCCGACGCCTCGTGCGTCCCCCGCGGGCAGTCCCTGCAGTTCATGGACCAGTTTGCGCCGCTGGTCCTCACTCAGGCCCGGCCCGCTGTCATGCACGCTGATCACCAGCTGGTCATCCCGGTCGTCACATCGCAGCTCCACCAACTCGCCGCGCGGGCTGTGCTTGATGGCATTGGAAACCAGGTTGCCCAGCGCCCGGGCCACCAGTGCGCGGTCGACAACCCAGTGGAGGGGCGCACCCTGTTCCAGGGCTTGCAGGTTCACCTCGGCCACCAGTGCTTGTGGGCGGAAGTCGGCCACCACCTCGTCGAGCAGCTCGTTCAGACCCACGCGCACCAGGTTCAACGGCCGGGACTCGGCATGGGCCACACGCACGATGTCGTCGGACAGCTGCAGCGTGCGTTCGGCCAGGCGCCGCACCTCGCCCAGCAGTTCCTGCGCGGGCAGGTGCATCTTGCCTTGCAGGTGCAGGTCGGCCAGCAGCATGATGGAACTGGCGGGTGAACGCAGGTCGTGCGACACAAAGGCCAGCGTTTCTTCACGCCGTCTTTGCAATTGCTTGATGGCCGTGACATCGGCAAAGGTGACGATCCAGCGCTGCTGGCTCAGCAGCGTGACACTGGCAAAGTGCAGCAGGAAATCGCCCAGCCGCGTCACCTGCGCTTCGACCCGCAGGTCCTGCGGCGCTGCGCCGCCCGACGCCAGCAGTGCCTGCCAGTCCACGGGCCGTGTCGTGTTGAACTCCACCAGCAGCCCTGGCAGGTCCATGCCCTGCATCGCTTCTGCCGCCGGCAGCTCAAACAGTGTCGCAGCCAACGCATTGGCCAGCAACACCTGGCCATGTTCGTCGGCCACCAGCATGGCTGTGGGCATGCTGGCCACGGCATCGGCCAGAAAACGGCGCGCGCTGCGCACGGTTTCGGTGGCCACGTGCAGCGTGTCCAGCCGCGACGTCAGGCGGTCTCGCGTGTCCGGCCTGCGTTGCGCCTTGTGCGGCCTCAGCGTCATTCCCCGTTCGGGTTCCAGGCGGTTGATCTCGTCGTCCAGACTGTCCACCGCGCGTTCCAGTCGGCGCCAGCTCCACAGCGGGTAGGCCAGGGCGGCCACCAGCACATAGGACACAGGGCTCCACCAGCCGCCCATGCGCAATGCCAGCAGGCTGGCCACGATCACCAGGGGCACGGTGACCAGTGTCAGCACCAGGGCCCTTCGTGAGCCCACACGGTCAAATGCGATGGTCAGCAGCAGCACCAGCAGCGCCGACAGCGCAGCGGCCGGGCCGGATGACAGTGCGGACATCGTGTCGCCGCTGCGCAGCGTGTACAGCGCATTGGCCAGCACTTCGATGCCGGGCATCGCATGCTGCTGGCGGTTCACCGGCGTGGCCAGCGTGTCGCCCAGGCCCAGTGCGGTCATGCCCACCAGCACGTAGGCCCCGGTCAGCGACTGCGCGGGTACCGTGCCGCGCAGCACGTCGACATAGGGCACGCGCCGCACATGGCCCGGGGGGCCAGCGTAGCGGATCAGGAATCGATCGTCACGGAACCACGAGCCGTCAGTCCAACCCGGTGCAGGTGGCGCGGCCACCACGGGGAAGTCGCCGCGCAGTTCCTCGCCGCCGGCGCGCAACAGGGCCAAAGCCATGTGGGCAAAGTGCTGCGGCCCACGGCCGGTGTGCAAAAAGGCATGGCGCAGCACGCCGTCGTCGTCCACGGCCGCTTCTGCGGCACCCAGCGTGACGGCGCCGGCCAGTTCACCGACCGGAAGGAGCAGTCTTGACGGCACACCCGCGGCGCCCGGCTGCCAGGCCACAGGCAACACCACCGGCGCGGCGCGCAGCAACATCTGCTTCAGCAACTGATCTTGAGCCGGATCGGGGTCGGGCTCGCTGAGGATCAGGTCCAGCCCGATGGCGCGGGGCTTGGCCTGGGCCAGCTTGTCCAGCAAGGTGCTGTGCACGGCGCGCGGCCAGGGCCAACGGCCCATGGCGTCGACGCTGGCGTCGTCGATGGCGACGATGACGATGTCTGGCGGCGGCGGCCGGCTCCAGGCGCTGAGGCCGAAGTCGTAGACCAGCCGGTCAGCGCGCCAGGTCCAGCCACTGGCTGACAGGGCCCAGGCCAGCGCCGCCAGCAGCAGCGCCAGCGTCCAGCCGCCACGGCGCTGGCGCAAGGCCTGGAGCAGGGCGCGCCCGCCGCTCACGGGCCGATGAGTACCGACTGCCCCGAAGCCTTGATACAGGCACTGCTGCCGTCGCGCAGACAATTCGGAATGTCGAACTGCTGGGCGCTGTTGTACGGCCCCACAAAACCGTCGGCATCGCGGGCACGCAGCCGCACGAAGTAACGGCCGCTGTCCTTCAAGGCCAGTTCAATCGACGGTGTGTCGACACGCCGCTCCACCAGACGCGTTGCAAAACCTGCATCGCGTGCAACCTGCACATCAAAGGTCTGGCCGGGCAGGCCGGCCCAGGTCAGCAGGACGGAGTCCTCCCCCACTTTGGGCGTAGCCGGGGCTGGTGCCGGCGGCAGCGCACGCAATTCAAATCGATGCGCCTCGCCGAATGGCCCCTGGTCCTCAGGGCTGCGCTCGCTGGCCACGCGCCAGTGGTAGGTGCCGGGCGCCAGGCCGGTCAGGTCTTGAGCAACGTCGGTCTGGCCTTTCAGGTCGCGCACCGGTGCGCTGAAGTCTTCGCTGCGCGACAGCTGAAAACGGTAACTTTGTGCATCAGGGTTGCGGGTCCACGCAAATTCGACACGATCACCCGACAGCACGGCTCGCGGTTTGGGTGCGCTGGGCAGCGGTGGTTCGGGTCGGGCCTTCAGGCGGAACCGGTGCTGCGCGTCCAGCCCTTGCAGGCCGTTGCTGTCGACCGCTCGCACACGCAGCACATACTCGCCGTCGGGCAGGTCGGCAATGCGCAGGTTGGGTGTCGCCGAACTTTGGTCTGCCAGCACTTGTTCGAAGCTGGTGTCCCGCGCCACCTGTGCGGCATAAGCCTGAGCCCCAGCCTGTGCGGGCAGCGTGAACCGGATCAGGGGTCGCTCCAGCAGCGCCGGCAAACTGGCCAGATCGGGTGCTGCCAGCAGCGCCACGGGCGGGCTCACCCGGCCGGTGCTGTCCACCACCACGCCAAATCCAGCCTTGACCAACTGTCCCGGCAAGGCTGCCGCGCCCTTGGCGGCCACGCTGCCTTCCAGCACCTCGCCCCGGGTAGCGGAGGCACCGCCGCCCGTGTGCACGCGGAACTCGGTGCCACGCACGCCCAATACCCCTTCGGGGGTGCCGACGCGGAAGCCGGGCTTGCCGGCCTGGGTTGGCTGGGCCTTGATTTCCACTTGTCCGTTTTTCAGCTGGACACCCGATCGCACGATGCCAGCCTGGGGCACCCGGTTGGACTCGTTGATGGTCAGCTGGCTGGCGGCGCGCAAGCGCAGTACCGTGCCGTCCACCAGCTTCACCGTCACGTTGCCTTCGCCTGTTTGCAGTTCGGTGCCCTCGGGCAATGCCTGCCCCGGCGTCACGCGGGCGCCACCGGCGGTGCGCACGTCACCCGAGACGGTGACGGCCACAGCTGACGCTGACTCGCTGCGCATCAGGCGCAAAGGGATTTTCAGCACCGAGCCCAAGGGTATGCGCCGGTCATTGCGCACACCGTTGATGGCGGCCAGCTCCGGCCAGCGCGCCGGGTCCACCAGGTATCGGCGGCCCAGACCGATCAAGGTGTCGCCGCGCGCCATGGTGTGGTCGTAGGCCGCTTCTGCCGCGACGGTTTCGGCTGCGCGCAGCGTCGACGTGGGCATCAGTGCAACCGTCAGACCGACGAGCAGCGCCACCGTTGCCACCACAGCCCTGCAGCGGCCCCACGCCAAGGCGCGCCCGGTGTCGGGGCGCCTGGTTGCATGACCGCATGCGTGATGGCCGGCAAACGAAGTGGAGTCTTTTCTCATGCCCATCCAGGAAGGAGCGCAGAGCGCAAGAGCGGTAACGGCGATTCTAGGCTGGGCGAAAGTCTTGTCTGCCCCGACGCATGGTGGTTGACACGGAGCCGTGGCGATAGTGGCCGGACGGGACACCGATCCTGGACGAGCCCCGGGCAGCGGGCTGCCGGGCCGATTCCTAGGGTTGATGCGGAGCAATCCAGGTTCTGTGGTGGACACCCCAGACCTATCATCGTTTGCAGGGTTGAACATTGGTGTGCTATGCCGCACAGACGCTGCGATGCACACACCATCCGAAGGAGATCACCGATGAAGTCCCGTGTCCTGTCCACCGCCGTTCGAAGCCTGGCCGCCCTGTCGCTGTGTGTTGCCGGTTTTGCGCACGCCGCCGATTGGAAACCGGCGGGTGTGCTGCGCATACAGATCGGCTTCGAGGCCGGTGGCTCCACCGACACCCTGGGCCGCCTGGTGGCCAACGCCATGAAAGAGCAGACCGGCTGGAACGTGATCGCTGAAAACAAGCCCGGCGGCGGCGGGGTGGCCATGTTCACCGGCATCGCCAAAGCCGATGCTGACGGCAGCGTGATGGGCCTGGGCGTGAACATGCCGGTGATGATCAACCTGGTCACACGCGCCGACAAGATGACGTTCACCGTCGACAGCTTCGACTACCTGGGCACGGTGGCGCGGGCGCAGCTGGCGCTGATTGCCGGTGGCGATGCCCAGTTCAACGATCTGGCCAGCCTGGTGGCCTATTCCAAGGCCAACGGCGGTGTGGCGGTGGCCTTTGATGCCAAGCCCCAGGAATTGATCATGCAGAAGATCAACAAGGACACCGGTGCCGGTTTCAAGCTGGTGTCCACCAAGGGTGAAGCCGAAGTCATCAAACTGCTGCTGGGCGGGCAGGTGGTGGCCGGCTTCAGCGCCGGCGCCCACCTGCCGTACATGGAAAAGGGCACGCTGAAGATGCTGGCCAGCGCCAACGACGCGCGGCACGGTTACGCGCCCAACGTGAAGACGGTGCGCGAACAGGGCTTCGACGTTTACGTCGACCCGATCTTCTATCTCGCAGCCCCCAAGGGTTTGCCGGCCGACGCACGCCAGACCTTGGCCGCGGCCCTGGACAAGGCCATGAATTCACCGGCCGTGAAGGATGCGGTGTCCAAGACCTTGAAGACCGAGGTCATGAACATGGGCCCTGACGGCACCAAGAAGATGATGGTCGACGGCATGAAAAACGTCGCGGTGCTGTTTGGCAAATAGACCTTGCCGACCTTGAAGTTCAGCTCTGACCGCATCACCGGCCTGCTGCTGCTGGTGCTGGGCGTGGCGCTGTTGCTGGGCATCATCCCGGCCCAGACCGAGGCGGTGGACACCGGCTGGATGCGGCCGCAGTCGCTGCCCAATGCCATGGCGGTGGTGGTGGCGCTGTGTGGCGGCTGGCTGGCGATGCGGCCTGCAGAGCACTTCAGCACACAGGGCGCCACCGCTGCGCGCGCTGCGCTGATGCTGGGCATTCTGTTGGCCGGCGTGTGGTTCATCGACCGCTTCGGCTTCGGCCTGGTGTCCCCCGTGCTGGCGCTGGTGATCATGGTCTTGATGGGTGAACGGCGTTGGCTGTGGCTGGGGCTGGGGGCCGTGGCCATGCCGGCGGCCATCGCCTTTGCCGTCACGGTGCTGCTGGAACGACCGTTGCCATGACACCGGCTGCGCATGCCTGACTTCAGCATCGTCGCGGCCGGGCTGTCGGACGCGGTCACCTGGACCAACCTGTTTTTTGTGCTGGCCGGCATCGTGGTGGGCCAGTTTGTGGGTGCGGTGCCGGGCATCGGGCCGGTGATGGCCATGGCCATCGCCATCCCGTTCACCTTCGGCATGGACACGCTGCCGGCACTCAGTTTCCTGATGGGCGTGAACAAGGGCGGGCTGGTGGGTGGCGCCATTCCGGCCGTGCTGATCAACACCCCGGGCACGCCCGATGCCGCTGCCACGGCGTTGGACGGCTACCCGTTGGCGCAGCAGGGCAAACCGCTGAAGGCCACCAAGATGGCCTTGTTTGCATCCATCACCGGCGACACCTTCAGCGACATCGTGCTGATCACGGTGTCGGCCCCCGTCGCCGTGCTGGCGCTGCGCATGGGGCCGGTGGAGGTGCTGGCGCTGATGATCCTGGCCTTCACCGTCATCGCGGGCCTGATCGGCAACTCCTGGGCCAAGGGCATCGCGGCGGCGGCCCTGGGTCTGCTGTGTGCCACGGTGGGGCTGGACCCCGAACACACGACGCCCCGACTGGACTTCGGCTGGACCGAGCTGTACGACGGCCTGCCGCTGGCGTCGGTGGCCATTGGCATGCTGGCCATCTCGGAAATCCTGCGCCGCCTGGCCACGGGTGCGGGCCAGGTGCTGCCCACCATCAGCTGGCAGAGCAACGCCGACCCGGCTGATTCACGCGTGAGCTGGGCCGAATACTGGGACTGCCGCTACACCATGGCGCGGGGCGCGGTCATTGGCACGGTGCTGGGCGCCTTGCCGGGCATTGGATCAACCGCCGCGGCCTTCATGTCCTACGCGTCGGCCAAGCGTGTGTCCAAGACACCCGAAGCCTTTGGCAAGGGCAGCCTGCACGGCATCGCAGCGGCCGAATCGGCCAACTCGGCCGTGGTGGGCGCCAACCTGATTCCGCTGTTGACGCTGGGCATACCGGGCAGTGTGGGTGCGGCGCTCATCATCAGCGCCTTGATGATCCACGGCATACAGCCCGGGCCGCTGTTGTTCGAACAGCAGGGCCGCCTGATCTACGGCCTGTTTGGCGCCATGCTGCTGTCCAACTTCGTCAATCTGTGGGTGGGGCAATTAGGCCTGCGCTTGTGGGCCAAGGTGGTGCAGGCGCCGGAGTCGTTCATCTTTTCGGCCGCGCTGCTGCTGTGCATCGCGGGGGTGTCCATGGCCACCGGCGGCCTGTTCGGCGTGGTGGTGATGCTGAGTTTTGCTGCGCTGGGCCTGATGATGAACCACTACGGTTATTCGACCGTGGTGTTCATCATCGCGTTTTTCCTGGGGCCGCGATTCGAGATCTCGATGTCGCAGTCGCTGGTGCTGCTGGACGGCCAACCCGCGGCGCTGCTGAACTACCCCATTGCACTGGTGTTGCTGGTGCTGTCGGTGGTGTGTGTGGTGTGGTTCAGGCGCGGCGGCTCAAGCTGAGGGTCGTCGTTACCGGGGCACCGGGCGAACGGCGCTGGGCGGCCCCGGTCCATCGTCAGCGCAAGGCCACGGCAAAACCGCGTTGCACCGCCGGCATGGCCATCAGCGCCTGGTACCAGCGCTGCACCTGCGGGTAGTCGGCCAGGTCGACCTTGTGGCGGGGGTGCCGCCAGGCCCAGCCCAGCACCGCAAAGTCGGCGATGGACAGTTCGTCGGCAAACCAGTCGCGGCCCGTCAGGCGCCGGTCCATGACGCCGTACAGGCGGCGGGTCTCGGCATCAAAACGGGCCAGGCCGTAGCGGCGTTCGGCCTCGTCTTCCAGCGCGATGAAATGGTGCACCTGGCCAGGTGCAGGCCCGAAGCCGCCCATCTGGAACATCAGCCATTCCATAACGGGCACCTGTCGGGCCAGGTCGGCGGGCCAGAACTGGCCGGTCTTGGTGCCCAGATACCACAGGATGGCGCCCGACTCGAACACCGTGATGGGTTTGCCGCCGGGGCCATCGGGGTCGACGATGGCCGGGATCTTGTTGTTCGGGCTGATGGCCAGAAAGGCCGGGTCGTGCTGCTGGCCTTTGGTGATGTCCACCACCTTCACGGTGTAAGGCAGGCCCATGGCTTCCAGCGCCACGCTGATCTTGCGGCCGTTGGGGGTGTCGAAGGTGTGCAGTTCAATGGTCATGTCAGGTCCTGATCAAGTGGCTTGGGGTTGTGCAGGGCTTCAATGCAGCCAACGCTGATTTCACCATCACCTGTGGCGGGGCGATGTCACGCCGCGTCGTTCAACTTCCAGTCGTAGTCGAGGAAATCGACCTCCAGGCCCGCACCTTTGACGGCAGCGCGGTCGGCAGGGCTGTCGGCCAGCTGTTCTGCGTATCGTGCTGCAAAAGCCGGCAATGACGTGATGCCCTTGTGCCCGAGCGTGAAGTCGCCACCGTACCAGTCGAAGATCTTGCTCAGTTCCAGCTTGGTACCGGCGAAGCGGTTGCGGCTGCGGTCGCTCATGAAACGCAGGGCCTGCTGGTCCAGCTGCGCTTCCAGACGGTCGGCCACAAAGGCCTCTTCACGCAGCATGGGGCAGCCGATGCTGGCGCAGTTGACGGCAAAGTGGATGCGCGGGTCGTTGTAGCGGCCTTTCGCCCGCAGGGTGTCGTGTTCGATGTTGTCCAAAGACATCTCGGTGCCCAGCAGCTTGATGAACTTGGGTTTCCAGGGGCTGGAAAATAGGCTGCCCAGGTCGCGGATCGACGCCAGATTGGGGTACTTGGTCAGGATCAGTTGCACCGTGAAGGCGTTGTAGGCGTTGATCAGAAAGGCCATCTGCTGCGCCTTGCTGAAGGCGCCAAACGTTGCGGCGCTGACGGCGGACAGGCTGTCGGTGTAGGCCGTCAGGGCCGCACGGTCGCTGGCCATGCCGGCGTAGCGCAGCTGTGAAGCCGTGCCGCCGTTTTTCAGCACCACGTGTTTTTTCAGCAGCACCGTCCAGGCGGCGTGGCTGTGGTCGAAGCTCTGTGCCCAGGCCTTGGGCAGCGCCAGGGCAGCAGCGCCTGCGCTGACCTGCATCAGCCAGTGCCGGCGGCTGGCAGGGTGAGGCGATGGGTGTTGATCGGGGCTTGGGCAACTTGCTGGGGCGGTGGTGGTCATGGGCGAGTGTCCGTGTTGGGGCAAACAAGGGCGGGCGCAGCGGTCGCGAGGTCTGGGCTGCTGGTGTGAAGCGCGGCAGTGCTTTGCCCAGGGGCTGGTCGATTGTGCGGCCCCAGCCCTTACAAGCGGGTTGAATGCGCACGGCCCTCCCAGGTCCGTGGGTTTGGGCGGGTACAGTCTGCAGCTGCATGACGATACCGCTGCCCGACACCGTTGAAATTGCACCGCCCGAACGCGGGCCGGCCTGGCTGCTGCGCTTCGGGCATTGGGTGCATGGTCGGGTGCAGGAAGGCTTGCAGACTGCCAGCTTCATCGGCGAGGTGCTGCTGGCCACCTTGCGGCTGCTGCGGGGCAAGAGTGGCATGCGCGCCATCGACCTGTGGCGGCAGGTGGACCAGACGGGCCCGATGTCGCTGGCCATCGTGTGCCTGACCAGTTTTCTGGTGGGGTTGATGCTGGCCTACATGGGCGGCTCGCAGCTGGGCCGCATGGGCGCACAGACCTACATCGCCGACGTGGTGACCGTGGGCATGGTGCGTGAACTGGCGGGGCTGATGACGGGCATGATCCTGGCCGGCCGTGTGGGTGCATCGTATGCAGCGCAGATCGCCACCATGAAAGCCGGTGAAGAGATCGACGCGCTGCGGGTGCTGGGTGTGAACATCATCGACCACCTGGTGATCCCGCGGCTGCTGGCGCTGGTCATCGTGGCGCCGCTGATCCTGGCTTATGCGGCCACCGTGGGGGTGCTGGCGGGTCTGATTCCGGCCGCGCTGGTGTATGGCGCCACGCCGCTGGAATACCTGATCCGTTGTGTGGATGCATTGACCTGGGACCACCTGTGGATTGGCGTGTTCAAGGGCACGCTGTACTGTGCACTGCTGTCGCTGGCCGGCTGCCGCGAAGGCCTGCATGCCGGCCGCAATGCCCAGGCGGTAGGCGAGGCCGCAACCGCGGGTGTGGTCAAGGGCCTGGTATGGATCATCATGGCCGCCACCGGCACCACCATCGTGCTGCAAAGCCTGGGTTTTTGACAAACATGCCGGCTGACACCACACCAGACCACGCCGTGCCCATGGTGCAGGTGCAGGACGTCACGGTGGCCCACGGCGACCGCCTGGTGCTGCAGCGGCTGAACTTTGACGTTCAGCGCGGTGAGATCTTTTTCATCCTGGGCACCAGCGGCAGTGGCAAGAGTTCGTTGTTGCGCGACATGATCGGCTTGCAGCCGCCGGCACGGGGCCAGGTCCTGATTGAAGGTCGTGACCTGTACGAGGGCGATGAAGAGACCCAGCAACGCCTGCGCAGACGCTTTGGTGTCATGTTCCAGGCTGGCGCTCTCTGGAGCGCCATGACGGTGGGCGAAAACCTGATGCTGCCGATGCAGATGTTCACGCCCATGACACGCGCGCAGCGCGAAGAGCGCGCACGCCACAAGCTGGCGCAGGTGGGCCTGAAGTCGGTGTTTGAGCAGATGCCGGCGTCGTTGAGCGGCGGCATGCGCAAGCGTGTGGCCTTGGCACGCGCCCTGGCGCTGGACCCGCCACTGCTGTTTCTGGACGAGCCCGGCTCGGGCCTGGACCCGCTGAATGCGGCGCGGCTGGATGCGCTGATACTTCAGTTGCGTGGCGAACTGGGCACCACGGTGGTGATGATCACGCACGACATCGACAGCGCGCTGGGCATTGGCGACCGGCTGCTTTTCCTGGATGAAAACGAACACACGATGACGGCTTTGGACACCCCGCAGGCGCTGTTGCGCAGCGGCCCGGCGCGGGTACAGGAATTTTTGCAGCGCGGGCGCCAGCGCACGCACCACAGCCCGGTCGACCGTGCCGGGCAGCAGGTGGAGGCATGACGGCGCGCCCCAATGCCCTGCGCATCGGCCTGTTTGCATTGCTGGGCGTGTTCCTGCTGGCCGCGGCCATCGTGGCCATCGTGGGGGTGCAGATCTTCAAGACTGGCGACCGCGTGGTCATGAATTTTCCGGGTTCGGTGTACGGCCTGAAGGTGGGCGCGCCGGTGGTGTTCAGGGGGGTGGAGCTGGGTGGTGTGCGCGCGGTGGGCGTGGCGCGTGTGGGTGGCCATGCGCGTGTGCCGGTGGTGGCTGAACTGGACCGTGCCAAGTTGCAGGCCATCGCCGGCGTGGCCAGCAACGACGGCGCCGCGCTGGCCAGCCTGCTACGGCAGGGCCTGTCAGCCCAGCTGGCCACGCAGAGCCTGCTGACCGGGCAGCTGTATGTGGACCTGGACCTGCGGCCGGGCGCGAATCCGCCGCCGACGGCTGTAGCGGCTGCCGCGGCGGTTGGCTCCGGTGACGGTGCGTTGGTCGAGATTCCCACATCGCTGACCCGGTTCCAGAGTTTGCAGGAACAGCTGGACAAGATGGATGTGCAGCGCATGTCGCAGGACTTGAGCGCCACCCTCGCCGCTGCGCGGGCCTTGGTGGCCGGGCCTGAGCTGAAACAGGCGCTGGACGGCCTGGCCCAGGCGTCAGCGGCGCTGGCGCGCGTGTCCACGTCCATGGACCAGCGGCTGCCAGCGCTGGTGAACACGGCACGGGGTGCGCTGCAGATGGCGGGCCAGGCGTCGCAGCGTGTGGGCACGGCGGCCGAGCGGGTGGCCGGTGTGGTCGACCAGGCAGGGGTGTCGCTCGACAAGACACTGACGGGCGTCGGGGCAGCAGCCAACCGGGCCGAGACCTTGTTGTCGCCTGGCTCGCCCTTGCACACCAGCGTGCAGTCTGCCGCCGACGAACTGGGCCGCAGCGCGGCCGAGTTGCGCGGTGCACTGGGTGATCAAGGCACCACCGTGCTGGGTCTGCAGCGGGCCTTGGCCGATGTGTCGCGCGCGGCGCGTGCCGTGCGCGAACTGGCCGATCAGATTGAACAACAACCGCAGTCACTGATTCGCGGTCGGGAGCCCACGCCATGAATGCCAGCCGCCGTCAGATCAAGGACAGCAAGCTGTCTGCCGCCCCGTCCAGGGGCCACCGCGCCGGGTTTGTCGCTGCCGTCGCTGCACTGGCGCTGCTGCAGGCCTGTGGCACGCCGCTGCCGCCGCCACAGCTGTACCAGTTGCGCAGCGCACCGCCAGCGGGCGCGGCAGTGATGAGCGCGCCCGCCGTCGCGGCCGGCACACCCGTGCTGCAGCTGTTGCTGCCGGTAACGCTGCCCGAGGTGCTGGACCGCGATGCCATCATCGTGCCGCGTGGCCAGGCCGGTGTGCAGGCGCTCAGCGGCCACCGCTGGGCCGAACCGCTGCGCGACGCCGTGCCCCGGCTGCTGCAGCAAGACCTGAGCACGCTGCTGGGCGTGGGCCAGGTGTGGTCGGCGCCGTTGCCGGCGGGACTGGCGGTTCGGCAGACACTGCGGGTGCAGGTGCTGGCGCTGCAATCAAATGCCACGCGTTCGGCGGTCGAGCTGCAGGCGCAGTGGTCGATTCAGGACCCGGCCGGCCGCGCGGCGCCGCTGGTGCGCATGGCCAGCCTGCAAGCGTCCGTGTTGGGCGCGGATGTTGACGGCCTGGTGGCCGCTCACCGTGCAGTGCTGTGGCAATTGGCGCAGACCTTGGCGCAGGCTGTGCGTTCGACCGCGCCTTGAGGCTGCAGCCGCTGCCTTGACTCAGCCGGCGTGCAAGGCCTTGATCCGGGCCGCCTGTGCCATCGTGTCGCGGTAGCCGGCTTCAATGCTGCGCTGCCGAAATTCAGCGGACAAACTGACCCAGTAGCCGAAGTCGGGGTGCAGGGTCAGGTTGGCGGCCCGGGCATCGGGCAAGGTGTTGGCACGCTTGCGCAAGTCGCCGTTGCGGTACCGCCCTGCACCGGTGGGCGCGCGGTCTTCGTGTGCCGAGGCGTCCACAGCCAGCACACGCTCCGCGCCCATCTGGCGCGCCAGGCGCACGGGCAGGGGCATGTAGGCATCGGCGTCCACATAGCGGTCGCCCCGAATGCGCACGGGTGTGAACTGGCCCTCCACAGCGCTGGACGCTTGCACGGCCAGGCCGGCGTCGCCCTGGTTGAAGGCCACGGTCTTGCGCTGGCCGTCGATGCGCTGCGCAACACAGGCCACCATGATGGGCAGTTGTTCCAGCCGCGTGCTGTTGACCTTGTCCTGCAACTGGTCGCGGATGAACTCGGCCACGGGTGCGCCGCTGAAGCGTTCGCTTTCCCCACCAAAGACGTTGGCGATACGCGCCAGGCTCAAGGGGCTCAGGTCCAGCGCCAGACGTTCCAGTTCCAGGCCCGTCATGCCCGCCGCGCGCAACACCGCCAGCATGGAGCCCACCGATGCGCCCACCAGCAGATCCGGCACCACACCCAGTTCATCCAGCGCCTTCAGCACCCCGACGTGCACAAAACCGCGCGGACCGCCCGAGCTCAGCACCCAGGCCAGGCGCGGCCGGCGTGGCAGGGGTGCGCTCAGGGGCGCGTCGTCGCCGCTGTGGTCCCGGTCGGTGTTGACCGCGCAACCCGAGCCCAGTGCGGCCATGGCCAGAAAGCCGCGCCGGCGCAGGGCTGTCAATGGCAAATCGGTATCTTGGGGCATCGTCGCCAGCATTGGCCGTGTTGACAAACAGGGCGCATTTTGCCGGTCTGGGCCGTGGCGATATGCATGTGCCCACCCGACCTTGTCGGGCACGCGGCATTGGGTTTGAGGCGGGCGGCCAGAGGCTTTGGCCTTCGATGGGGACGTGTAGCCTGTGGGCTGCACAGAACGGAAACCAAGCTGGCCGAACCCCCCTGAACGAGGGGGTGCGTGGCGACAATCTGCACATAGTTTGTATCAAACTGTTGGCTTTTGATGCAGACTAGGCCCGCTCCTGATCTCGATGGCACGGTTCGAGTTCATCGCCCGGTTAGATCGTTCACAACAAGGGGGTATTTATGCTCAAGTCTTCAGTTCTTTCATTCGCGACTTTGGCGCTGCTGCCAATGGCCGCAAGCGCGCTTACCTTGGCGACAGGCGCCAAGACATGTGACCTTGGGGATACCACCATCAGTGCCACGGCCTGCAGCGGCGCTTGGTCCGGTAACGACTTGAATCAGGATCTCACAGCAGCGCTCTCAGCTCTCACGGGCAGCAATCTTTACAGCTTCGTGGGCACGTCCAGCACCACAACCGGCATCGATTCGCCGTTCACCAATGCCTTCAGCTCGACCGGGGGTACGTTCACCTTCAGCGGCATGATCACAGAGTCGTTCGTGCTCGCACTGAAGGCGGGTAACAGCTTCAGCTTGTACTACTACGAGGTGCCGCCCGGCATTTCTGAACTCACCTTCAGCACGATTGGTCTCGAGTTGAACAACGCGGGGAAACCGTTGGGTCTTTCGCATGCGAGTATGTACGCTGCTGGTGGGGACATCACCATTACCGTGGTTCCTGAACCCAGCACCTACGCGATGATGCTGGCCGGTGTGGGTGTGTTGGGCTTCCTGGCCCGTCGCCGCATGATCTGAAGATCGTCACAGGCTTCACGCACCCAAGGAAGGCCCTGCATGTGCAGGGCTTTTTTTGTTTGCTCGGGCTGCCTGAGCCTGTCGTTTTGCAGCTTCGCTTTCGAGATCGACAGGGAGCACTGCCCGAACTGTGGCGGCGAGCTCAAGATCATCGCGGCGATCCTGGAAGGTGATCGAGCAGATCCCCACACACCTGGGATTGCAGGCCGGCTGTGGACGCAGGAGCGCGCCTGCGCGCGGTCCTGCGCCTCAGAAGGGGTTCGCGCTTGCAAGCGCGAACGCGGCCTGCAAGGCCGGGCACCGCATCGGGCGCCTGCCCGTGGCCAGGCGCTGCAAGCTGAGCCCGGGCATGAACAGTCCAGTGGACTGTTCATGCCCGGCGAGGAGTCGGGGTGAGCATGGACGTTGGCAGTCCGCTGGACTGCCAACGCCAGTGAACGGCCCGGCGCGCCCTGCAAGGGGCCTGACGCTGCCCAACCGTGACCGTTCAGGCGACCCGATGCACAGGGCCGCTGGAGACGGCTGCGTCCGAGGATTTTCGGGGCCGATCATCCGCAAGCGGGTGATCAGGTGTGGCGGCATCAGAGCCCGCCGCGACCTTCCTTGGCGTGGAAGGCCTGCACCGTTTGCCAGGCCACGGTCTGCAGATGCGCAGCCACATCGGCCGGCAGATCGGCGGTGTATTTCGAGCCTACGGGGTTGATCTTGTACACCGATGCGGCCACCACGCAGGCGCCCAGGTAGGTGCCGGCCAGCGTGGGGTGGCGCTTGTCGGCCACGTACAGGTTGATGTCCGGCCGGCTGGCCACGGCATTGGCAAAGGCCAGGCCCGCGGGCACCACCAGGGCGTTGTTGGCCTTGCCAGCCTTGATGTATTCGGCCGCCAGCTGCTGTGTCATCTCGGGCTTGTCCTGGTAGGCCCAGGACATGAACAGGATGGGTGCCGCACCGTGTTTGCGCGCGGTGGCGCTGTGTTTGGCGGCGTACTCGTAGAACACCGACTGCAGCTGCGGGTGGATGGGGCACTGGCTGCAGTCCATCATCATCACGGCGTCAAACGGCTTGTCGAAGGTGTTGAAGCGCACCTTGTTGCCGGGCAGGAAGGAGTAGCTCGCCACGCCGCCGGGCTGGAAATGCGCCTCGACGTCATGCCAGTTCAGGCCCGAGCCACTGATGGTGGCCGAGCTGTTGCGCATGCCCTTGGCACCGGCGGCGTTCAGCAAGCGGCCCACATGGCCGTGCATGGAGTTGTTGTAATAAAAGAAGCTGTTGCCCACCCAGAGCATCGATTTGACTTCCGTCGAGACGGCCAGTGGTGGCTTGGCGGGTTGCAAGGGTGCGCAGCCAGCGGCGAACAACGCGGCAAGGGCAACAACGAGGGCGTGCAGGGCTTTCATGGGGTGGCAATCGAAGTGGGTGAGCGGCGCATCGTATGACCGGCCGCGCGTTACTCAGACCGGGAATTGCCCCAGTATGGTCGCCCTGGGTTCAGCCCTTGCCGCCAACCCGCCAGCGCATGGGGCAACCGCAGCGCAATCACTGCGCAGCCGCCGCCGAATCAGGACTTTTTCGCGGCCGCCTCTTTCACCAGGCGGCTGAGTTCTTCGCCGCTCTTGTAGTGCGGCACGCGGAAGATCAGCCGCTTGGTACGCTGGATGTAGCTGTTGCTGCCCGCCACTTCATCGCGCCAATACCGGTCAGCCAAGGTGGTGTTGCCCGGTAGGTCCAGTTCAAATGCGGCCTTGGACCCTGCGCCGCCGAAGATGAACAAGCGGCCGTTGTCGATGCGCCAGGTGTCGGCGTCGCCGCCCCAGGGGATGCCGTAGGTGATGCCATTGGCGCAGAAGCCGCCGTACTGGGGCACGTACTTGCTGGGCGCCTGGTCAAACAGCGCCTTGTGCTGCGCATTGGCAAAGTAGAAGGTGACGCCCTCAAACACCGACTTGAACTGTGGTGAACCCATGGCGTGCCGGCCCTGGGTGAAGTAGTTGACGACGTCGTGGCCACCGAGCATGACGTGGTCGTCGCCCTGCATGGCCACGGCCAGCACCGGTTTGAGCGGGCTGCTGGGGTTCTGCGACAGGAAGCTGCCGCAGCCGGCCAGGCCCAGTGCCAGCGCCGTGCTGGCCACCATCAAGAGGCGGCGAAGGCCGTGGCGCCTGGCGAGCCGTGCGACGGTTGTGGCGTGCAGGGGCATGGTCAATCTCCAGAGGGATATGAAGGCAGCGCCGCAAATGCGGGTACCGGTGGCGCCACGTTCAGGCATTCGGCATAAGGTGCCGGCCAGCCCAGCAGTTCGCTGGCGTGTTCAGCCTGCTGGCGCAGATGGTGTTCGTCGCGACCTTGCAGATGCAGGATGCCGTAGCGGTGGTTGCCCAGCCATTTGAAGTCTCGCTGCAACGCTTGCCCCGACTTGGGCTGCATGAACAACATCGATTCCGGAAACTGCTGCTGCAGCGCGCGGCGCTGCGTTGCCCTGGGCATGGGCGGATGGGCGCCCGGTTCAAAGGCGCGGTAGATCAGGCTGGCGGCCGCACCGGCGGTGGGCACTGTGCGGGGCAGGCTGGCGGGGTCCTGCCCCATGGCCAATGCCAGCGACATCTCGTGCGGGTCCATGCCCAGCACGTGGCGGTACATGTCGGAAAACTGCGACGCCAGACGCGGGTTGAATTCGATCACGGTCAGCCGGTCGCTGGCGGCGTCGTGAAAAAATTCCATGTTGAACAGGCCCTGTGTGAAGCCCACCGCTTGCAGGAATCGTTGCGCCACGTCCAGCGCGCGCTGCTGCACATGGGCGGGCAGGCGGCTGGGCAATTCCCAGCGCATGAAGGCCTGCGTACCCGGGTACATGATGGCGTCGACCACGCCCAGCGCTTGTGCCTGACCGTTGAAGACCCAGCCGTCCAGGTTGTACTGGGCGCCGATCATGGGGCGCTCCAGCAGCATGCGGTGCGCGGTACCGGCCTGCGGCAGCCGTGCGCGCGACACCCGTTCAAACGGTTCAACCAGACGCCGGATGACCCACAGTTCACGCCAGCCGAACCGGGTGTGGCGCTGCAGTTCTTCGCGGCTGTTCACGCGCCTCGCCAACACGCTGAACGCCGCTTTCACGGGCTTGACATAAGCCGGGTATTGCAACCCTTGCGGAATGTCGTCGCCGTAGCACACGTCCAGGCTTTCAAATTCCAGGCTGGCTTCAGGGTAGACCTGCCGCAGCACTTCGCGAGCGTGCAGCTTGTGCTGGCACGCCAGGATGGCGGTGACCGGCGTGCCGGGCAGCGACAACTTCTCGGCCACCAGCGCGGCCGCCAGCGCACCAAACTGCTCGTGGTGCGACACCACGCCGGCCCAGCCTTGGCGCCGGCCCTTGGTCGCCATGCGCTGGGCAAAGCGCTCCAGGTCAAAACCCACCAGGCGGGCATTGCTGGGAAAGCTGAACAGGTCAAAGCCGGCGCTGTCGAAGCGGTAGTGATCGCCCAGCCGCGCAAAACAACGGGCGTCCCAGTCGTGATTGAACAGCAGACCCAGGCGGGGTCGGGTTTCGCGGGGGCGACTGGGCATGAAGGGGCTCGAATTCAGCGCTGGTCGCGCGCCAGGCGCAGACCGTTGAATTGCCACCGTGTAGGGGTGGGGAAAAAATTGCGGTAGCTGGTGCGGACGTGCGAACGGGGCGTGACGCACGAGCCGCCCCGCAGCACCATCTGGTCAACCATGAACTTGGCGTTGTACTCACCCACTGGGCCGTCCCAAGCGGCAAAGCCCGGGTAGGGTGCGTAGCTGCTGGCCGTCCATTCCCAGACGTCGCCCAGCAGTTGCAGCGGGCCGTCATGCCTGGCCGTCAGGGGCATGGGATGCAACGCGCCGGACTCCAGAAAGTTGCCCGATGCCAGTGAAGCGGCCGTGTGAAGCTGCGCGGCGTGTTCCCATTCAAATTCGGTGGGCAGACGGGTGCTGGCCTGGTCCGGATGCTGCGCTGAAAACCAGCGCGCAAAGGCATCGGCTTCAAAGTAGCTGATGTGGGTGATGGGCGTCTGCGGGTCCAGCGGCACTTCACCGTGCAGTGTGAAGACGCGCCAATCGTCATGCACGTTGTCGCCGCAACGGCGCCAGTACAGCGGTGCAACGATGCTTTCGCGCCGCACCCAGTCCCAACCGGCAGACAACCACCAGCGGGGTTGCTGGTAGGCGCCGTCGCGCACAAAGTCCAGCCATTCACCGTGGGTCACCAGGCGGCGCGCCAGTTCAAAGGGGTGAAGGTGTTGCTGGTGGCGCGGTGTTTCGTTGTCAAAGACAAAGCTGCCCGCGTCGGCGTCGTGCCCCACGCTGCTCATCTGGCCGGGCGTGGCCACCATCGGCAGCCAGGCTTGTGACACGGGCGACACGGGTGCCAGGGGCCAGCGGGGTGTGTAAACGGGGTTCAAGGGGTTCATCGACAGCAGCACCAGCAGGTCGGTCAGCAGCAGTTCCTGGTGTTGTTGTTCATGTTGCACCCCGAGTTCCACCAGACGCAGCAGGGCCGGTTCGGTGTTGTGTTGAAGCTGCTGCTGCAGGCGTTCGTCGACGGCCGTTCGCCAGGCCACCACCTCGGCCAGCGAAGGTCGCGTGACCAGGCCGCGCTGCGCTCGGGGATGTTGCTCGCCAACACCGTTGTAGTAACTGTTGAACAACACCCGAAAAGCCGGGTTGTGCGGCTTGAAGCCCGGTTCGAAGCGCTCCAGCACGAAGGTTTCGAAAAACCAGGTGACATGGGCCAGATGCCACTTGACCGGGCTGGCGTCGGGCATGGCCTGCACCTGGCAGTCGGCTTCGCTCAGCGGTGCAGCCAGGGCCATTGTCTTGGCGCGGGTGCTGGCCAGACGCTGCGCCAGGACTGCAGGCGATGCGGAGGCCGTGCGGGGGCTCCTGGCAGACATGTTCATGACGTAGAGGCGTCCTGGGTGCTGCTGTTGCGTGATGCGGTTTCGACCAGGCGGCCGCTGGCGATGTAGCCCATGCCGGCCTGGGTAGCGACAAGCTGCCAGTCGGTGCAATGGGCTTGAACCAGGTCCCAGGGATGCCACAGGTCGGCCGGCTTGGCGTTGTAGGGCCGGTTTTTCAGCCAGGCCAGCAGGTTCAGCGGCCCGGTCCACCACGGGAAAAACTTCATGCCGGCCATGGCGATGCGCGCACCGGGTTTGGCCTGGCGCAGGATGTTGGCAACGGCCACCGGTGTGCGTGTGATGTCGTGCACGTAGTTGAACAGCACGGCATCCACGGCCTGTGGCAACACCACGGTTTCGGCGGGGCACTGTGTGTGCCACAGGTTGTTCCAGTTTCCCTGCCGGCGTTGCCCGTCCACGCGCCGCTCGGCCTGTTCAAACATGTCGGGGCTTTGTTCAAAGGCCAGCACCCGGCCCTGGGCGCCCACGGCCTGCATCAGGGGGGCGTAACTGAGGCCGGTACCGCAGCCCACGTCCAGCACCACGTCGCCGGGTTTCAACTGCAACAAGTTGATGGTGCGCTGCCGAAGCGGCATCGTGAACTGGGCCGTGTCGTCGTATCGTGCGGCGCGCTGCCGGTACCGGGCTATGGACAGGTCATTGTCGGGCGTCAAAGCCATGTCGTGCATTGTCAAGCGGCCTGCCGGGAAGCCATGTGCATGCCGACGACGCCAGCCACCACCAGCCCGGCGCTGGCCATCTTCAGCGCCGTCGCCGGTTCCTTAAAATACAGGTAGCCGATCAGCGAGGTGGCGATGGTGCCGGCACCGGACCACACGGCATACACCACGCTCAGGCCGAGCACGCGGATCACCAGGACGTTGAGCATGAATGAAAAGGCATAAAAGACGAAGATCAGGGCTGAAGGGGTCAGCCGGGTGAATCCTTCGCTCAGCCGCATGCACGTGGTACCACCGACCTCAAAGACGATGGCCAGGGACAGTACCCACCAGGCTTGGGTGACATTGAGTTGGGGCAGCATGGGTTGAGGGGCTAAGCAGGTGGTCGTGGTGAGCGCAGCATTCCTTACGCACCCGCGGCGGTTTTGGTTGCACCTCGGCGCCGGTCCGTGCGGGCTGGTTCTGTGGCTGGGCTTGATTGGCATGCCCACATCCGGGGCAAACGGCTCCTGATTGTCCCGCACCCTGGCATTTGGCGCCGCGCTCAGCGCATCAACAGCCTGCGCCAGCCGTAACTGGCGCTGTCCACCAGCGCCACCATCAGCAGCATGGCACCGAGGATGGTGGCCGTCTTGCCCATGTGGAACAGCCCCATGTGGAAGGCCAGCAACTGCCCCAGCCCCCCCGCACCCACCACGCCCAGCACGGCGGCGGCGCGGATGTTGTTCTCCCAACGGTACAGGGTGTAGCTCATCAACTGCGGCAGTACCTGGGGCAGGGTGGCGTACAGGAAAACCCGGGTCTTGCCCACGCCTTGTGCCCGCAACGCCGCACCCGGCCCTTCGGGCGCGTTTTCGACGGCTTCGGCAAACAGGCGGCCCAGCACCCCTGTGGTGTGCAGGGCCAGCGCCAGGGTGCCGGCAAAAGGGCCCAGGCCGGCCGCAATCAGCAACAGGCCGGCCCACACCAGCTCGGGTATGGAGCGCAGCACGTTCAGCAGCATGCGTGTGGGCGCGCGCCCGCGTGCGGCGTCCGCTGGGTGGCTGCGGCTGGCGGGCAATGCCAGCAGCAAGCCGCCCGCGGCGGCCAGCAGGGTGCCCAGGGCCGACATGGCCAATGTCTCCCAGGTGGCGATGCTGACTTTCTTCAGAAAGTCGGCGCTGGTGTCTGGCGGCACAAATTCGCCCAGAAAACGACCCATGCTGCGCAGGGCGTCCAGCGACAGGAACTGTGCCCATTGCAGATTCAGCGACCAGAAGCTGCTCACCACCAGCGCCAGCAACGCGGCGGAGAACCAGCAGGCCTTGCACCGGGCATTGAACAGCGGCGGCGGCAGCCGGTACGGCAGATTGGCGGCCTGGTCGGCGCCTGCAACCGCCCCGGTTTGACCTGGCAGCGCAGCAGGCCTGTGGCCGTTTCGGTCATCCATGGCCGCTCACCCCAGCGCCTTGCGCAGGCCGGCGCTGACACGGTCGGCCAGCGCCACCAGGCCCACAAAAACAGCCAGCATGGTGATCACCTCGCCGCCATTGAACATCTTCATGCTGCTTTCCAGTTGCTGGCCCAGGCCACCGGCACCCACAAAGCCCAGCACCACCGAGCTGCGGATGGCGCATTCCCAGCGGTAGACGGTGTAGCTGGTCAGTTCTGCGGCGTTTTGGGGCAGCAGACCGAACAAGAAGGCCTGCAGGCGTGAGCCACCGTTGCGCAGCAGCGTCTGGGTGGCGTGGACTTCGCCACTTTCCAGGATCTCGCCATACACCTTGCCCAGCATGCCGCCGTAGGTCAGCGCGATGGCCAGCACGCCCGACGTGGGCCCCAGGCCCACCACGCGCACAAAAACCAGCGCCCACACCAGTTCAGGCACGCTGCGCAGCACGATCAGCAGCCAGCGCAGGCCTTGCCTGAACCAGAAAGGCCTGCGCGCCATGCGGCCGGCCAAGGCCGAGATCGACAGGACGCGGGTTGACATCAAGGTCAGCGGCAGCGCCAGGGCAAGAGCCAGTGTCATGCCCGCAGTGGCGATGGCCACGGTGCGCCAGGTTTCGCGCGCCACCAGGAGCAGGAACTCCGCGTCGTGGGCCGGGGGCCAGAAACTGGCCAGAAACCGGCCTGTGACCCGCATGCTGTCCGCCTCGAACAACGTCCAGGGTTTGAATTCGGTGGCCACCAGCAGCGGCCACAGCAGCACCAGCGCTGCGGTCGACCAGAACAGACGCCCCAGCCAGGCCGGGTCGCGCAGGGCCGCCGGGTGTGGGTGGGCCGCAGTGGTCATCACATCAGCGGCAGTGCATCACGGCGGGCTGGCGCTGGGTTGCGGGGGTGTCGCCTTCCCTGGCTGCGACAACGGGCTCGCCACGCAGTTCGTGTTCGTGCTGGGCATACAGCGCTTCCAGCAGGGCTGGCGTCACTTCGGCCGTGGGCAGGTCGAATTCCACCTGGCCTTCGCGCAATCCCACGATGCGCGGAAAGTGAGCCAGCGCCATGTCCACCTGGTGCAGCGAAGCCACCAGGGTGACGTTGCGCTGCTGCGCCTGTGCAACCAGGTTGGTGGTGGCCAGGCGCGCCAGTGTCGGGTCCAGCGCCGACAGCGGCTCGTCAACCAGCCACAGGGTGGCCGGCGCCACCAGCGCACGGGCCAGCCCCACGCGCTGGCGCTCGCCGCCCGACAGGCGGTCGACCCGTTCAAACAGCTTGTCGGCCAGGTTGAAGCTGTCCAGCGCCAGATGCGCCGCCGGGATGTCGCGCGGGTACAGCAACGAGCGCAGGCTGGCCAGCAGCCCCATGGTGGGCAGGCTGCCCGCCAGCACAGCGGTCACGACACGTTGACGGGGCGGCAGCGGCGGTACCTGCGGCGCCAGGAACAGGCGTCCGCGCAGCCGCTGCAAGGCGCTGCGGGGCAGGGACCAGGGGTCTTGGCCATCGAGTGCGAACCCGCCCGAGGCGGGTCGGTGCGCGCAGGCCAGCAGCTGCAGCAAGGTGGTCTTGCCTGCACCTGACGGGCCGACCACCGCCAGCTGCTCACCAGCCTGCACCGTCAGGTTCACCCTCTTCAGGGCAGCCGGCTGGCCGGCGCGAGCTGCAACGTGCCGGGCGCTGATGCCCTGGAGCTCTAGCCGCATCCTGTGCTCACAGCAGCCCGGCGTTGCGGGCGGCGGCCTCGATGCCTTTGTAGTTTTCGGCCTTGGTGGGCACAAAACGGGTGGCGCGCTGCAGCTCCAGGATTTCCTTGCCTTCAGGCGTGTCCTTGCTCAGCGCCAGCATGGCGGCGCGCAGCTTGTCCTGCTGGGCAGCGGGCATGTCGGCATGCACGGTCCAGTTGTAGTCGTAGTAGCCGGGCGTGGTGTAGAAAACGCGCACCTGGCTGGTGTCGACCTTCTTGTCGTTGACAAATTTTTCCCACACCGAAATGTTCAACGCACCGGCCTGCACCTTGCCCGAGGCGACGGCGGCGATGGTGGCGTCGTGTGCACCGCTGAAGGCGACACGCTTGAAGTCCTTGTCGGGGTTGATGCCGGCCTGCAGCAAAAAGCTGCGCGGCATGAGGTGGCCGCTGGTGGAGCTTTGTGAGCCAAAGCTGACGTCCTTGCCCTTCATGTCGGCCAATGTCTTGATGCTGGGGTCGGAAGTGATGAACACCGACTGGAATTTTTCGTCCTCTTCACGCTGCACCAGGGGCACCACCTTGCCGCCGGAGCGCACATTGGCCTGCACAAAGGTGAAGCCGCCAAACCAGGCCATGTCCACCTTGCGGTTGACCAGCGTCTCCACGGCCGCGGCGTAGTCGGTCACGGGTGTGAACTCGACCTTCATGCCCAGTGTCTTTTCAAGGTACTTGATCAGCGGGCCGGCCTTGCGCGCCAAGGCGGTGGGCGACTCATCGGGGATGGCGGTGACGCGGAACACGGATTGCGCTTGCGCCAAGGGCGCCCAGAGTGCGGCGGCCGTGGCCACCAAGACCAGCCTGCGGGCGACATGGAATGTTGAAAAGGACATGCGATGACTCTCCTGTGCTGTAGGTTGTGCACCTTGGTGCCGACTGGGGATTGGAACCGAAGTCGATTGGCCTTGCTGAGCGGCTGATACATTGTGCCCACGGGCCCCATTCCGGCGGCACATCCTGCGCCACGCCGCAGCCACCATAGAGGAACCTGGGTCGATGCGCGAGGCGCCTACATTACCGAATTTTGTCCAATTGCCGGTGCCGGCCGCAACGTCTGCAGTGGCCGAAGCCGCAGCAGGGCTGTTGCGGCCCGATGCAGCCCTTTCGCCGAAGTTCTTCTATGACGCATTGGGTTCGCGTCTGTTTGATGCCATCACCGAGCTTGACGAGTACTACCCCACCCGCACCGAGGCGGCCATCTTTGCCGAACATCGCCAGGCCATGGCCCAGGCCGTGCAAGCCTTCTGGCAGCACCGACATGCCGCGGCGCCCTTGTCGATGGTGGACCTGGGGGCCGGCAGTTGCGTCAAGGCCGCCAGTCTGTTCGATGCCTTCCAACCCGCGCGATACCTGGCCGTGGACATTTCGGCGGACTATTTGCGCGGCGTGGTGTCGGCCCTGCAGCAGCAGCATCCGCAGATCGAGATGACCGGCGTGGGGCTGGACTTTTCGACGCAACTGGCCTTGCCCCCTGAACTGTTGTCAGGCCCTGCGTTGCTGTTTTACCCGGGCTCGAGCATCGGCAACTTTGCGCCGGACCAGGCGTTGAATCTGCTGCGGCAGGCGCGTGAACTCAGCGCGGACGGTGGTTTGTTGATCGGCGTGGACCTGGCCAAGTCGGCAGCTGTTCTGGAGCCTGCCTATGACGATGCGCTGGGCGTGACCAGCGCGTTCAACCTGAACCTGCTGCGCCACCTGAATCGGCTGATGGGCAGTGATTTCGACCTTCGCCAGTGGCAGCACGTGGCGCTTTACAACCAAGCCGCAGGTCGCATCGAGATGCACCTGGCTTCACGGCAACGCCAGTGTGTGCGCTGGCCGGGCGCTGAGCGCTGGTTTGAAGCCGGCGAACGCATCCACACCGAAAACTCCTACAAATGGCGCCAGGACGACTTCGAGTCGCTGTTGCGCGATGCGGGCTTTTTGCGTGTCCAGACGTGGACCGACAGCCGCGGCTGGTATGCGGTGGTGTTGGCACTGACGGCCTGACAACGGCTTTTGCAGCGGATTATTTGTTCACAGCCTGCAGCTGCGAAACCCGGCGAAGATGTCGTTGCGATCTGACGTGAAGTAGTTGCGGTAACGCAGGTCGCGCAAGCGGGGCTGCGTCGCAAAACTGGCGCCCTTGAGCACCGGGCGACTGTCAAACCAGGGTGCCGAATAGTCACGGTAAGGGTGCGCAACAAAGCCCTCGAAGGGTTCAAAGGCGCTGGCGGTCCATTCCCAGACGTCGCCCCAGCGGAAGCTGGCAGGGTGTGCTGTGACGGCACGCAGCCATTCAGCTTCGCTGGGCAGCCGCCGCCCGGCCCAGCGGCACCAGGCCTGGGCCTCAAAGACCGTCAGGTGCCGGGCGGGCTCATCCAGATCCAGCACCTGCCATTGACCATGCCGCCAGTGTTGCCACACGCCGTCCTGGCGTTTCAGGTAACGCGGCGCGCCACTGCGCTGGGCCGCACGCCAGGTGGCGGCTGCGGCATCGGGCCACCAGTGGGGTGTGGTGTAGCCGCCGTCCTCGACAAAGGGCAGGTAGTCGCGCCAGCGCAGCACCTGGCTGTCGACTTCGAAGCCGGCCACAGGCACCTGTCGGCTGCCCAGTTCGTTGTCAAAGGCAAACCCGGTTGACCGTGCAGCCTCGCAGCCCATCACCTGTATGCCGGCGTCGCAGCGCAGCGCCTGTGCAGGCGCTGGCAGCCGAGACGCCTGCCAGCGCGGGTCGGCAACCGCGATGCCCAGCGCCTGCGCCATG
>JAHECB010000018.1 GCA_024641925.1 Betaproteobacteria bacterium
GTCCACGTAACCCGTGCGCATACCTTGGTAAGCGCCTTTCATGCCGATGGTGCCGATGTAGATGTGCCCCAGGAACATGGCCATCATCAACACCGTGGCCAAGGCATGCACCATGTGCGCCACCTGCATCTCGCCGCGGCTGATGCCCCAGCCCGGCACCAGACCGTTCAGCACCAGACCCGAGACCACCACCAGCAAGCCAAGCAGGAACACGCCGCCCCAGAACACGATTTTTTCGCCGGCATTGAAACGGTTGGACGGCACTTCAGTTTCGGCCATCAAGCCGCCGCCCCGCCGCAGCCAGTTCCAGTCGCCTTTTTGCGGCAGGTTGTCGCGCACAAAGGTCAGGAAAACGATGACCAGCGACACGGCAAACAGCGGGCCGGCAAAGTTGTGGATGTTTTTCAAGGCAAAGGTCAGCCAGCCGAACAGAGTAGCGCCCAGCACCGGCAGCAGGAAAAACTTGCCAAAAGCCATGACCACACCCGACACCGCCAGCAGCACAAAGGCCACCGCGTTCGCCCAATGCGCCGACCGCTCGAACGGTGTGAAGCGTTCCACCACGCGCCCCGTATCAGCGCCGTGGCCGCCCAGAGCGCCTTTGCGCCAGTAGAACAACGCAATCGCGCCCACCACGATCAACAGCAAGGCACCGCCGTAGGGAATGAGCCAGTTGTTGCGCACCTGGCGCCAGGCCTCACCGGCCGTGGTGAAATTCGAGCCGGGATACTGCACAAAAGGCTGTACCAGCACGCCCAATTCGGCACCAGGCAACGTGGTCAAGCCGGGCTGGGCGCCGCTGTCGCGCACAGCGCGCCAAAGCGGGGCATTGTTGCCCGGCTGTGTCTTGGACCGTTCTGCATTGGTCTCGTCAGGCTTGGGTTCCGCTGGGGCCACAAAACCCGCAGGCGGCATTGCCGTCGCGGTGGCCGACTGGGCTTGCACCGCAACAGGCGCGCCCAGCAGCACGGCCACGGCGAGTACAAACGAAAGGACGCAACCGTTCATCGCATTTCCTTTGGGGGTCAGGACGCGTCGGCGCCGGCAAGGTGCCAGTGCATGCGCGTGTCAACGGTCTGGGACGGCGTCATGGTGTTGAACCACGCACATATTCGTTTTGTCCCTGACTGCGTTTTTTCAGCGCTTGCTCCCAGCTTGCCGCGTCACCGGGCTTCCAGCCTGGTGCAGCAAACGTTGCGGCCACGGTGCCGGAGTAAGCGGGGGCGTCAGCCTTGCGTGCCGTACTGGTCTGTGGCTTTTCGCCACAGGCCACCAACGCCACGCAGGCCAACAGGGCTGAGGTCAACAGCGTGCGTCTCATCACTTCTTCCCCTCCGGCGCCGCGGCGCCGCCCACCGGCTTGCCATAGGCCGTGCCCCAGCCCCAGACTTCGCTGCCCTTGCCGCGTGTGAGCACACGGTTGCGGAAGATGTCGGCCACAACGTCGCCGTCACCGCCCAGCAGGGCCTTGGTGGAGCACATCTCGGCACAGATCGGCAGCTTGCCTTCGGCCAGGCGGTTGCGCCCGTACTTCTCGTTTTCGGCCACGCTGCCATTGTCTTCCGGGCCGCCGGCGCAGAAGGTGCACTTGTCCATCTTGCCGCGCAAGCCAAAGCTGCCGTTGCTGGGAAACTGCGGCGCACCAAACGGGCAGGCATAAGAGCAATACCCGCAGCCGATGCACACGTCCTTGTCGTGCAACACCACACCGTCTTCGGTGCGGTAGAAGCAGTCCACCGGACACACAGCCATGCATGGCGCGTCCGAGCAGTGCATGCAGGCCACCGAGATGCTTTTTTCGCCGGCAACACCGTCGTTGAGCGTGACCACCCGGCGGCGGTTGACGCCCCAAGGCACGTCATGCTCGGCCTTGCAGGCGGTAACGCAGCCGTTGCATTCGATGCAGCGGTCAGCGTCGCATATGAACTTCATTCGAGCCATGGCAGTTCCTTGTCTTCCCTGATCAAGCGGCGCGTTCGACCTGACACACAGTGGTCTTGGTCTCTTGCATCATGGTCACCGTGTCATAGCCGTAGGTGGTGGCGGTGTTCACCGCCTCGCCCCGGATGATGGGCGCCGCACCTTGCGGGTAATACGCCAACATGTCCGCACCTTGCCAATGACCAGCAAAGTGGTAGGGCATGAAGGTGGTGTTGCGGTCCACCCGCTCGGTCACCTGCGCCTTGACCTTGATGCGCGCGCCAGTGGGCGTGCTGACCCACACATCTTCACCGTTGCGGATGCCCCGGTCGTTGGCCGTGGCCGGGTTGATCTCGATGAACGCGTTCTGCTGCAGTTCAGCCAGATACCGGTTGGACCGGGTCTCGTCGCCGCCGCCTTCGTATTCGGTCAGCCGCCCGCTGGTCAGGATCAGCGGGAAGGTCTTGCCGATGTCCTTGTTTTTGTCCTGCACCGACTTGAACAGCGTGGGCAGGCGCCAGAAGGTCTTGCGATCGTCGTGCGTGGGGTACTGCGCCACCAGTTCGGGCCGCGTCGAATACAGCGGTTCGCGGTGCTGCGGAATGGGGTCGGGGAAGTTCCAGACCACGGCCCGCGCCTTGGCGTTGCCAAACGGGTAACAGCCGTGGTTCTTCATGACCACACGGATGATGCCGCCCGATGAATCGGTCTTCCAGTTCTTGCCCTCGGCCTTCTTGCGCTCGTCGTCCGTCAACTCTTCCCACCAGCCCAGTTTCTTGAGCAGCAGGTGGTCGAACTCGGGGTAACCCGTGGTCAGGTCTGCACCCTTGGAATGAGAGCCATCGGCCGCGAGCAAAGACTCGCCATCGCGTTCAACCCCGAAGTTGGCGCGGAAGTTGCCGCCACCTTCCATCACGTGCTGCGACGGGTTGTACAGGATGTGCGTGCCCGGGTGTTTCATCTCGGGCGTGCCCCAGCACGGCCAGGGCAGGCCGAAGTACTCGCCGTCCAGTGACAGGCCCGTTTCTTTGTCGATGCCACCCTTGGCGCGCAGCGTCTTCACGTCGAAGACATGCATGTTGCGCATGTGGGCCTTCAGGCGTTCCGGGCTCTGGCCCGTGTAGCCGATGGTCCAGACCGAACGGTTGATCTCGCGCAGGATGTCTTCCGGCACGGGCTCGTCCTGGCCCTTGACCTTCTGCATCTTGTAGTTCTTGGTCAGCTGCTCGGCAAAGCCCAGCTTCTGCGCCAGTTGGTACAGGATCATGTGGTCGCTGCGTGACTCGTACAGCGGGTCCATGACCTTTTCGCGCCACTGCAGCGAGCGGTTGGACGCCGTCACCGAGCCGCTGGTCTCGAACTGCGTGCAAGCGGGCAGCAGGTATACCGCGCGCTTGGGGTTCAGGTCTTCGGCCTTGCCCGGCATCGCGGCCATGGCCGCCGTGGCCGACGGGAACGGGTCCACCACCACCAGCAGATCGAGCTTGTCCATGGCCCGCTTCAGATCCAGGCCGCGGGTCTGCGAATTGGGGGCATGGCCCCAATAGAACATGCCCCGCAGGTTGGATTCCTGGTCGATCAGTTCGGGCTTTTCCAGCACCGCGTCAAACCAACGCGAGATGGTCAGTCCAGGCTTGGTCATCATGCCCGGCGCGTACTGCTGCTTGATCCATTCGAAGTCCACATCCCAGGCCGCGGCGAAGTGCTTGAACGAACCTTCGGCAATGCCGTAATACCCAGGCAGCGAGTCGGGGTTGCAGCCCACGTCGGTGATACCCTGCACGTTGTCGTGCCCGCGGAAGATGTTGGCGCCGCCGCCACTCTTGCCGATGTTGCCCAGTGCCAGTTGCAGCAGGCAAGAAGCCCGCACCATGGCGTTGCCGATGGTGTGCTGCGTGTGGCCCACGCACCAGACCAGCGTGCTGGGCCGGTTTTCGGCCATGGTCTTGGCGACCTGGTAACACTCGGCCTCGGTCACGCCCGAAGCTTCGAGCACCTTGTCGGGTGTCCACTTGGCCAGCACCTCGTCACGCACCTTGTCCATGGCCCAGACGCGGTCGTTCAGGTACTGCTTGTCTTCCCAGCCGTTCTTGAAGACGTGGTACAGCACACCGTACAGGAACGGAATGTCCGCCCCCGAGCGCATGCGCACGTACTGGTCTGCCTTGGCTGCCGTGCGGGTGAACCGGGGGTCCACCACGATCATCTTGCAGCCGTTTTCCTTGGCATGCAGCATGTGCAGCAAAGACACCGGATGTGCTTCGGCAGCGTTGCTGCCGATGTACATCGCAGCCTTGCTGTTCTGCATGTCGTTGTACGAGTTGGTCATCGCACCGTATCCCCACGTATTCGCCACACCGGCGACTGTCGTGGAGTGGCATATTCGTGCCTGGTGATCGCAGTTGTTACTGCCCCAGAGGGACATCCACTTTCTGAGCAGGTACCCCTGCTCGTTGTTGCTCTTGCACGACCCGACAATGAAGATGCTGTCGGGACCGGTTTCCTTCTTCAGCTCGAGCATCCTGGCGCTGATCTCGGTCAGCGCCGTGTCCCAGCTGATGCGCTCGTACTTGCCGCCGACGAGCTTCATGGGGTACTTCAGGCGGTACTCACCATGCGCGTTGTCACGCACCGCAGCGCCCTTGGCGCAATGCGCCCCCATGTTGATGGGCGAGTCGAACACCGGTTCCTGCCGCACCCAGACACCGTTTTCAACCACGGCGTCGATGGCACAACCCACCGAGCAGTGGGTGCAGACGGTGCGCTTGACCTCGACCTTGGCACCGGTCGTGCCGGCTGCAGGCGCGTCCGCTGCCTGCGCCTTGCGCACCAGCGTGAGCTGGGTGGCCGTGATGCCCACCCCCAGGCCCAGCCCGGAACGGCGCAAGAACTTGCGTCGGTCCATTGTGGGTATGGCGCGGGACAAGCCCCGCGCGAGTCCGTCAACCAGGGCGCGGGGCGACGACGTCGCCCCTTCGCCTGTCGACTTGCGTGTCAAGAGCATAGAGCCTCCTGTTGGAAGAGCTTTTTTACTGGGAAACAAGAGCCGGCGCGAGACACGCACCAGCGGTGATGGTCAGACCCGCGCGGTGGCGTAGTACTGTTTGACGTGATCGGTCACCTGGTAACCGGCCTGCGCCGGTTTGGCCGCAGCAACCGCTTCGGCCACCACGGGCGCTGTGACCTTTTGGGTGACGGCGGCGATGGCGCCCAGGGCACCCACCGCACCCGCACCGGCAAAGACGGTGCGTCGGCTGATGGAAGAGGACTCGGACTTGCTCATGCGTGCAGGCTCCAGAAGATGGGCCAAGGATCTGGCCACGGTTAGCTTCGCTATTAACACGCAACAGCCTGCCGGGCGCAACCGGACGGACCCTATTGCGCACGCGACAATTTGTCGCGGCCATCGACAAACCGTCGCGACCCTGCCGCCCGCCGCCCGCACCACTTGCAATCAACATCCCATCGACATGCGCATTGATAATGCACAGCGCCTGCCGCCGACTTGGTTTGGGCTGCACATGGCCCCCTTCAACACTGACCTGGCCCTAGACACCCGTGATCATCGGAACCGCAGGACACATCGACCATGGCAAGACCTCGCTGGTCAAGGCGCTGACCGGCATTGATGCCGACCGTCTGAAAGAAGAAAAAGAACGCGGCATCACCGTGGACCTGGGTTTTGCCTACCAGCCCATGCCCGACGGTGATGTGCTGGGGTTTGTCGACGTGCCGGGCCACGAAAAACTGGTGCGCAACATGCTGGCCGGTGCCACGGGCATCGACCACGTGATACTGGTCATTGCCGCCGATGACGGCCCCATGCCGCAGACTCGGGAACACTTGGCCATCCTGAACCTGCTGGGTCTGAACCAGGGTGTGGTGGCCTTGACCAAGGCCGACCTCGTGTCAAACGAGCGTCTGGCCCAGGCCCAGGCCGAAGTGCAGGCACTGCTGGCTGACAGCCCCTTGGCGCAAGCGCCGGTCATGCCGCTGTCCAGCGTGAGCGGCCTGGGTATCGCCGCTCTGTCGAAGCACCTGGCGCAATCACGCACCTTGACGCCCCCCCGGTCGCAAGCGGGCCAATTCCGCTTGGCCGTGGACCGCAGCTTCACGCTGTCCGGCATCGGCACCGTCGTCACCGGCACGGCGGTGTCGGGCCGCGTGGCCGTGGGCGACAAGCTGATGCTGTCGCCACGCGGTCTGGAAGTGCGGGTGCGGGGCATCCATGCCCAGAACCAGCAAGCCACCACCGGGCATGCCGGGCAGCGCCTGGCGCTCAACCTGACCGGCGTTGAAAAGAACGAAGTGCGGCGTGGCGACTGGCTGCTGGCCGAAAACCTGCACGCGCCCACCCAGCGCCTGGACGCACGCCTGCAGCTCCTGGCCAGTGAAATCCGGCCGCTGGCGCACTGGACGCCAGTGCACCTGCACCTGGGCGCTGAAGACGTGGGCGCCCGCGTGGCGCTGTTGCAAGGCCAGGCCCTGGAGCCCGGCGGCCAGGCCTGGGTGCAGCTGGAACTGGACCGCCCGATCGGCGCGCTGCGCGGCGACCGCTTCATCGTGCGCGACCAGTCAGCGCTGCGCACGCTGGGCGGCGGCTGGGTCGTCGACGCCTTTCCGCCCGCCACAAGGCGCCACCGCCAGCAGCGCCTGGCTGCACTGGACGCGCTGAGCCAGCCGATGCCAACCGCGGCGCTGCAAGCCAGTCTGGTGCTGCTGCCCACCGGCGGCATCGATGCCCAGCCCTTTTTCAGGCAATGGAACCTGGACGACGGTGCCCGCCAGGCCGTGCTGGCCGCCGTGCCCCACCGAAGCATCACCGACGCCGGCCATGAGCTGCTGTTTGCGCCGGGCCAGATCGAACGCTATGCCGACGCCATCACCACACACCTGGGCGGCTTCCACCGCAAACAGCCCGACAGCCCGGGGCTGACCCAGGAACAGCTGCAGCGCGCCGTGCGCGAGAAACCGGCCGGCGTCGTGTTTGCGCTGATGCTGCGCCAGCTGGTGAAGGACGGTGCGCTCAAACGCGCCGGCGCGCACCATGCGCTGCCCACCCACGACCCCTCGCTGCAGGGCGCCGACAAACAATTGTGGGAACGCCTCAAGCCCTGGCTGGACGAAGGCGGCACCAACCCGCCCCGCTTGAGCGACATGCTGCTGCGTGACCGCAACCTGCGCAAGGATCAGGTGATGCGGCTGATGGAGCGGCTGCAGCGCATGGGCCAGGTGCACCCGGTGGGCGCCGAATACTTCATCCAGACACCGCACCTGCTGGCACTGGCCACGGGCGCCTACGCGCTGACACAGGCCGACCCCAACCGCCGCCTGAACGTGCGCGACATGCGCGAAAGCATGGGCGTCAGCCGACATCTGTCGGTGCCGCTGGTAGAGTACTTCGACCAGATCGGCTTGACCAAGCGCGACGAGGTGGGGCGCCATTTCCGCCGCGACCCGCGCAAGGTTTTTGAAGAGCAATGAACGCGTGAACTGAACGCGATGGAGGAGGATCGACCCCCGGTGGGGCGTCCGGTCTGCAAAACCGGGTGGGGCTGCTCAGCGGTCCCAGGTGGGTTCGACTCCCACCCCCCTCCGCCACCCCGATTCGAGCCTGCCCATGACCGCTGCCATGCTTCGCCCCCCGTCGCTGGATGCCCTGTTGGCGTCGCCCTTGATGCAGGGCCTGGCCAGCGAACACGGCCGCACGGCGGTGCTGTCGACAGCACGACAAACGCTGGACCTGTGGCGTGCACAAGCCACGGCCTCCGCCGAGCCCGCTGCTTTTGACGTGGACCACTTCGAGCAGCATTGCCAGCAAACGCTGCAGCAGCAAGCCGCCCCCGCCTTGCGAGCGGTGTTCAACCTGACCGGCACCGTGCTGCACACCAACCTGGGCCGCGCGGTGATGGCACCGCAGGCCATGGCCGCGGTACTGGCGGTGATGCGTGGCGCCGCCAACCTGGAATACGACCTGGCCAAAGGCGCCCGCGGTGACCGCGATGACCATATCGATGGCCTGCTGAAAGAGCTGACCGGCGCCGAAGCCGCCACGGCCGTCAACAACAACGCTGCCGCCGTGCTGCTGGTGCTGGCCGCGCTGGCCGAACGCAAGGAAGTGCCGGTGTCGCGCGGCGAGCTGGTGGAAATCGGCGGCGCCTTTCGCATCCCCGACATCATGCGGCGCGCGGGCGCCAAGCTGGTGGAGGTGGGCACCACCAACCGCACCCACCTGCGCGACTTTGAAGAGGCCATGGGCCCACGCACCGGCCTGGTGATGAAGGTGCATGCCAGCAACTACGCCATCCAGGGTTTCACCGCCAGCGTGCCCATCGCCGAACTGGCCGCCCTGTGCAAGGCGCACGGCGTGCCCTTTGTCGAAGACCTGGGCAGCGGCACGCTGGTGGACCTGCGTCGCTGGGGCCTGCCGGCCGAGCCGACACCGGCCATGTCCATCGCCGCCGGGGCCAATGTCGTGACCTTCAGCGGCGACAAACTGTTGGGCGGCCCGCAGGCCGGGCTGCTGGTGGGCGACAAAGCCTTGATCCAGAAGATCAAGCGCCACCCGCTGAAGCGGGCGCTGCGGCTGGACAAGATGAGCATCGCGGCGCTGGAAGCCACACTCAAGCTGTACCGCGATCCCGACCGCCTGACAGAACATCTGCCGGCACTGCGCCTGCTGACACGCGGCGAGGCCGAAATTCAGGCGCTGGCGCAGCGGCTGGCGCCCGCCGTGGCGCAGGCCCTGGGCGCCCGAGCGCGGGTGCAGGTGCTGCCCTGCCGCAGCCAGATCGGCAGTGGATCGTTGCCCGTCGATTTGCTGCCCAGCGCCTGCATCGCCATCGGTGCAGCCGCAGACGCCAAACGCGCCGGCCGCTTGCCCGAACGCCTGGCCGAAGCCTTCCGTGCGCTGCCCACACCCGTGGTCGGGCGCATCGAAGACGGTCAGTTGCGGCTGGACTTGCGCTGCCTGGACGGAGCTGATGCCGAAGCGGCCTTTGTGGCGCAACTGCCGCTGCTGCAGCAAGCGCGGTTCTGATCAGTCCGGTTCGGGCGGGTTCGGGTTCTGCCCCGTCTCAGCGTTGGCTTGGTCCAGCAAGTCGTCGTCCAGCATCCCCATGGCCCGGGCCTGCAGGATCTTGTGTTGACGCGCCAGGGGCGACGACGCCAGTTCCATCACCTCGTCGTTGCTGACGTCCAGTCCGTCATGGCTGCGAAAGTGCGGGTCGGTCAGGAACAGCTTGCGCAGCGCGGCGTTGCGCACTTTCGGGTCCACGCCCGGGGCGGCAAAGGGCGCAAAGTCGGACTGCGGTGTCAGCCCTGCCACGTCGTCCATGGTCGGCGGCGCGGCCATCTTTTCACCCTCTGTGGGTTTTGCCGACAGGGCGGCCTTGGGCGGTTCAGCGTCGGTCATCGTCCGGAACCGATTCAGCTGAGGCCGCCGCCGACTGCGGTGCCGACTGACGTTCCCGCTCCTGCGGGCTCAGGAACGACATGGCGCGCACCTTGCGCCCGGTGTCAGGCCTGAAGTTGTCGTTGGTGAACACACGCAGCCATTCGCACAGCTCGGGCTCCAGCGGCAAGTTCTCAACCACCTCTTCGGCGGTCATGCGACGGTCGGCTTCAATATAGGAAACGCTGACACCGGTCAGGTTCAGCTTCGACGGGTCAACACTGTCCACCAGCCACGACACAAACCACACCGGCTTGCCCGAGGTCAGGTTCAGGAAATAGCCCTTGCATTCATCGGCAAACAGCGCCACGGTGAAGCCGGGGTACAACCAGCGTGATGTCTTGCCGTCGTCGTGCAACTGGCGCGGCTGCGTGCCGAAGGCGCCTTCGTCGGGCACCACTTCGAGCAGGCGAAAGCCCCAGGCCTCCCAGGCATTGGGCTGCACCGTGCGTTCAATGACCACGGCCACCTGAACGGCGGGTTGGGATCTCATGGTGGGCTGCATGCTGGGCTGGTGAAAGTCGGGGCAACGGTTGACAGACACCTCAGTCTAGCCCTGACAGGGCCCGTCAGGGGCGCCGGTGCACGCGATGGCAGCTGGTGCCAGCGCTCAGATGGCCCCGCTGCGACAAACTGTCGCAATCGGTGCAGGATGGCGGTTGATGGCGCCGAATTTGCACAGGGCGATCCCTGTGCAAGCGCAGCCGGCCCCCACCTAGAATCAACTTGAGTTCTATTCTGCGGCCAGACTCTGGCCCGATCCGGACTGCAAAAGCCCCTTCCACATCATGGCCACCGACACTGAAGACACCGGATTTTTGTCGCGCTGGTCGCGTCGCAAGGTGCAGGTGCGCCAAGGTGCTGCCGTGCCTGATGCGGTGTTGCCCTTGGAGCCCGGCACCACACCCGCCGGACAGCAGGTCGTGGCGCCGCAGGCGATGCCGGATCTGGCGCCCGCGCCTGTTCGGACTGGCGCTATCCATTCCGCTGCCGGTGGGGCTGCACCGGCCGACAGCGCCGCCGCCGAAACACCTGCAGAACCAGCACCCACGCTGGAAGATGTCCAACGCCTGACGCGGGACTCCGACTTCAAGCGCTTTGTCACCCGTGGCGTGCAGCCTGATGTGAAAAACGCCGCGCTGGCCAAGCTGTTCACCGACCCGCATTTCAACGTCATGGACGGCCTGGACGTCTACATCGACGACTACGGCATTCCCGACCCCCTGCCCCCGGGCATGCTGCGGCAGATGCTGCAGTCCAAGATGCTGGGTCTTTTTGACGACGAGCCCACGACCGACACGACAACGCCCGAGGCCACACCGGCCGAACCGACACCGCCCGACGCTCTGCTCACCGACAGCGCAGAACTGCCCGCCACCACAACACCTGCCGATGAAAACACTGATCTGCAATTGCAACCAGACGATGACGCTGGACACGCTGGCCCTGCGCCAGGCGTTGAACAAAACACCGGGCGCCCAGACTGACGGCCTGGACACCGTTCACACGCTGCTGTGCCGGCGCGAGGCGCCCGCCTTCCAGCGCGCTGCCAAGGCCAGCAGCGCCAGCGGCGACGAACTGCTGGTGGCCTGCACCCAAGAAAGCCGGCTGTTCCTGGAACTGAACGAGCAGACCGAAGGTGCGGCCAGCATCAGCGAGCGCCCGATCCGTTTTGTCAACCTGCGCGAAACGGCAGGCTGGTCGCGCGATACCGCCAGCACCACGCCCAAGATGGCCGCGCTGCTGGCCGTGGCACAACTGCCTGCGCCCGTGCCGGTGGCCACCGCCAGCTACCAATCGGCCGGGCGCTGCCTGGTGGTCGGCCCCGCCGCAGCGGCCGAGCAGGCGGCCGCCTTGCTGGAAGACAAGCTGGACGTCAGCGTGCTGGTCAGTGGCAGTCGCAACGGCAGCGGCACTGGCATGGCCCAGGTGCACGGCCGCGCCACGCATAGCGGCAGCTTGACCAGCCTGACCGGTTGGCTGGGCCACTTCGAAGCCCGCTGGACCAGCAGCAACCCGATCGACCTGGACCTGTGCACACGCTGCAACGCCTGCGTTGATGCCTGCCCCGAAGGCGCCATTGGCCTGGACTACCAGGTGAACCTGGACGCCTGCAAAAGCCACCGCGACTGCGTGCGCGTGTGCGATGCGGCCGGCGCCATCGACTTTCAGCGTCAGCCGCTCGAGCAAGACGACCACTTCGACCTGGTGCTGGACCTGCGCGAGATGCCCGCCTTCACACAACACCAGCTGCCGCAGGGGTACTTGCACCTGCCGCCGCTGCAACAAGCCGACAGCAAAGGCCTGATGGCCGCCGTGCTGCAGCTGCGCGAGATGGTGGGTGAATTCGAAAAGCCCCGCTTTTTCCGCTACCAGCACAAGCTGTGTGCCCACAGCCGCAACGAACAGATCGGCTGTACCGCGTGCATCGACGTGTGCTCGGCGAAGGCCATCCGCAGCGACGCGTCACGCAAAAGCAAGGCCAAGGGCGAACTCAGCGGCGGTGTCATCGTCGAGCCGCACCTGTGCGTGGGCTGTGGTGCCTGCAGCACGGTCTGCCCCAGCGGGGCCATGACCTTCGGCTATCCGGGTCCGGAAGACATGGGCCGACGCCTGCGCACGGCATTGACCGCCTACAGCCACGCGGGCGGGCGCCACGCCGCCCTGCTGCTGCACAGCGAGCAGGCGGGTTCACGCCTGGTCGATGCCTTGGGCCGTGCAGCGCGCTCCGGCAAATCCGTCCAAGGCCTGCCGGCGCGTGTGCTGCCGCTGGCGGTGTGGCACACCGCCAGTGTCGGCATCGACCTGTGGCTGGCTGCGTTGGCGCAGGGCGCCAGCCAGGTCTGGGTGCTGCTGACTGACGAAGAAGCGCCCGAATACCGCCAGGCGCTGACCGAGCAGATGGCGGTGGCGCAGGCCGTGATGACGGGCCTGGGCTACAGCGGTCAGCACTTCCAGTTGCTGCAGGCCAGCGACACGGCATCACTGCCCGCACTGGACGCCGCACTGCGCGCCCCCGCCGCCGCCACCGTCGCGCGGCCCAGCGGTTTTGCAGCCCAAAGCGACAAACGCGCCACGCTGGAACTGGCCATCGAACACCTGATGGCGCAGGCGCCGAAAGTGGCCGACACCATCCCCTTGCCGGCGGCGGGGTCGCCGTTTGGCACGCTGCTGGTCGACAGCCAACGCTGCACGCTGTGCCTGAGCTGCGTCAGCGCCTGCCCCGAAGCCGCGCTGGCCGACAACCCCGACAAGCCGCAGCTGCGTTTCATCGAAAAGAACTGCGTGCAGTGCGGCCTGTGCGCCAGCACCTGTCCCGAAGACGCCATCACGCTGCAGCCGCGGCTGTGGCTGGCCGACAGCGGCAAGGCGCGCAAACAAGCGCGTGTGCTGGCCGAGATGGAACCCTACCGCTGCATCCGCTGCAGCAAACCTTTCGGCACGCTGCTGGCGATTGAAAACATGATCACCAAACTGGCCGGGCACGCTGCCTTCCAGGGCGCCGGGGCCGACCGGCTGAAGATGTGCGGCGACTGCCGCGTCATCGACCTGCACAGCAACCCGAACGAAGTCCGCATCACCGACCTGTGAGCCCCCCGACTGAACCGCTTATGACCCCCACACCGCACCCTGTCGACGCCGCCCCCATTTCACTGGACCTGGGCCGCACCGACGACCACGAAGAACTGGCCCGCGCCGAGCTGTATGGCCTGCTGGCGCGCCTGTGGCTGGCGCCGCCCGATGCGGAACTGCTGCAGCAGTTCAAGGTGGCCGTGACCCAGCCCGAGGTGGACGGCGCCGTGCTGGCCGCACCCTGGCACGATCTGGTGGCCGCCATGCGCAGCACCACCATCGAAACCGCCGCAGCCGAATTCAACGACTTGTTCCAGGGCGTGGGCAAACCCGAGGTGCTGGCCTACGGGTCGTTTTACCTCAGCGGTTACCTGAACGAAAAGCCGCTGGCATTGCTGCGCACCGACCTGGCTGCGCTGGGCCTGTCGCGCGACGACAGCACGGTGGAAACCGAAGACCACGTGTCGTACACCTTGGAAGTCATGCGCTACCTGATTGCCGGCGACGATGCAGCCCTGTGCAACCTGGAGCAGCAGCGCCGGTTTTTCCGCAACCATGTGCAGACCTGGATCGAACAGCTCTGCGACGCTACCCAGGCGCACGTCAAGGCGAACCTGTGGGCCGCGGTGGCGGGTTTCACCCGAAGTTTCATCGCCGTGGAAACGCAGGGCTTTGACATGTTGGAAGCATGAGCGCCGCGCTGGGCAGGCCCAGGCAAGCTCGCCCCCGCTTGGCGGGACGGGCCGAAGAACCCAGGGTGCACCCGTGAGCATAGCCACGCAAAACATCACGGGCCTGGTGCTGTGCGGCGGCCGCGGCACGCGCATGGGCGGTGTCGACAAGGGGCTGCAAAACCACCTGGGCGTGCCGCTGGCGCTGCACGCATTGATGCGGCTGCAACCGCAGGTGGGCGGCTGCATCCTGAACGCTAACCGCAACCTGGGGGCTTACGAAGCCTTTGGTGCGCCGGTGTTTCCCGACACCATCGGCGACCACGCCGGCCCGCTGGCGGGCTGGCTGGCGGGTCTGGAGCAGTGTGATACCGAATACATGGTCACCGTGCCCTGCGACACGCCCAACTTCCCGCTGGACCTGGTGACGCGGCTGGCTGCAGCCCTGGTCGACAACGATGCCGACCTGGCCATGGCGGCCACGCTGGACAACGGACGCACCATGGCGCAGCCGGTGTTCTGCCTGCTCAAGTCCGGCCTCATCGAAAGTCTGCTGCACTACCTGAACGGCGGTGGCCGCAAGATCGACACCTGGACCGGCCAGCAGCGTCAGGTACAGGTCGTGTTTGACGATGCACAGGCGTTTTTCAACGCCAACACGCTGGCCGAGCTGGCGCAGCTGCAAGCCGAGCCGCCGTCGACCTAACGGCCGTTTGTCGGGCAATCCAGGCGCCGCCTGGCATCGCGCCTGTGACATCATCCGGTCGATTCAAACACCGGGGCTCCGCATGTTGGTCAGCAATCTCGAAACTGCACCGGGGCACCGGGTGGTTGCACACCTGGGTGTCGCCCAGGGCAGCACCGTGCGGGCCAAACATGCCGGCAAGGACTTCATGGCCGGCCTGAAAAACATTGTCGGCGGTGAACTCAAGGCCTACACGGCGCTGATGCAGGAAGCGCGTGAAGAGGCCGTGGCCCGCATGGTGGAAGAGGCCCGCAGCATGGGTGCCAACGCCGTGCTGAACCTGCGCTTTGTCACCACGTCCATCACCGCCGGCGCTGCCGAGATCCTGGCCTACGGGTCGGCCGTCACGGTTGAGAAGATCTGAGCATGCCGTGGCTTGAATGGCTCAACCTGGGCGTGCCGCTGGCACTGCTGATCGTGGGCTACAGCGTAGGCCGGGTGCTGGAGCGCCAGCACTACGCGTCCATTCGCGAGCGCGAACTGGTTTTGCAAACCGTGGTGGTGCTGAACACCCGCTATATACCCGAGGGGGTGATCGCGCTGCAGGCCAGCGTGGTCAGCGGCGGCATGGTGGTGTCGTCCGACTACTTCAAGACCTTTGTTGCCGGGTTTCGCAGCTTTTTTGGCGGGCGGTTTCGAGGTTACGAATCCTTGCTGGAACGCGCCCGCCGCGAAGCCCTGCTGCGCCTGAAGCAGCAGGCCCTGGACGCCGGGTGCAAGCTGGTCATCGGCCTGCGTTTTCACACCACCCGCATCAGCGGTGTGGGCATCCCTTCGGTCGAAGTCATGGCTTACGGCACCGCCTTGCGCTGCAAAACCTGACACACGCGTGAACGACAGCCTGTCAGAACAGGAACCCAAGGCCGACCCCCTGGCCAGCAAGGGGCTCGCGCTTGAAAACCGCCTGCCCGCCGAAGGCATCAACAGCAGCACTGAGCATCCGCTGCGCGAATTGGCCTGGCTGCTGACGGCTGCCGTGGTCAGCGTCGTGGTGCTGGCCGTGGTGTTGAGCTGGGGCGCCCGGTGGCTGGCCCCGCAGGTGCCGTTCAGCGCCGAACGGGCCCTGGCAGAAAGGGTTCTGGACCGCAAGCCTGACCCCGAACAGGTACCCCGACACCAGGCGCTGCAGGCCTTGGCCAACCGCCTGGCGGCAAGCCTGCAGCTGCCCGAGGGCATGCAGGTCGTGGTGACTTTCGAAGCGTCACCCGACGTCAATGCCTACGCCACGTTTGGCGGCCGCATCCGTGTGCTGGAAGGCCTGCTGCGCAAGTTGCCAAGTGAAGATGCACTGGCAGCCTTGCTGGCGCACGAAATAGCCCATGTCAAACACCGCCACGTGGCCGCGCAAATGGGGCGTGGCCTGGCGCTGACGCTGGTGCTGGCGGCTGTTTCCACCGACGCTGCGGCCGCAGCCCAGGGCGTGCTGGGTCAGGCTGCAGGCCTGGTGCTGTTGGGGTATTCGCGTGAACAGGAATCGCAGGCCGACGACGACGCCCTGCGCGCGGTGGTGGCGCTGTACGGCCACGCAGGCGGTGTTGTGTCGCTGTTTGAAACTCTGGCGCCCGCGTCAAAGGCCGAAACCGGGTTCGAGATCATGCGGTCGCACCCCATGACACAAAACCGTATCGATGCGGCGCTGAGTGCTGCTCGCCGCGCGGGCTGGCCCACATCGGGGCCACTCACGGCCTTGCCCGTGGCATTGCAATGGCCGCCTGAACGCTGAGCGTCTCAGCGGCGCGCCCGCCAGGCGCCGGCTCGTTTGACTTCAGGGTTTGCGTGCCAACAGCACACGCTGGTACACCGGCCCCCACAAGGGATGCCCCTGTTCGGCGCGCACGAGGCGAAAGGTGGCATCGGCATCAAACGCGGCCCTGAACATCGTCTCGCACACCGTTGGGCGGCCGCTGGCACAGGCCATGAAGGCCAGCAGTTTGTAGGCCATGGCCCGGTCGCGCGAGCCGTTCAGATCGCCTGCCAATGCGGCGGTCAAGGCCGCTTCAGCCTGGACATACTGGCCGTCGTCGTAGGCACGCCAGCCCTCGAGCAAGGCGCGTTCTGCGGGTCGATCGAGCACTTCGGCCAGACCGACATGCGGTGGCGGGATCGGCTGCACAGCAGCACGCCGGCTGGCGCAGCCCTGCATGGCCAGCACCACGGCCAGGACGGCCGCAATCTTTGCAAAGGCAGACACGCACGACAACCTGATGCTCATGGAGCGCAACCGCCTTTGATGACCCACACACCACGCCTAGCGCGCGAAGCGGTGTCGTACTGTAGCGACCTTGTCCGCAGACACCTGGACGGTGGTCACAAACGGTGGAAAGTCCTGGTTGCGGATGGTCACGGTATGCCTGCCTGCAGGCAGGGACAGCGCATTCAAGGGCGGCGTGGCGCCCGCCGGTCGCCCCTCCACTTCAACGTAGCCCCAAGGCGTGATGGCCAGGTGCACCGTCCCCATGGGCGCCGCCGCCTCGGGCGCAGCCCGCGTGGCAACAGGACGGGCTGCCACGACCTGGGCACGCCGGCGCTTGGGCGGTACGGCCACAGGCACATGGCCCCCCGCGGCCGGTTTCGCCAACACGGCGTTGGCCGCAGGCGATGACGGACCCTGGCCGGCAGACAGCATCCCCCCACCGGTCGGCGCGGTGGGCAGTGGCGGTTCGGGTTGCACTTCATCCTGTGCCGACAGTGCGATGGCGCCGTCGGCGCCCCGCGGCTCGGTCGTGGGCGCCGCATCGTCGGGCGAAGCCGTCGTTTGTGCCATGGATGGTGCCAGCAGGGTGGTGGTTTCGGCCAATGCCGGCGCCGCTTCAACGGACTGGTCGGCAGCAAGGGGGACTGGCGCCTGTGCAGAAGGTGACGGGGTTGAAGTGGCCGGCGGTGGCTCGCCGCGCTTCGCCCAGCTAAAGGCCAAAGCCGCGGCCGCCGCCACCACCATGCCGACGCCTACCCAGCGTTTCTTGCGCGGGTTCTGCGGCTGGTCAAGCTGCACGGCGCCAGACATTTTGTGCTCGACACGACTTTCCGACTCGACCTCTTGCAGCCAAAGCTTCAAGGCCGCCGTGACATCGGCTGCGCTGGCATACCGCGCAGCAGGGTTGCGCTGCAGGGCCTGCATGGCAATGGCCGACAAACGCTCGGGCAGATCCAGGCGCAGCCAGTGTGGTGGCGCCGGGTCGTGGTGGAGCAAGGCATGCGCTATGGCAGGCACGGTGTCTCCGGGGTAGGCCCGGCGGCCGGTGAGCAGTTCGTACAACACAACGCCCAGCGCGTGGATGTCGGTGCGGGCGTCAACGGCACCGCCTTGAAATTGCTCCGGCGCCAGATAAGGCGCTGCGCCGGTGACCAAAGGGTCCATGGACGGCAGGTCTGACGCGTAGGCCGCACAGGCATAACCCAGCCCCGTGATCTTGGGATGGTCGTCAGCGTCCAGCACGACCGTGGCCGGGTTCAGACCGCCATGAACGATGCCGTGTGCATGAACGTGGCTCAGTGCCTCGGACAACCGGGCCACGACCTGCGCAGCCACCTTTGCGGTGGGTTGCCAGCCCGAGCGCAAGGCCGATGCCATGCTCCGTCCGGGCAACCATTCGGTGGCGACGTACACACCTTCGCCAATCACGCCGGCATCATGAATGCGCACAAGACCTGGGTGGGCCAGGCCGGCTGCCGCCATTACGCCTTGTTGCAACTTTTCCAGAATCCCGTCCCGCCCTTTGGCGTCGGGCTCCAGATCCAGCACGGTGACGGCGACGTCGGCACTGGCCTTTGAGTCCCAGGCCTTGAACAAGCGACCCAGTCCATCGTGGTTGATGGCCTCGCGCAACCAATGCGGCCCGATGCAGCCCAGCGGCGCCGAATCAACCGCTTCCAGCACCGATGGCTGGCCCACCACTTCAACCGATGCAGGCGCAACAGCGCTTCGCGTTTCGGGCACGGTCGATTGCAGCACCGCCGGCGGTTCGACGGGGCGGGAAGACACAGCCGCGGTATTGCCGGTGGCTTCAGGGTGTGACGCGCCAGCCGTTGAGGCCAGGTCAGAGCCGGCGTTTTCAGGCGCTGGTGCAGAGCGCAGTTCCGACGATGCGTCGGCCGCCGCGCGCGCCGGCTCTGATGGCTGATGCACCAGGCGATCCAGGCTCAGCAGCGCCGCCAAGCCTGCAGCTTCAATGGAGCTTGAAAGGGGCGCAACCTTGTCAGGTGCGGTGCGTACGCGTGCCATGTGCAAAGATTAACCCTCAGACCACGACAACGGACGGCAATATGCCTTGGTTGGCTGGCCACCCCACCCATATGCGGGGTAGCGAGCAAACAGCATGCGGCCAGCACCCAGTCTGGGTTCGGCGAGGCCCCCATTCAAAGCCCGGCCCGCCTTGATGATCAAATGCTCAACGCGCCTGAAGGCCACACGCCATTCCCCACATGACCACAGCCCTATCGCAGCCGCTGCCTGCAGATCCTGCAACCGAACATTGGCGGCACGCCGCCGTACTGGTCGTCGACGACGAGCCCGGGATGCGCAACTTTCTGGTCAAGACCTTGTCCCCTCGCATCGGGCAGGTCATGGCAGCCGCATCGGCGGAAGACGCCGAACTGCTGCTGCAGCGCCATCGGTTTGACCTGCTGATCCTGGACATCACCCTGCCGGGTAAAAACGGCCTGGCCCTGTTGCGCGAATTGCGCGAGCAAGGTGTGCCCTGCGAGGTGGTGCTGATCACGGCCTTTGCCGACCTGGACACCGCCATCGACGCGCTGCGTGCCGGCGCGGGCGACTTCTTGCTCAAGCCGTTTCGCGTGGCGCAGGTTCTGGGCGCCGTCCGCCAAGGCCTGGATCGCGCGCGACTGAAGCGTGAGAACTGGGTCTTGCGCCGGTCGTTGACGCAGCGCACCGCGCGCGCTGCCGGCCTGGTGGGCCGGTCCATCGTCATCAAGGGTTTGCAGGCGGCACTGCAACAGGTGGCCGCCGTGGACAGCACGGTGTTGCTGACCGGCGCCTCGGGTACCGGCAAGGAACTCGCCGCGGTGGCCCTGCATGGCCTGAGCCGCCGCAGTGCAGCGCCGTTTGTGCCCGTGAATTGCGCCGCGATTTCACCCTCGGCCATCGAAGCCGAGCTGTTTGGTCAACCAGGCCGTGACGGCTTGTTTGTGTATGCCCAGGGCGGCACGCTGTTCCTGGACGAAGTGGCCGAGCTGCCGATGCCGATGCAAGGCCTGCTGTTGCGGGCGCTGGAAAGCCGCCGCATCCGCCCCATGGGCAGCGAACAAGAGGTGGCCCTGGACCTGCGCATCGTGGCGGCCAGCAACAAGCCGCTACGCCCCGAGGTGGACGCCGGCCGTTTTCGTGCCGACCTGTACTACCGGCTGCAAGTGGTCGAAATCACGCTGCCGCGCCTGGCGGCGCACAAGGAAGACATTCCGGACCTGGTGGCGCATTTCATCGACACCCTGGCGCCGGTGATGGGTGTGGACCCGATCGAGATCAGCAGCGACGAGATGCGCTACCTGCAGGCCTATGACTGGCCGGGCAATGTGCGTGAATTGCGCAACCTGATCGAACGCTCACTCATCGTCGGCGCGCTCAACGTCTCGGCGCTGTACCAGAGCCTGGCGCGGCCGGCCCCCAACAAGCCTGCGCCCGCCCTTGTTGATGACGGGATCACCGATCTGCAGACACTGGAAAAACGGCACATCCTGGCGGTGCTCGCGTCCGTGGACGGCGACAAGACACGGGCTGCCGGCTTGCTGGGCATTTCGCGCCGGACACTGGAGCGTCGTTGCGCCGAATGGGCCACGGCATGAAACAGGCGCCGGCAACGGCGCCACTGCCCGATACGCCACCCGGCCGCGGATCCATCCGCAACAAGCTGTTGGCCATGGTGCTGTTGCCGCTGCTGGGCGCGCTGCCGCTGCTGGGCCTGGTGATGCTGTGGTGGGGCAGCGTGGGCATGGACCAGCTGCTGGTCACCAAGGTGCGTTCCGACCTGGCCGTGGCCCAGGGCTACTTCGAAAGCGTACTGGGGGCTGTGGGGTCCAGCACCACCGGCATTGCCGAATCGGCCGCCCTGCAGCGCGCGCTGACAACCCCGGGTGCGGATGTCGACGCCTTGCTGCACCAACTGGCACGACGCGAAGAACTGGATTTCATACGCCTTCAACCGGCCTCGCCGTCCCTGACCGAAATCCAGCCCAGTGTCACCAGCGTGGCCGTGCTGTCGCCCGGAGAGCAAGGCCTGCTGAGCCCTGCACAGCGACAGCGCGTGGCGGTGCCCCTGGTGGCCACACGCAATGCGGCGCCCACACGGCGCAATGTTGAAGACCGCGCCATGGTGTTGCTGGCCCAGCGGCCCGTGCTGGGTCTGCAGGGGCAGGTGCTGGGTCAGATCCAGGCCGGCGTGCTGCTCAACCGCAACCTGGGCTTCATCGACCACATCAACCAGATCGTCTATCCCGAGGGCAGCCTGCCGTTGGCGCGTTGGGGTAGCCGTGGCACGGCCACGCTGTTTCTCGATGATGTGCGCATCAGCACCAACGTGCGCCTGTTTGGCGGCGAGAAGGAAGAGCGGGCCATCGGCACGCGGGTGTCACAAACCGTTCGCGAAACCGTGCTGGGCCGGGGTGTGACCTGGCTAGACCGGGCGTTTGTGGTCAACGACTGGTACGTGTCCGGCTACCAACCGCTGACCGACCGTCACGGCCAACGTGTCGGCATGCTGTACGTGGGCATCCTGGAGCACCCGTTCACGCTGATGAAGTACGGTGCGCTGGCCAGCATCGGCCTGCTGTTTTTTGCCGTGATGGTGGTGGTCGCGGTGCTGTCGATGCGCTGGGCGCGCAGTGTCTTCAGGCCGCTGGAGCAGATGGAGGCCACGATGAAACGGGTGGAGGCGGGTGAACTGCAGGCCCGCGTCGGCCCTGTCGACAACAGCGACGAAGTCGGCCGACTGGCCGTCCACCTGGACCGCCTGCTGCAATCCATCGACGACCACACGCGCAGCCTGGACGCCAAGGTCGCCGAGCGTACCCAAGCGCTTGAAGCGGCGCAACAGCAACTGGTGCGCAGTGAAAAACTGGCCACCGTGGGCCAGTTGACGGCCTCGATTGCGCACGAGGTCAACAACCCCATTGCCGTCATCCAGGGCAACATGGACCTGCTGCGCGAGTTGCTGGACCCCGAAGCGGCGGCCCGGGTGGCGCCAGAAATCAAGCTGGTGGACGCACAGATCGAACGCATGCGCCTGATCGTCAACAAGCTGCTGCAATTCGCCCGACCGTCCGAGTTTGCAGGTTACGTGAACGCCGTCGACCCGGCACGTGTGCTCGAGGATTGCCTGGTGCTGGCCAGCCACCAGATCGTGCGCACCGGCATCGCCGTGGAGCGCAGCTTTCAGGCCCGTCGCCAGCCCCAGATCAACGAGCAGGAGCTTCAGCAGGTATTGGTCAACCTGATCGTCAATGCCGTGCATGCCATGCCAAAAGGGGGCGTGCTCAGCCTGGCCACGCGCGACGAAGACAACGACACCGTGGCCATCGAAGTGGGCGACAGCGGCGGTGGCCTCAGCGACGAATTGCTGGCCCGCCTGTTCCAGCCTTTTGTGACACGCAGGCCCGACGGCACGGGCCTGGGCCTGTGGATCAGCCGCGGCCTGGTCGAACGCTACGGCGGCGACATCCGTGCCGCCAACCGCTCGCCGGGTGGGTCCGGCGCCGTGTTCACGGTGCTGCTCAAGACAGCACCAGGGGGTTGATGACTGCGGGGGCTGGCGACGGCGCCGTCAGCCCCCGCATCACAGGACCTCAGGTCCCCTTGGACACGGTGATGGTCGGAAACTTCGACGAAAAATCCTTTGCCTTCAGGGCAATCTTCACCGCCACCTGACGGGCCACGGCCTTGTACAAACCGGCCACTTCGCCATCGGGTTCGGCCACCACGCTGGGCCGGCCGCCATCGGTCAACTCACGAATCGACATTTGCAGCGGCAGTGCACCCAGGTAGTCCACACCGTATTCAGCCGCCATCTTCTTGCCGCCGTCGGCGCCGAAGATGTGTTCCGTATGGCCGCAGTTGGGACAGCAGTACACCGCCATGTTCTCGACGATGCCCAGGATGGGCACACCCACCTTTTCGAACATCTTCAGGCCCTTGCGGGCGTCCAGCAAGGCGATGTCCTGCGGCGTCGTCACGATCACCGCACCCGTCAACGGCACCCGCTGGCTCAAGGTCAGGGCAATGTCACCGGTGCCCGGTGGCATGTCGATCAACAGATAGTCCAGTTCGCGCCACAGCGTCTGGTGCAGCAACTGGTCCAGCGCCTGCGTGGCCATCGGGCCGCGCCAGATCATGGCCTGGTCAGGCTCGATCAGGAAGCCGATGCTCATCACCTGCACACCGTAGTTTTCCAGCGGCTCGATGCTCTTGCCGTCTTCGCTTTCCGGGCGGCCACTCAGGCCCATCATCATGGGCTGGCTGGGGCCGTAGATGTCGGCGTCGAGGATGCCCACACTGGCGCCCTCGGCAGCCAGCGCCAAGGCCAGGTTGACCGTGGTGGTGCTTTTACCCACACCGCCCTTGCCCGAAGCCACGGCGATGACGTTTTTCACCCGCGGCAGCAGTTGCACACCGCGCTGCACGGCATGCTGCATCACCTTGGTGACGATCTCGGCGCTGACGTTGGCCACACCGGGCACCGTGCGTGCTGCGGCGATCAGCTGCTTGCGCAAGGCCGCATGCTGGCTCTTGGCGGGATAACCCAGTTCCAGCTGAAAGCTGACGTCGCCGTCTTCGACACGCAGGTTCTTGACGGCGCGTGCCGACACGTAGTCCTTGCCGGTGTGCGGGTCAACAACGGTCTTCAAGGCATCCAGCAAGGCGTTTTCAGTCGGGGCTTGGGGCATGGGCGCAGATTCCAGGTTGATTCAGCCCTCGAGTCTATAGCGGCCGTACCCGACCGGCATGCCCGGGAGCAGACCCGGCGGTCACACCCCGGGCTGAAAATCTTCTGCCGCAGGTCTGCCGACAGCGCGGAGCCTGTCCCTAAAATGCCTGGATGACCCGAAAGCTCTTTGTCACCACCGCGCTGCCCTACGCCAATGGCCCGTTTCACATCGGGCACATCATGGAATACATCCAGGCCGACACCTGGGTGCGGTTGCAGCGCATGCTGGGGCATGAGGTGCACTTTGTCTGCGCCGACGACACCCATGGTGCGGCGATGATGATCGCGGCCGAAAAGGCGGGGCAGACGCCGCAGGCCTTTGTGGCCGGCATCGCAGCCGGGCGCAAGCCCTACCTGGACGGCTTTCACATCAACTTCGACCATTGGCATTCCACCGATGCGCCCGAAAATCACGTCCTGGCCAAAGACATCTACCGCAAGCTGCGGGATGCGGGCTTGATCAGCAAGCGCACCGTCGAACAGTTCTACGACCCGGCCAAGGGCATGTTCCTGCCCGACCGCTTCATCAAGGGCGAATGCCCCAACTGCGGCGCCAAGGACCAGTACGGCGACAACTGCGAAGTCTGCGGTGCAGTCTATGCACCCACCGATCTGAAAAATCCGGTCTCGGCCCTGACCGGCGCCACGCCCGTGCTGCGCAACAGCGAACATCATTTTTTCAACCTGTCCGACCCCCGTTGCGTGGCGTTCCTGGAAAGCTGGACGCAGGACGGCCGACTGCAACCCGAGGTGGCCAACAAGGTCAAGGAGTGGTTCAAGCGCGACGAAGACGGCAAGGCGGGCCTGGGCGACTGGGACATCAGCCGCGACGCGCCGTACTTCGGCATCGAGATACCCGATGCGCCAGGCAAGTACTTCTATGTCTGGCTGGACGCGCCCGTGGGCTACCTGGCGTCGCTGCAGGCCCTGCTGAACGCCCAAGGTGTTGATTTCAAGGCTTACCTGGCCGATCCGGCCGTGGAGCAGGTGCACTTCATCGGCAAGGACATCGTCACCTTCCACACCCTGTTCTGGCCGGCCATGCTGAAGTTTGCCGGCTACAAGGTGCCCGACTATGTCTACGTGCACGGCTTTCTCACCGTCAACAACGGCGAGAAGATGAGCAAAAGCCGCGGCACCGGCATCAGCCCGCTGAAGTACCTGGAACTCGGCCTGGACGCCGACTGGCTGCGTTACTACATCGCCGCCAAGCTGAGTGACCGAGTCGAGGACATCGACTTCAACAGCGACGACTTCCAGGCTCGGGTCAACAGCGACCTGGTGGGCAAATACATCAACATCGCCAGCCGCGCTGCCGGGTTCCTGGCCAAACGTTTTGACAGTCGGCTGTCGGCTGACGTGGGGGTGGAAGGCCGCATGCTGCTGGACGGCCTGCGTGCCCACAGCGACACTGTGCGCACGCTGCTGGACGGTCGCGAATTTGGCAAGGCGCTGCGTGAAGTGATGCTGCTGGCCGACCGCGTGAATGAATACGTGGACCAGCACAAGCCTTGGGAACTGGCCAAGAAGCCCGGCATGGATGCCGCCTTGCATGACGTGTGCAGTGTCTGCATCGAGGCCTTCCGGGTGCTGACCATCTACCTCAAGCCCGTGTTGCCCGCGCTGGCAGCGCGTGTTGAAGCTTTCTTGCAGGTTGCGCCCTTGCAGTGGGCAGACGCCGCGCGTGCGCTGGGCAGCCACCGCATCGGCGGCTACACCCACCTGATGCAGCGTGTGGACCCGGCCAAGCTGCAAGCCCTGTTTTTGCCATCACCCGCTGAAAGCGCCGAACCTGAGACCCCTGAACCCGGCGGCGAAGCACTGGCCCCTGAAATCGGCATTGACACCTTTGCACAGGTTGATTTGCGCATCGCCCGCATCGTGGCGGCGCAGGCTGTGGCGGGCAGCACCAAGCTGCTGCAGTTGACGCTGGACGCTGGCGAAGGCCGCCATCGCAATGTGTTCAGTGGCATCGCGGCCAACTACAAGCCTGAAGAGCTGGTCGGCAAACTGACCGTTCTGGTGGCCAACCTGGCGCCGCGCAAGATGAAATTCGGTGTCAGTGAAGGCATGGTGCTGGCGGCCAGCCATGCCGACGAAAAGACCCACCCCGGCGTGTACGTGCTGGAGCCCTGGCCCGGCGCCGTTCCTGGCTTGCGCGTGCGCTGACCGTCCGTGGATACCTCGCGGCTGCACCGGTTCCGGCCGCGCCTGCTGGACGCCCTGCAGGGCTACAACCGCGAGCGTTTTGTGGCCGATTTGGGCGCCGGTATCACGGTGGGCATCGTGGCCTTGCCGCTGGCGCTGGCCTTCGGCATCGCCTCGGGCGTCAAACCCGAACAGGGCCTGATCACGGCCATCGTGGCGGGTTTGCTGATTTCCGCACTCGGCGGCTCGCAGGTGCAGATCGGCGGGCCGGCGGGTGCCTTCATCGTCATCATCTTCGGCATCATCGAACAATACGGCTTCACCGGCCTGTTGTTGTCCACGGTCATGGCCGGCGCGCTGATGTTCCTGCTGGGCCTGTTCAAGCTGGGGGCACTGATCCGCTACATCCCGGTGGCCATCGTCATCGGTTTCACCAACGGCATCGCGGTGCTCATCGGCCTGTCGCAGTTGCGCGACCTGCTGGGCCTGAAGGTCGACAAGATGCCGGGTGAGTTTTTTGCGCAGCTCAGCACCATCGCCCAGCACATCGGCAGCTTCAATGGCCATGCCTTCTTGCTGGGCGCGCTGTGCATTGGCGGCCTGGCGCTGTGGCCGCGCCTGTTCACACCGGGCAAAGGTCTGCCGCCGGGTGTGCTGGGGCAACGCCCCATGCAATGGACCAAGCGCCTGCCCGCACCCATCGTGGCGCTGGTCACGCTGACGCTGGCTGCACTGTGGTTCAAGTTGCCGGTTGAAACCATCGGCAGCCGTTTTGGCGAACTGGCACGCGGCCTGCCGACCCTGGACCTGCCGCCCTTGTCCTGGGAAAGCGCACGCCACCTGACCCTGCCCACCATCACCATCGCGTTGCTGGGCGCCATCGAATCGCTGCTGTGCGCACGTGTGGCCGACAACATCAGCGACTTCAAGCGTCATGACCCCAACCAGGAACTGATGGCGCAAGGTGTGGCCAATATGGTGGTGCCGATGTTTGGTGGCATCCCCGCCACCGGCACCATTGCCCGCACCGTCACCAACGTGCGCGCCGGTGCTGCCAGCCCGATAGCGGGCATCGTGCACGCGTTCACGCTGTTGGCCGTGCTGCTGTTGGCCGCCCCGCTGGCCGCCCACGTGCCGCTGGCCGTGCTGGCGGGCATCTTGATGTTTGTGGCCTGGAACATGTTCGAGGGCCACGAATTCAGGCGGCTGGGCCGTACGCCGCCCGGCTACAGGCTGTTGATGGTCGGCACCTTTGTACTGACCATCGTTTTTGACCTGACGGTGGCCGTGCAAGTCGGCATGGTGCTGGCCTGTGTGTTTTTCATCTGGCGCATGGGCACGCTGTTCACCATCACGCCGCACCAGCCGGAAAGCGGTGCCCGTTTGCCTGCAGGCGTGCAGGTATTCGACCTGTACGGCGTACTGTTTTTTGGCGCCGTGGGCAAGATCGAGGCGCTGCCCGACGAACTGCCGGGCGACACCCGCGCCGTGGTGCTGGACATGCAGCGCCTGGTGCTGATCGACACCTCAGGCCTGGCCGCGCTGGAACAGTTTCACCGCACGCTGACACGGCAGCACATGGGCCTGGTGCTGGCCAACGTCAATGCACAGCCGCTGGCTTTGATGCGGCGTACAGGCTTCGAGGCCACGTTGGGCGCCGAATGCATCGTGCCCAACGTGCAGACCGCGATGGATGCCCACCGCCCGTAAGCGCGAGCAGGCGTCTGAAGCAGTGCGCTGCGAAGCGCTCAGTGCGGCTGGGACTCGCGTGGGTCCTCACCCACCTCGGTGCTGGTGACCTGGCCACCCGAAAAGGTGACGTTGAACATTCTGGCATTGAGCCCGTCCTGCTTGAACCGCCAGCTCCAGACCTCTTCTTTTTTCAGGTCGTAGCGCTGACGCTTGGCCTCGCGGCCCAGGATGTTGCGCACTTCCTGTTGTGTCAGACCCGGCGTCACCTTGGCAAAATTGTCTGGCGTCAGCAACTGCCGGATGGAACTCACCTTGCCATCGGCGGCGATGATGATGACGTAGTTGGTGAACCCTTCGGGTTGCCGCGGGTAGTCAAACACCCGTGTGCCATCGGGCTGCACGGTCACGGTAGTGGGGTCGCCAAACTCCTGCCGCACCTGCATTTCAGTGGAAACGCCCTCTTCCAGTTGCGACGTACGGTCGCAGGCTGCCAGACCCAGCGTGGCAGCACACACCACGGCCAGCCAGCGGCGGCTGAAAACACGGGCAGGAATCGACGGACTGGAAGTTGGCATGGCTTGGCCCCGGTTAAACTTGTCAATCGTCATTTTGCCCTGCCCTCGGCCGGTCCATCCCATGCCCTTGTTCTGGAAACCCTATACCTCCGATGTCACCCAGTTCATCGAAGAGCTGAAGGCCAGCAAGCCCAGCCTGGAAAACGAACAGCGTGCCGGCCGCGCCTTGTTGTGGGACAAGGCCCAAGACCGCCATGCCGCGGCCGAATGGAAAGCAGCGCGAGTACCGCAGCAGCCTTACGTCTACCAGACCAAACCCGGCCGCTGACACGAAGCGACATTCCGCGCTTTCGCCAACGCCATGCCATCCCCCACCGCCGACCGTGCGGCGCAGGCTCTGGAATTGCCGCCTGAAAACGATGCACCGCCGCCCGAGGTGGTTGACCAGATCGCGGTGGCGCGCCTGTACGGCGAGCCCTTGTTCCGCATGCCGCAGGATCTGTACATCCCGCCAGACGCACTGGAGGTCTTTCTAGAAGCCTTTGAAGGCCCGCTGGACCTGTTGCTGTACCTGATCAGGCGGCAGAACTTCAACATCCTGGACATACCGCTGGCCAGCGTGACGCGCCAGTACCTGGACTACATCGAGCAGATTCGCAAGCACAACCTGGAGCTGGCCAGCGAATACCTGCTGATGGCTGCGATGCTGATCGAGATCAAGTCGCGCATGCTGCTGCCACCCAAGAAATCGGCCGATGGTGGCGAGCCCGAGGACCCGCGCGCCGAACTGGTGCGCCGGCTGGTGGAATACGAGCAGATCAAGCTGGGTGCGGCCAAGCTGGACCAGATGCCGGTGCTGGGGCGCGATTTTCTGCGTGCACAGGTCCACATCGAACAAAGCCTGCAACCCCGCTGGCCCGATGTGGAAGCCGACGAACTGCGCCAGGCCTGGCGAGACATCCTGGCCCGGGCTCGGCTCAACCAGCACCACACCATCAGTCGCGAGCAGCTGTCGGTGCGCGAGCACATGAGCATCGTGCTGCGCAAACTGCAGGGCCGGCGCTTTGTTGAATTTCAGGACCTGTTTGACACCACCCGCGGCATGCCCGTGGTGGTGGTGACCTTCATTGCGATGCTGGAACTCTCGCGCGAGGCCTTGCTGGAGGTCACACAGGCCGAAGCCTTTGCGCCCATTTACGTGCGACTGGCCTACACCCCCACCT
>JAHECB010000251.1 GCA_024641925.1 Betaproteobacteria bacterium
TCATCCGCCTGGTGGTGCCTTTTCCGCCCGGTGGCCTGATCGACAACATGGCCCGCCTGATGGCGCCCATGCTGACCAAGGAACTGGGCCAGACCATCGTCATCGACAACAAGCCCGGCGTGGGCGGCAACCTGGGTGCCGCCGAAGTGGCGCGCGCCGCCGCGGACGGCTACACCTTGCTGATGGCGTCGCCCCCGCTGACCATCAGCCCGGCCCTGCGCGCCAGCACCATGGGCTACAAACCCGAGCAGATCGAGCCCATCGGCATCGTGGGCCGTGTGCCCAACGTGCTGGTGGTGGGTGTGGACAGCGGCATCAACAGCCCCGCTGACCTGGTGGCCAGGGCCAAGGCCACGCCAGGCCAGTTGAACTACGCCTCCAACGGCGTGGGCACTTCGCTGCACCTGAGTGCTGAACTCTTCAAGTCCACCAGCAACACCTTCATCACCCACATCCCGTACCGCGGCGCGGCCGCTGCCGTGACGGCGTTGATCGCGCGCGAGGTCAACATGGGCTTCGAGAACCTGCCTTCGGTGCTGGGCCAGATTCAAGGCGGCCGTGTCAAGGCGCTGGCCGTGACGACCAAAAGCCGCAGCAAGGCCCTGCCCAACGTGCCCACGCTGGCCGAATCGGGCATGCCCGATTTCGATGTCAGTTCGTACTTTGGTGTCGCGGCGCCAGCGGGCTTGCCTGCCGACGTGGCAGCGCGCATCGAAGCCGCGCTGGCCAAGGTGGCGGCAGACCCCGCCATCGTGGCGACCATGGAAAAAGCCGGTGCCGACGTGGCCTTCATGGACCGCCGCGCCGCCGCTGCGTTCATGGCCACCGATGCCGCCACATGGAAACGGGTTGTGGCCGGCGCCAAGATCGCCATTTGAAGACTCCAGCGCCTGCATGGACAGGCGCTGCGCCAGGCGCCCCCTGCACGTGCTGCAGCGGGCGGTCTGGCGTTTGCGTCAGTTCAGGTACATGCCCAGGTAGCGCCGGCCACGGCTGACCGCGTCTGCGTCGGGGCAGGCGTCGAACCAGTCGATCAGTTGCTTGCGGGCGCGCTCCCGGTCGGGCTTGCCTTCGGCCTTGTCGCGCAGCACCACCTCCAGCAGGTTGTCGAAGGCGGCGTTGTAGTTGCCTTCGAACACCTGGATGGCCGCGAGCGCGAAGCGCGCTTCAAAGTCCTTGGCGTTGGCGTCGATGCGGGCCGCCAGGGCCTTGGCGTCGCCAGCCGGCCGGTTGGCCAGAATCTGCAGGCGCTTGCGCAGGCCAGCGTCGCGGTCACCGCGTGCCTCGGCCGGCACGGCGTCCAGCAAAGCGGTCACCTCTTCGATGCTGGCGCTGCGAGCCAGCCAGCGTTCAGCCAGGTCAGCGGTGGCATCGGGGTGGCCAGGCACCATCTGCAGCGCTTCGGTCAGCATGGCCTCGGCTTCGGCAGGTTCGGTGGCTTCGGCCGCGGCCTTCAAGACCTCTTCCATCGGGTCGCCCGGCGGCTGCAGGTGTTTTTCCAGGAAGGCGCGGATCTGGCCTTCGGGCAGTGCGCCGGTGAACTGGTCCACCGGCCGACCACCCACAAACAGCACCACCAGCGGAATGCTGCGAATCTTCAGCGCGGCGCTGAGGTTGGGCGCTTCGTCGGTGTTGATCTTGGCCAGTTCAAACGCGCCGCCATAGGCCTGCGTGATCTTCTCAAGCATCGGGCCCAGGCTGCGGCAGGGGCCGCACCACGGGGCCCAGCAGTCCAGCAGCACCGGCACCTGCAGCGAACGTTCCAGCACACGGGTCTGGAAGTCGGCCTCGGTGACGTCGTAGACCAGGTCGTCAAGCGTGGGCTGGGCGGTGGCGGCAGCGGGCGCTGGGCCGGGCTGCATGGCGTATCCGCCCCCGTAGCCGCCTGCAGCGGCGTAGGGGTTGTTGGCGGCAAAGGGGTTGTTTGACTTGGGGGTGTTCATGCTCATATTGTGTCAAGAGTCGGGGCCCTGCCGATCTGCGCACCACCGAAGCGTCGATCAGGGGTGGTGATCTCACGGCGGATCAATAACCTGCGCCAGCAGACGGCGGCTGGGCACACCGCGCTCTTTTGGGGCGTGAGAGATCGCGTGGGAATGGTCCGGCCAAGTCGGTGAAGGACCGATTGCGACCCAATCCGGGCGGGGCGTTTTCGGGCATGATGCCCTGTAGGGATCATCCGGCGCCGGACTGGCGCGCTGGCCGCTCGGGGCGCCTGCCCGTCGCGGCACACGAAGTGGGGTGCGACGATGACCTTGACCAAGCTCGGGAAGCTGAACGCCAGCTGGGGTGTCTGCGGTTTCACCAGCAGCCTTTACGGCCTGTGGGACGTGCTCGACAAGACGCGGCGCTCGCAGATGATGGGCGGCACCAAGGCGCACCGGCTGCTGGCGGAAATCAAGACCTACCTGGTGATGCTCGAGGCCGACGGCAAAGTGCAGCTGAAGAAGGACATCGAGACCTACAGCAGGGCCTTCGCGGATACCGACAACGATTTCGTCAACTTCTCGGTGCAGCGCTACATCCAGCAAGTGAATGCCGCGGTGGGCAAGACCGAGAAGCAGATCATGGCCGATGCGAACTACGGCATCGGCATGCCACCGCACGCGGTCGTCGACTATCTGCAATGCATGTGGGAGCGTCCGAAGGCGGCCGTCAAGCAGGTGACGGATTTCTACGGTCCCGAGCACGGCATCATCGGTGTCAAGAACACCGCCAAGCCGCTGTCCACGCACTACGATGGACTCGAGCATTGGATGTACCGCTTGAACCAGAAGATCTACAGCTGGGGCGAGGAGTTCGACTCGGTGCAGGAAGCGGCCGACCGCGGCGCGGAGGATGGCACCAAGTGGCAGATCTGCTGCCTGATCACGTTGGACTGACCTCGGCGCCGGCCGCACGTGCGGGCCATATCGCCTGAATCGAGACCATGACGGACCTGCAGACCGACCACCTCCGCACCGGGGTCGGTTCCACGGGGCTGGCGTTCGCCGGCGAAGCCGGGCATCACCTGTCGGTGCAGGCGCTGCACGACGACGGGTTGCACGATAGCCATACAGCAGCGACCGCTCGAGTCCAGGAACACCTGGCTTGTTGGTCGCGCGCAGGCAGTTTCTCGACTCAACGCCAACCAACGCTGAACGGGGACAATGGGCGCATGAAACGCTATGCCCTACGACATGCCCTGTGCCTGGCGGGCGTCCTGGCGCTGGTCGCCTGCGCCGCTGCGCCCAGGCCCGAGCCGGTACGTCTTGCCGCGGCACCGACGATGCTCCAGGTCCACACCACGGCGCAGGGCGCATCGGCGCGCCTGGCGTTGACGCAGACCGTGCGCCTCACCGCTGGCGGGCCGGCGGACGACACGCCGGTCATCCTCCTCGTCAACCCCGACCAGCGCTTCCAGACCCTGCTGGGCATCGGCGGCGCCATCACCGACGCCTCGGCCGAGGTGTTTGCAGGTTTGCCGGCGGCCGAGCAGGCTGAACTGCTGAAAGCCTACTTCGACCCCGATGTCGGTATCGGCTACTCGCTGCTGCGCACCACCATCCACAGCAGCGACTTCGCCAGCGCCAGCTACACCTATGTGGCCGAGAACGACGCCTCGCTGGCCAGCTTCGACATCGCGCCCGACCGGCGCCACCGCATCCCCATGATCCGCGCCGCCATCCAGGCCGCGGGCGGCACGCTCACCACCTATGCCAGCCCCTGGAGCGCGCCGGGCTGGATGAAGGACAGCGGCCGCATGGTGCAGGGCGGATCGCTGCTGCCGGCGTTTGCCCCCACCTGGGCCCAGTACATGACCCGTTTTGTGCAGGCCTACGAGCAAGCCGGCATCCCCATCTGGGGTCTGACGGTGCAGAACGAGCCGCTGGCCAAGCAGACCTGGGAGTCGATGATCTACAGCGCCGAGCAGGAACGCGACTTCCTGCGCGACCACCTGGGTCCGACGCTGGCAAGGGCCGGCCTGGGCAGCCGCAAGCTCATCGTCTGGGACCACAACCGCGACCTGATCAAACACCGCGCCGACGTGATCCTGAGCGACCCCGAGGCCGCGAAGTACGTCTGGGGCGTCGGCTTCCACTGGTACGAAACCTGGGACGGCAGCCCGCCCATGCATGCCAGCGTGGCGGCAACGCAGCAGGGCTGGCCGGGCATCCAGGTGCTGCTGACCGAGGCCACGGTGGAGGGCTTCGACCGCGCGCGGCTGCAGTCCTGGCCCAACGCCGAGCGCTATGGCCGGCAGATCATCGGCGACTTCAACGCCGGGGCCGTGGGTTGGACAGACTGGAACATCCTGCTCGACCAGCGCGGGGGCCCCAACCACGTTGGCAACTTCTGTTTTGCGCCGGTACATGCCGACACCGCAACCGGCGCCCTCACGTTCACGCCCACCTTCGCCTACCTGGGTCATTTTTCGAAGTTCATCCGCCCCGGCGCGCGCCGCGTCAGCGCGGTGAGCAGCCGCACCACACTGCACACCACGGCGTTCCTGAATCCCGACGGCCGCCTGGCCATCGTGGTCCTGAACGACATCGACAAGCCCGTGCGCTACAGGGTGCAGATCGGTGCGGCCTCAGCAGTGTTGAGCATTCCAGCCCACGCCGTTCAGACTCTGGGCGGCTAACGACGCTGCCGGCGAGGTGTCCTGAGGGCCTGGCAGCGGTATTGAACCCGGCGCACCGCGCACCGCGCACACTGGACACCTGACAATCCATCGTTTCACCAGCTTTCCTCTGGAGTGGGCATGCCACAGACCGCACTCGTCACCGGCGGCAGCGGCTACATCGCGGGTTACCTGATCCGCTTGCTGCTGGCCGCGGGCTGGAATGTGCACACCACCGTGCGCCACATTCGCCGGGAAGCCCCCTTGCGCCGCTTGCTGGCCATGGACACGACACGGCTGAAAGTCTTCGTGGCCGAGCTGACGACAGACGCCGGCTGGGCCGAAGCAGCCGCCGGCTGCAGCCATGTGGCCCACCTGGCTTCGCCTTTGCCCACCGGTGTGCCCAAGAAGGCCGACGATTTGATCGTGCCGGCCCGAGACGGCGCCTTGCGTGTGCTGCATGCCGCACACGCGGCGGGTGCCAGCCGGTTTGTCATGACCTCGTCGGTGGCCGCCATCTCCTATGGGCGCGGTCCCGGTGAACACCACTTCACCGAACGCGACTGGACCGACCTGTCCAGCCCGGGCCTGTCGCCCTACGTGCAGAGCAAGACCGTGGCCGAACGCGCGGCGCGGGAATGGGTGGCAGCACAAGGCCAGGGCATGGTGTTCTGCAGCATCTGCCCGTCGGTGGTGCTGGGGCCGGTGTGGGGCGCGGACTATTCCGCGTCCGTGGTCATCGTGCAAAAGTTGCTGGACGGCAGCCTGCGCGCCTGCCCGAACATCGGCTTTGGCGTGGTGGACGTGCGCGACGTGGCCGATCTGCACCTGCGTGCGCTGACCGCGTCGGGGCTTGACGGTGAACGTTTCATCGCGTCAGGCCGTTTCATGACCCTGCGCCATGTGGCCGATGTGCTGCGTGCGCAGCTGGGCGACCAGGCCCGCCATGTGACGCGGCACAACCTGCCAGACGCCCTGGTGCGTGTGGCGGCGCTGTTCAGCCCGCTGGCGCGCAGCGTGGTGCCCGAACTGGGTGCCGTGCGCCACCACGACGCGTCACACGCCCAGGCGGTGCTGGGCTGGCAGACCCGGCCCGAAGAACACAGCATCGTCGATGCGGCCCGCAGCCTGCTTGAATTGGGCATCATCAAACCCTGAACACCCTGCAACGACCCATTGACCCACCCTGCCATGTCTGAACCCGCCGCCCAAAGCCTGCAAGATGAACTGTTGATCCGCCAGATGGTCGAGCGCTGGGCGGTGTGGCGCGACGCGGGCGACTGGGCGCGGTTTCGCACCGTCTGGCACCCCGACGGTGTGATGATGGCCACCTGGTTCCAGGGCCGGTTTGAAGACTTCATCCGTGTCACGCAAGAGGGCTGGTCGCGGGGCGTCAGCATCCTGCACTTTCTGGGCGGTTCGGCCATCGAGGTTTCTGGTCAACGCGCCATCGCGCAGACCAAGATGACCATCTCGCAGCGCGGCCTGGTCGACGGGGTGCTGTGTGACGTGGTCTGCACCGGTCGCTTTTACGACTTTGTCACCCGGCACGACGGCCAGTGGAAGCTGCTGCACCGCCAGCCCATCTATGAAAAAGACCGCATCGACCCCGTGGACCCTGCTGCCGAGCTGAGCCTGGACCCCGACAGCCTGGCGGCGCTGCCCCAGGGCTACCGACACCTGGCCTACATCCAGACCCGCATCGGCTACACCGTGAAGATGGACATGCCGCAGCTGCAAGGGCCTGAAGTTGAGGCCCTGTACGTGCGTGGCGCGCGCTGGCTGGCCGGTGCGGCGCTGGAACGCTGAAACGCGAAGGATGAATGGCGAAGGGTCTTGACGTTCTAGACTGCCGTCCATGACAGCATCCCACATTGCATTCATTGGCGGCGGCAACATGGCCTCGGCGCTCATCGGTGGCCTGGTGCGCTCGGGCACGCCTGCAGCGCAGATTCTGGTGGTGGAGCCGGTGCCGGCCCAGCGGGACAAGCTGGCGCAAGCCTTTGGGGTGATGGCCCAGGCCGAGGCCGATGCCCGACTGGCCAGCGCCGGCACCGTGGTCTGGGCCGTGAAACCGCAGCTTTTTGCCGAGGCGGCGCAGCAGGGCAGCGCCCACATCGGGCGGGCCTTGCAAGTCAGCGTCATGGCCGGCATCCGCAGCGATGCGCTGGTGCAGGCCAGCGGCAGCCAACGCGTGGTGCGGGCCATGCCCAACACGCCAGCCTTGATCGGTCAGGGCATCGCCGGCCTGTATGCACGGCCAGCGGTAGATGACGTGGGCCGCGCTGCCGTGCAGGCACTGTTTTTGCCCACCGGCCAGACCTTGTGGGTGGCGCAGGAAAGTGACCTGGACGCCGTGACCGCGCTGTCGGGCTCCGGCCCGGCCTACGTGTTCTATTTCCTGGAGGCCATGATGCAGGCTGCCACCGAAATGGGCTTGAGCCCTGAACAAGGCCGCCTGTTGGCACAAAGCACTTTTGCCGGCGCGGCGGCACTGGCGCAACAAAGCCCCCTGTCACCCACCGCGTTGCGCGAACAGGTCACGTCCAAGGGCGGCACCACATACGCTGCCCTCACCAGTCTGGACGCCAGCGGTGTGAAGACAGCGTTTGTCAAGGCCTTGCACGCGGCACGCCACCGCGCCACCGAACTCGGTAAGGCCTGATCGGCTGGAAGGCAGCCGTCAGCCGCCTTCACAGATCATCTGGATGTCAGGCGGTCCCGGATTCGCTGGCAGGCTGGCGCTGCGA
>JAHECB010000252.1 GCA_024641925.1 Betaproteobacteria bacterium
TCGACGCGGCCTTGCTGGCACGGTACGAAGAAGTGGTGCGCCCGGAGGCGCTGCGCTGGCCGGCGTGGCGCGACGGCCAGATGGACAAGATACGCACGTCGCTGCTCGGCCTGGAGCAGGCCCCGGAGTCGCTGGAAGGCCGCGTCGACATCGGCACGCTGAGCCTGGCCTGCGCGCTGGGCTACCTGGACCTGCGGTTCGACGACTGGGGCTGGCGCGCACGCGCGCCGCGCGTGGCCGCCTGGGCCGCGACTTTCATGCAGCGGCCCTCGCTGCAGGCCAGCTGGTCGGTCTGAGCGACCAGGTCATTGCTGCGCCGCCGCAGCAGGCGCTGGCAACCACCCACTCTGCATCGCGACCGGACTGCCAGCCGCCTGCAACATCAGGCGCGCCGCGCGCAACTCCGCTGACCTACCCGTGCAGCGCGCACGTTCAGACCACCTTCAATGGGCGGCGGCGGGTCCCATTCGGCCGCAGCCTGCAGCTTGACCTGCGTCAACGAGGCTGCACGGGCTTCGGGCAACATGCCATGGACAAGCTTGTGCACAGCAACCTCAGAAGGGACAGATGCTCAGCATTCATCGGTCGAAGTGGCATTCGGTGGTGTGGATTGCCGCGTAGTTGGTCGGTTGCGGCGGTGGTGGTGGCGGTGGTGGTGGCGACGATGCGGGACGTGACCCAACGGTGCGCGAACCACTGTCGACCTTGGTGCAGGACATCCTGCCCATCGGCGCGCGCCTGGACTTGCGTGACCGCCACTATTTTCCCGTGGCGCAGGCAGGTGACATCTGGATCTATGACGTGGTCAGCAACAACAGCACCACGCCCCGAGGCGCCAGCTTGGCGGTGACATCGGCCAGTGGTAACGATACCTGGCTGACTGAAACCATTCTGGGCGACGCGTCAGATGTGCATTTCCGCCGCACCGATGCGGGCATCGTCTCGGTCGCCACGCTGGATGGCGCTGCGCCCGCGGCGGTGGTTGCGCTGGTGGGTGATCTGCTGGAGTACCCCGAGCCCTTCTACGCCGTCGGCGCAGAGCGCCGAATCATCCGCCAGGGTTCCTGGGGCGAGGATCTGGATGGCGACAGCCGCGCAGAGAGCTTTCGGCTTGAAATCACGCAGGTACTGGTCGGCTTCGAGACGGTCGCGTTGCCGCTGGGCAGCGCAGAGGCGGCGCATTTCCGGTCGATCCTGCGGCTCACCATCCTGCCGTCTCTGACTGCCAATGCAGCCTTCACGGCCGTGACGACAGAGGACAGCTGGTGGGCACCGGGTATCGGACGCGTGCGCTCGGACACCACTGCCGCAGACAGTACCGGTCAAGACCTCACGCCGGCCACATCGCTGCGCATCGCCGAGGCCACGCTGGGCGGGGTGCTTCAGTTTCAGCCACAGCCGGATGGCACCGTCGTGAAGCTGCCGCTGGTCACGAGCGGGCTGGTCTTCGACCGCAGCCGTGGGGTCTATTACGCGTCTGTGCCCGCTGCAGCTCCCAGCCGGGGCAACAGCATTGCGACGATCGACGCGTCCAGCGGCGCGGTGCGGTATCCGGCAGCGGTCGGCTCGAATCCCGCCGCCTTGGCCGTGTCGGCAGACGGTACAGCGCTGTATGTCGGCCTTGACGGCAGCGGCGAAGTGCTGCGACTGGCCCTGCCGTCCATGCAGGAAGTTTCGCGCACAAGGCTGCCGGCACCCGCGTTGTGGGGTCAGTCCTTGACCGAAACACTTTCAGTGTCGCCCCAGGATGCCGGCGTCGTGGCGGTATCGATGCGCCGGGCGGGCTCGTCGCCTCGGCATGCCGGCGTGGCACTCATCCGAAACGGCGTGCCCCAGCCGCAGATGACCCAAGAGCACACCGGCAGCAACCTGATCGCCTTTGCCGCTGATGGCCGGTGGCTGTTCGGCTACAACAACGAGACCACCGAATTCGGCTTGCGCCGCATCGAGGTGCTGGCAGACGGTCTGGCGGAACGGACCGTGGTCGCCACCAACGGCTCATTCGGTATCGGCTGGCTGGGCGTGTCGGCCTTCGGGCCTGTGCTGGGTGATGCGCAATACCGCGGCAGCGACCTGGCACTGCTGGGTCGTGCCAATGCCCCGGGCGGCGGGTGCAGGGCCCCCCTGGCAGCCCAGCGGCTGGTGTGCCTTCAGGAACCGGCCAACAGCAGCGCGACCGCCAGGCATCTGGCGGTGGTGGACGGCCTGAACTTTGTCACTCTGGCCACACCGGCCTACACGCAGACGGGGGTACCCAACAGCGCCATCGAGATCGTGCCCGGCCCGGCCGGCCAGGTCGCACTGCGCATCGGTGCAACTTTTGTCAATCAGCCCGCACAAGAGGTCTGGCTGTTCACCAGCCCGCTGCTGCCCTGATCAACCGGCTACCGGGCACCGGCCCGAGGTCTGACACCGCCACGGACCGGGTGGCGCAGCGGATGCCCGCGCCCATGCCGGCTCGATCGGCTCCCGCGTGGCAGGTCGGACGTTTTGCAGCCCCCTGAAACGGACAGGCCGGTGGGTCTCGCTTCGCCCTACCATCGAGCCTGAAGCCCAGGCCAGCGCACCAAAACAACCACCACCAAGTCTCATGCCCCAGTCGTCCGCCCCCGTCATCACCGCCCTGCGCGCTATTCCCGTCGCGGGGCGCGACAGCATGCTGCTGAACCTCAGCGGTGCCCACGGCCCGTTTTTCACCCGCAACCTGCTGGTGCTGACCGACAGTGCCGGCCACACCGGTGTGGGCGAAGTGCCCGGCGGCCAGAAGATCTCCCAGACGCTGGAAGACGCCGCTGCGTTGGTGGTGGGCCAGGCCGTGGGCTCACACCAGAACCTGCTGCAGCGTGTGATGGCGCAGTTTGCCGACCGCGACAGCGGTGGGCGCGGCCAGCAGACCTTCGACCTGCGCACCACGATCCATGCCGTCACCGCCATCGAGTCGGCGATGCTCGACCTGCTCGGCCAGCACCTGGGCCTGCCGGTGGCCGCGCTGCTGGGTGAAGGCCAGCAACGCGACGCGGTCGAGATGCTGGGTTACCTGTTCTACGTGGGCGACCGCACCCGCACCGATCTGCCGTACGCACAGGAGTCCGATGCCGACAACGCCTGGTTCCGCTGCCGCCACGAAACCGCTTTGACACCCGAAGCCATCGTGCAACAGGCCGAGGCGGCACACCAGCGCTACGGCTTCAACGACTTCAAGCTGAAAGGTGGCGTGCTGCGTGGTGAAGACGAAGTGGCCGCCGTGGTGGCGCTGCACGAGCGATTTCCCAAGGCCCGCGTGACGCTGGACCCCAACGGCGGCTGGCTGCTGAAAGACGCCGTGCGCCTGATGCGCGACCTGCACGGTGTGGTGGCCTATGCCGAAGACCCCTGCGGCGCCGAAGACGGCTTCAGCGGCCGCGAAGTGATGGCCGAATTCCGCCGCGCCACCGGCCTGCCCACGGCCACCAACATGGTGGCCACCGACTGGCGCCAGCTGGCCCACGCGCTGGCCTTGCAGAGTGTGGACATTCCCCTGGCCGACCCGCACTTCTGGACCATGGCCGGCAGCGTGCGGGTGGCGCAGACCTGCCGCGACTGGGGGCTGACCTGGGGATCGCATTCCAACAACCACTTCGATGTGTCGCTGGCCATGTTCACGCACGTGGGTGCTGCGGCACCGGGCAGGGTCACGGCCATCGACACCCACTGGATCTGGCAGGACGGCCAGCGCCTGACGAAGCAGCCGCTGCAGATCGTGGCCGGCCACGTGCAGGTGCCCAAACGACCGGGCCTGGGCATTGAGCTGGACATGGCCGAGGTGGACAAGGCGCACCAGCTGTACCTGCAGCACGGCCTGGGTGCACGCGACGACGCCACCGCCATGCAATGTCTGGCGCCCGGTTGGCGCTTCGACCCCAAGCGCCCTTGCCTGGTGCGCTGAGCGGGCCTGACGCGGCCCTGCCATCTGCACCTCCAAGCCTTGCCCTGGAACTGGATCGCATGAATTCCAACGACGCTGGAACACCCAACCCCGCTGAACCCCGCACGCTGTTGCGCGCCCTGTTTGACGCTGCCGTGGCCGCCGCGCAGCCCGCGCTGTGCCTGGCACAGCATCTGCCACCGCCGCCCAAGGGCCGCACCATCGTCATCGGCGCGGGCAAGGCATCGGCTGCCATGGCGCAGGCACTGGAAGCAGCCTGGCCCGGGCCTCTGGAAGGTGTGGTGGTCACACGCTACGGCTACGAGGTTCCGTGCCAGCGCATCACCATCATCCAGGCCGCACACCCGGTGCCCGACGCGGCCAGCGAACAAGCGGCACAACGCCTGCGCGCCGCCGTGCAGGACCTGACGGCTGACGACCTGGTCATCGCGCTGATCTCGGGCGGCGGCTCTTCGCTGCTGATCGAACCCGGCCCCGGCCTGACGCTGGCCCACAAGCAGGCCGTGAACAGTGCGTTGCTGAAAAGCGGCGCCACCATTTCCGAGATGAACGCCGTACGGCGCCACCTGTCGGGCGTCAAGGGTGGGCGGCTGGCTGCGGCCTGCCACCCCGCCCAAGTGGTGACGCTGCTGATCTCCGACGTGCCCGGTGACGCACCGGCCGACATCGCGTCCGGCCCCACGGTGGCTGACGCCAGCACGCGCCAGGATGCGCTGGACATCGTGCAACGTTACGGCATCGAGCTGCCCGCGCCGGTGCGTGTTTTGCTGAACGACCCGGCCTGCGAAACCCTGAAGCCGGGCGCGCCGGCGCTGGCGGGCAACAGCGTGCACATGATCACCGCGCCGCAAATGGCGCTGGAAGCCGCAGCCCAGGTGGCACGCCAGGCCGGCATCACGCCCTACATCCTCAGCGACAGCCTGGAAGGTGAAGCGCGCGACGTGGGCAAGACGCTGGCCGGCATCGCCCGCCAGGTGGCCTTGCGCGGCCAACCCTTCAAGCCACCCTGCGTGCTGCTGTCCGGCGGCGAAACCACCGTCACGATCCGCGGCCAAGGACGCGGCGGGCGCAACGTGGAATGCCTGCTGTCCCTGGCCGTGGCGCTGGACGGCCTGCCGGGTGTGTTTGCCCTGGCGGCCGATACCGATGGTGTTGATGGCGTTGAAGAAATCGCCGGCGCTTTTGCCGGCCCCGACACGCTCTCTCGCGCCTGGGCAAAAGGCATCTCGCCCCGCGCCAGCCTGGACAACAACGACGGCCACGGCTTTTTCCAGGCCCTGGGCGACGCGGTCGTCACCGGGCCCACGCTGACCAACGTCAACGACTTCCGCGCCATCCTCATCGAAGGTCAGCCACGGAAAACCAACGCATGAGCGCCAGCCCTGGGCCTGTCAGCCCCTTGACCATTCGCATGCACACCAGCGACAACGTCGCCATCGTGGCCAACACCGGTGGCCTGCCCGCCGGGACGGCGCTGCCCGGCGGCCCCACGCTGCGCGACCGCGTGCCACAAGGGCACAAGGTGGCTTTGCAAGACATGGCGGCGGGGGCGCCAGTGCTGCGCTACGGCATCCCCATCGGCCACGCGGCGCAGGCCATCGCCGCCGGCAGCTGGGTACACGAGCGCCTGTTGCGCATGCCGGCGGCACGCAGCCTGCAAGGCCTGCCGATGCCGGGCGACGGCATCACCACACCGCCCACAGCCCTCCCCCCGCTGCTGGGCCACAGCTTCCAGGGTTACCGCAATGCCGACGGCAGTGTGGGCACCCGCAACATCCTGGCCATCACGCAGACGGTGCAGTGCGTAGCCGGGGTCACCGACTTTGCCGTGCAGCGCATCAAGGCCGAACTGCTGCCGCGCTACCCCAACGTCGACGACGTGGTGTCGCTGGAGCACAGCTACGGCTGCGGCGTGGCCATCGACGCGCCCGACGCCGTGGTGCCCATCCGCACGCTGCGCAACATCTCGCTGAACCCCAACTTCGGCGGCGAGGTGATGGTGGTCAGCCTGGGCTGCGAAAAGCTGCAGCCCGAACGCCTGATGCCCCCCGGCAGCTGGGCCTTGCACGATGAACGCCAGGCACAGCCCGAGGCGCTGGACGTGGTGTGCCTGCAGGCCGACGACCATGTCGGCTTCATGAGCATGGTCGATTCCATCCTGCGCCAAGCCGAACCGCACCTGCAGCGGCTGAATGCCCGCCAGCGCGAAACCGTGCCCGCCAGCGAACTGGTGGTGGGTGTGCAATGCGGCGGCAGCGACGCCTTCAGCGGCGTCACCGCCAACCCGGCGGTGGGCTTTTGCACCGACTTGCTGGTGCGCGCCGGTGCCAGCGTGATGTTCAGCGAAACCACCGAAGTGCGTGACGGCATCGCCCAGCTCACCGCGCGTGCCGCCACAACCGAAGTGGCGCGCCGCCTGGTGGAAGAGATGGCCTGGTACGACAACTACCTGCAGCGCGGCTCGGTGGACCGCAGCGCCAACACCACGCCGGGCAACAAGGCCGGCGGCCTGTCCAACATCGTCGAAAAGGCCATGGGCTCCATCGTCAAGTCGGGCACCGCCGCCATCACCGGCGTGCTGGCACCGGGCGACAAGCTGACAACCCGCGGCCTGACCTACGCCGCCACACCGGCCAGCGACTTCATCTGCGGCACGCTGCAACTGGCTGCCGGCATGAACCTGCACGTCTTCACCACCGGCCGCGGCACGCCCTACGGCCTGGCCGCCGTGCCCGTGATCAAGGTCGCCACACGCACCGATCTGGCCCGGCGCTGGCACGACCTGATGGACCTGAACGCCGGCCGCATCGCCGACGGCGACGCCACCATCGAGTCCATGGGCTGGGAACTGTTCCACCTGATGCTGGAGGTGGCCAGCGGTCGCCAGAAGACCTGGGCCGAGCACTGGAAGCTGCACAACGCGCTGGTGCTGTTCAACCCGGCACCGGTGACCTGACGGGTGCGCGGCGATCGCCGCTTCGCCCCGGCGTCCTTGGTGGCCACTCAAGCTTGAGTTTGCGCGGGCTGGGTCGAGTTTTCAGGGGTCGCCAGCGCAGGTGACGATGCAGCGCCGTGTCGACAACCGTTTCGGAAAGCCAGAAGTACGCGGATACTTTTGGGGCCAGGGGACCGGACAAGCGCTCAGAAGATGCGCCGTACCGTCGAAGACCCAGCACCGATGCCGTTGAAGTAGAACTGCCAATCATTGGCTTCCTTGAGTCCGAACACAAAACCCAGGAAGCTCCCCGAATACGAGGCCCGCTCCAACTGGCCCCCGATCAGCGTGTTTGAACCGCACCGGCTTTCGAGGAGGCCTGTTGGCTTGAGTCAAACCGGTGTGGTCTGACGAATTGGTCTTGCTGTTCTGTCTTCATTTTCTCAGCCCCCCGCAGGGGCCGCCGGAGGC
>JAHECB010000253.1 GCA_024641925.1 Betaproteobacteria bacterium
TTGTCTACCGGCTTGTTCACGACAGGTCTTCCAGCAGGTTGGCCATTTCAACGGCGACACGGGCGGCATCGCGTCCTTTGTCTTCAACGCGGGCCCAGGCCTGGGCCTCGTTTTCAACCGTGAGGATGGCGTTGGCTACCGGCACCTGGTGGTCCAGCGACACCCGCGTGACGCCGGCACCACTTTCGTTGGCCACCAATTCGAAGTGGTAGGTTTCACCGCGGATCACGCAGCCCAGGGCGATGAGCGCGTCAAAGTCACCCGAGTCGGCCATGGCTTTCAGCGCCACGGGAATTTCCAGCGCGCCGGGCACGGTGACCAGCTTGATGTCGCTGCGTTCAACTTTCAACTGCGCCAGTTCTTCCAGGCAACTTTGCGCCAGTCTGGACGTGAGCGCGTCGTTGAAGCGGGCGCGGACCACCCCAATGCGCAGGCCTTCGCCCATGAGTTCGGCGACCCATTCATTGACGGCGCCCTGGTCAGCGTTTTTCATGGAGGTTCTTGCTTTCGGGGCCGCACGATGCAGACCGGGTGGGAAGGTGTTTCATGCGTCTTGAGAGGGCAGAAAACCCACCACTTCAAGGCCGTAGCCGATCATGCTGGGCATGCGCCGCGGGCTGCCCAGCAAGCGCATGCGGCCAACGCCCAGGTCGCGCAGGATCTGGGCGCCCACGCCGTAGGTGCGCAGGTCCATCTGTTTGCGCACTGGCGGTGCGACCGCGCCCGGCGGCAGCATACTGTTGATGAGTTGCGCTGCGTCGCCGCTGCAATTCAGCAGCACGGCCACGCCGCAATTGCTCTGTTGCAAGGCGGTCAAGGCCTTGCCCAGGGGCCAGGAATGGCCAGAGCCGGCACTGTCCAGCAAGTCCAGCGCGGTGAAGGGCTCGTGCACACGCACGGTGACTTCGTCGGTGCTGGACCACTGGCCGTGGCACAACGCCAAGTGAAAGCTGCCGCTCTTGTCGCGGTAGGCGGTGCAATCAAAACGGCCGGCAGGCGTCTGCATGTGCCGAGAGCCCATGCGTTCAATCAGCGATTCGTGGTGGCTGCGGTGGCTGATCAGGTCGGCGATGGTGCCGATCTTCAAGCCGTGGGTCTGGGCAAACTGCCGCAGTTCGGGCAGGCGTGCCATGGTGCCGTCGTCGTTCATGATCTCGCAGATCACGGCGGCAGGCGTCAAGCCGGCCATGCCGGCCAGGTCACACCCGGCTTCGGTATGGCCAGCGCGCATCAGCACCCCGCCGTCTTGCGCCTGCAGCGGGAAAATGTGGCCGGGTTGCACCAGGTCGGTGGCTTGCGCGTCACGTGCCACGGCCACCTGTACGGTGCGCGAACGGTCGGCGGCCGAGATGCCGGTGCTGACACCCGTGGCGGCTTCAATGGACACGGTGAAGGCTGTGCCATGCACGGTGCCATTGCGGCTGGCCATGGGCGGCAGGCGCAGACGTTCGCAGCGGTCGCGAGTCAGCGTCAGGCAGATCAATCCACGTGCGTGGCGCGCCATGAAGTTGATGGCGGCCGGCGTCACATGCTCTGCAGCCAGCACCAGGTCACCTTCGTTTTCGCGGTCTTCTTCGTCGACCAGGATCACCATGCGGCCAGCGGCCAGTTCGGCCACCAACTCTGGAATGGGGGAAATTTGCATCGCGTAATTGTAGGTGGCGGCCGGACAACAACCTGCTGGTTGACCGGCCCCTGAAACAGCAAAAGGGCAATGCCCACGGCATTGCCCTTTTGCCTTTTGCGGGCCAGCCCGTTAACGGGCTGGCCACCACTATCTCATCAGGGTCACTTCCGGCTGCGACGCCGGCGATTCAGGGCCAGCATGCCCAGGCTGGCTGCCACCAGACCCAGGGTTGCGGGCTCAGGTATCGGCGTGGGTGCGGGTGGGGGGGGAGGAGAAGGAGGAGGTGGCGGCGGTGCCGTCACAGCGCGGCTGCCTGCCAGCACATCGTCGAATCCAACGTAGTCGAAGCGGTCAGGGTCAACTTCGGTCTGCGCCACATTCACAGAGACGCGGTTGAAAACGAAGGTGTCGTCGATGAACCCAAAAAACAGCAGGCCCGATGTCAGGGTCGGCTGGCTCACGGCAATGCCCGAGCGAATCAGAGCTGCGTCGTTCCAGAAATCCAGCGAGATCGAGCCACCCAGGTCGCCCAAGTCCGTGGCATAGAAGCCGAAGGCCGATTTCTCGGCGCCCAGCGCGATCTGGAACGATGTGGCAGTTTCCCACCATTTGCAGGCAACGTTCGGGTCGCAACCTGGCGTGGTGTTTGTGCGGCCGTTGGCCGAAACGCCTTGCAAGATGCTGCCCAGTCCATTGGCGTCCTGCGACAGCGCGCCCGCGCCACCAAACATGCTGATCGGCCCGATGGGCACACCCGTCGGTGCGGTTTCAAACCCGTCGGACGAAACAGCGGTGGTTGCAGCCAGAAAACTCGCACGCTCCTCATCGGGGGTCGCGGTTGTTGTGGCGTCTGCGTAGTAGGTGATTGGCGCAGCCTGGGCCGAAGCCGCCGCCGCTGCGGCGACGGTCAGCACCAGCAGCCTGGTTTTGTTGATTGAACGTTCTGTCATCGGATACTCCAAGAAGGGAAAAGCTGGGTTTCTGCCGGCTTTGCTCCGACCCCTTGCAAGACCGGTACCACGCCTGTTTCCATCATATAGATCAAGGAGTTAGCGCCATACCCCTCATTCGGGCGTCAGCCGAATGTAAAGCGGCTCGACATCTCGATGTATTTTTTCAGGCCCGTGACATGCCGGCCGCTGTACGCAGGCGAATCCGCAGGTCGCAGCCCATGGGGCCAGCCTCCATCAAATGCAGGCGCCGGACTTGATCCAGGGTCTGCAAGGCCGGCCATGTCGCCATGTCCAGTCCAGGCCCCAGCAGAAGTGGCGCCAGGTACAGCAGCCACTCGTCAACCAGGCCCTGCGCGGCGAGTGCGCCGTTGAGCCGGGCCCCTGCTTCAACATGCACTTCGTTGACATCCCGTGCGGCCAACAACGTCAGCAGGGCTGCGAGGTCGACCTGTTGGCCTGCTGCGTCCGGCAGGGCCAGGCATTCTGTCGTGGGTGGGTAACGTGCTGCGATTTCAGAGGTGTGGGCACTGCCAGGGACGGTTGCGGTGACCACCATGGCCTGGCCGGGCCCTTGCAGCAACCGGGCCTGCTGCGGGGTGCGACCGGTCGAGTCAACCACCACCCGCAGAGGCTGCGTTGCGGTGGGCACCAGGCGCACATCCATTCGAGGATCGTCCGCCAACACGGTGCCGATACCGGTCAGTACCGCGCCGGCGCGGCGGCGCCAGGCGTGACCGTCTGCGCGGGCCTCTGGTCCTGTGATCCATTGGCTGACACCATTGGGCAAGGCCGTACGACCGTCCATCGACGCCGCGACTTTGACGCGAACCCAGGGGCGCCGACGCAACAGTCTCGAGAAAAATCCGATGTTCAACTCTCGGGCCGCATCGGCCATGTCGGCATCGGCCATTTCGACATGGATGCCAGCACTTCGCAAGCGTGCAATGCCAGTGCCCGCGACCTTGTGAAAAGGGTCCTGCACGGCCACAACAACACGCGCCAACCCGGCATCGATCAAAGCGTCGCAGCAAGGGGGCGTGCGCCCATGGTGTGAGCAGGGCTCCAGGGTCACCCAGGCTGTTGCACCCCGTACGGCATGTCCGGCAGAGGCGGCGTCGCGCAGGGCCATGACTTCGGCGTGGGCGCTGCCGGCGCGCTGGGTGGCGCCACGCCCCAGGACCTGGCCTTGCTCTGTCCCGATGACACAACCCACACGGGGATTGGGCTCGGTCGCACCGATGACGGCTTCGGCCAGCAGAAGCGCCTGTTGCAGTCTTTCGGTGTCCAGCGGATTCATGACCGCGAGTCTAGGCCCGCGGCATCAGCGATTTGGGCCAAGAGGCTTGCGCAAAAGCGTTCAGGACATCAGTGCGCGACCGTACCGGGCGGACAGCTGTACGCCACGGTGCCGTTGCCCGCGGCCACGAACAGATAGTTCTGCAGACTCAGTGGGCCGTTGATGGCGGCGTAGTTACCCGTGCCTTGCAAGTCGAAATAGCGGCACACCCGCAGTTTGGAAGCGCTGCTTTCGGTGGCGGTGTCGGCGATCAGGCCGGGGCTGGGCCCGAATGCGGCGCGGCCGCTCCAGGTCGGCGCGGGGTCATTGAGGGTTTCGTAGAGCGGCAGCACACAGAAGTACTCAAGTGGCGCATTGGGGTCGATCGAGGTGATGCCGATGAAGCAGCTCTCATTGCCGCTGCCTGCGCTGGACGTGGTGTAGGCAACCGCCAATTGCGGCAGCGCGGCCAGTTGGGTCCAGTTCGACCTTGGGTTCAGTGCGTCGACGGCGCTGGGTTGGCCGGTCAGTTGCGGCGGCAGTGCAAATCGCAAGAAGCCTGAAACCAGTTGCGCTTTGCTGCTGGTGCAGCGGTTGTTGTTGCAGATCTGGGTGATGAGCCCGCTGATATTGTTGAAAACGTAGCTGACGACGTTGCCTGGATTTGTCTGCGGCGGCGTGAAAATGCTGGTGCCGTCAGGCCGTTCTATGGCGCCCGGTGGAATGGCGATATGGCGCCCCATGGGTTGGCGGGCGGGCGCACCGTTGCCCGGCACCGACAAAGAGCCGGACACCTCGGGCGCCACCCGGGCAATGGTGGTGTTGAGCACAACTTCCTGTGTCGTGTCGGCGCGGTCCTGCCAGGTCACCGTGACCTTCAAGGTCTTCATCGGCGGTGAGTCGCTGACGGTCACCGCACGGGTGCGCTTGAAAATGGCGTTCGAGCCGGGTGGCGTGACCACCACTCCAGCTTCGTCCACGATGTTGCCGTAGCCGATATCGCTGGGCAGGGTGTCCAGGCTGCTGAAGCCCCGCCATTGTTCGATGCCTTCTTCTGCCAGGCGCACGGCTTCAGCGCGTTGCCGCGACAGATCGGCGTTGGCGCGCAGATTCGACTGCACCCCCGCCACCGCCAGCATGCCCAGCGCCATGACCACCAGCGCGAGCAGGGCCTCGATCAGCGATATACCGGCTTGTGTCTGGTTTCGCGGATGCAGTCTGCCCGTCATTTGAAGTCCTTCCAGTCGCCGTTCAGGGGCACGAAAGAACCACTGCTGCGGCGTAGCGCGTCGATGATGGTCTGGTCGTAGACGACATCAGGCGCGGCCAATGCGCCCAGGTCGCCTTCTGCCATGGCCGCCCCCTGGATCAGACCGTTGCCTTCCCAGGCGCCGTCGCGCGAGTACACCACGCCAAAGATGCGCACGCCCGAGGCCAGGAATTGAACCTTGCCTTCCACCACGATCAGGGCAGGGCCTGCCGCTGCCGGGTTGGCAGGATCGGGCAAAGAGCCAATGTCCCCTGCGGACTCCAACACCAGATCGCCCTGCACCCAGACGACGCGGTCGGGGTTGCGCGCGACCAGATCGGCCAGGTCCTGGCGGCAGCCCGCTGAAGGGCAGACCAGCACTTTTGCCGCCGGCTGGTTCTGGTAACTGTCGGGCAGCAGCCCGAAGACAGACCCGAACACACGGTCCCATTTCAGTTCGTCACGCGGCAGGGCCTGCAGGCCGGCCAGCGTCAGCCCATCGGGCACCAGCGTGCCATCGCTGGCCACCGTCGACCGGTTGCCTGGCGTGCCAGGCGTGCTGAGCACCGCAAAACTGGCGATGTTGATGCCGCCGGCGGCATGAATGGTGAGGCCGCCGGAGGCCGTGTCGGCGTTCTCAAAACGGGCAGCACCACCACCGAGCACATTGCCCCACACCGTCATGGTCGCCGCCGGCGGCGTTTCCAGCGCAGGCTTCAGCGCCAGCATGGCCGTGTGCTGGGCCCGCCCCTCGGAGTCGCGGGGCACATTGGAAAAGTCGTCAAGACATTCTTCGGTCATGCGAACGCAGCCGTTGACGTCTACCCGTACGACGCCGGCAGCGGGTGATCCTTGCCTGAATCGCAGCCGGAAGGCGGGGTGCAGACCAGCCGAGGTTGGTGCTGCCAGCACCGGGTCTGTTGTGCTGGGGCAGTTGCATTGCCAAGCCGTGCCTGTCCACACGCAGGTCGGGCTCAGATCGCTGTTGTCGGGCTGACGATTCGGCGTGATCAGACCGGTGGCCTGGTTTGTCGAAAGGTACCGCTGCCTGAAAGAGGTCGAGCCCGCCACCGCGGTGGCTTCTTCGCAGTTGTCGCCGATGCGGCCGGCATTCAGCATGGCGACCGCCCATTCCAGCCCTGCATCGGCGGCTTCGAATGCCATGGTCGACCGATACTGGTTGACGGAGGTTCGCTGCTCGAAAATGAGGTTGCGATTGGTGTACGCGGCCACCAACGCCACCACAAAAAACAGCATCAACACGATCACCAGCGTGGCAGCACCCCGTTGGCTGCCCGTGGCGGCGGCACGCAGGCGGTTTGAGAGGTCTCGACGCATCTTCATGGCGGGCACGGCTGGGTGGTTGAACCGCCGTTGAAGATCGGCAGGTTGTTGCGTAGCCGGGCCTCGGACTCCAGGCGCCGCGTGACGGTGGGGTCGTTCACCGAACGGGCCTCAAGCACGACACGGATGCTGCGCACGGCAACCTTGGGCCAGCAGGCACGCGGTCCGCCCGGCCCAGTGCACAACTTGGGACAGGGTATGAATTCGCTGTCCCGCGTCACTTCGACAAACTGGAGTGTCGTGACCTCGACGGTATTGGGGTCGGTCAGATCCTGCCAGTTCAACCGCGCCAGGCTGGACTTGATGCGGCCGTTTTCCAGCTTGAAGCCCCAGTTGTCCTTGTCCTGCGCGTTCAACCAGTAGTTGAAGGTGATTTGTTTCTGATCCGGCGTGATGTTCACGGCGTAATTGCTGGCCGTGAAATTGCCGGGCAGGCCCGAGTCGCTGGCCAACAGGGTGATGCTGTTGTTTTCTTCCCAGAGCCCCGCGCGCCGAATCTGACGCGTGATGATGTCCATGCTGGCGCGCATGTCCTGCTGCAGTTGCGTTTCCAGCAGCAAGCGGCGGTTGTCGCTGAGCTGATTGCCGATCATCAGCGTTGCGGCGGCCACGATGAACAGGCCGATGGTCACGCCGACCATCAATTCCACCAGCGACATGCCCGCCTGGATCCTGCGACGGCCTGATATGAGCATCCGTGATTTCATGGGCAGATCCCCACGCCCATCGTCGAGCCCGTGGGACCGCAGACACTGGGGCGTCCGGACTGCGTCAAGGCAACACGCAGCGACTTGGAGGTGTTGATGGACGTGTTGATGGCGTACGCGGCCATGGGCTCAGGGTCACGGTCGATGGGCAACCTGACCAGACT
>JAHECB010000452.1 GCA_024641925.1 Betaproteobacteria bacterium
CATGGGCAGCCTGAACACCCACGACAGCCTGTGCCGCCAACTGGCGCTGCGCAGCGGCTGGGCCGTGGTGGCGCTGGATTACCGGCTGGCCCCTGAACACCCATTTCCGGCAGCCGTGCAGGACGCCTGGTCTGCATTGCAAGCGCTGGCGGCCGAACAACCCCCAGGCGCCGCCATGGCCGTGGGTGGCGACAGCGCAGGCGGCACCTTGGCGGCGGTATGTGCCTTGATGGCCCGCGATCAGGGCTTGCCCCTCGGTTCAAGCCTGGCGCTGCAGGTCTTGATTACCCCCGGCACCACAGCCGTGGCCGACACGCTTTCGCACCAGCGGTTTGCGAAGGGCTACCTGCTCGATGCCAACACCATCGCCTGGATGTTTGATCACACGCTGCCGCGCCAGTCGCGCCACGACTGGCGCTTTGCACCGCTGAACGCCGACGTTGAAGCGGTGGCCCCTGCCTGCCTGGTACTGGCCGAATGTGACCCGCTGGTCGACGAAGGTCTGGCCTACGGTGACCACCTTCGAGCGGCCGGCGTTGCGGTGGACCTGGCGCTGTTTCGCGGCGTGACCCACGACTTCATCAAAATGGGGCGCGCGCTGCCCGAAGCGCGGCTTGCGATGGACGCCATTGCCAAGGCCTTGATCGGCGCAGCCCCCACCTGAAACCCTGACCACACCACACGCCATGAAAAGAACAGACTTTCGCCACATGGAACGCCTGCGGGTGCGCTGGGCTGAAGTAGACCTGCAGAAGATCGTGTTCAACGGCCATTACCTGATGTATGCCGATACGGCAGTCGCCGGCTACTGGCGCGCGCTGGCGCTGCCGTACCACGACACCATGGCGCACTTGCAGGGCGACCTGTATGTGCGCAAGGCCACGCTGGAATACATGGGCTCGGCGCGATACGACGAGCAACTCGACGTGGGCATTCGGTGTGGCCGCATCGGCAATTCGTCGATGGTGTTTGAAACCGCCATCTGCCGGGGCGACCAGGTGCTGGTGCAGGGTGAACTGGTGTATGTGTTTGCCAATCCGGACACCATGACCAGCCTGCCGGTGCCGCCAGCGCTGCGCGAAACGCTGACGGCGTTTGAAGCCGGAGAACCCATGGTCAAGCTCAGCTGTGGCGACTGGGCTGCGTGTGAAGTGGAGGCGAGGCGCTTGCGCGTGCAGGTGCTGGTGCAAGAGCAGCAGTGGCCGGCAGCGCTGGAGCACGACGGCGACGACGCCCGCGCGCTGCACGTGCTGGCGTACAACCGCTTCGGGTTGGCCATCGGTTCGGGCCGAATGCTGATGGACAGCAAGGACGTGGCGCAGATCAGCCGTCTGGCGGTGCTGAGCAGTGTGCGCGGTGCGGGCGTTGGCCGTCTGCTGGTGAACCAATTGACGACGCTCGCACTTCAGCACGGCCGTTCGCAGATGAGCCTGCAGGCCAGTTTGTCGGCCGCGGGTCTGTACACGCGCCTGGGCTTCGAACCGGAAGGCGCGCCGTTTGAACAGGCCGGTGTGATGCACCAGACCATGCGCCGCACGCTGTAGAGGCGCAACGCAAGCGCGAGGATCTGCAGGCCCCGCAGTCGATCAAACCACCGTGTGCCGGGCGCGGGCGCGCCGTTCAATCTCGGCCCAGCGCCAGTCAATGCCCAGCCCTGGCGTATCGGGCGCCAACGCAAACCCGTCTTCCATCACCATGCAGCTGTCGGCCACGGCGTCCAGTTGCGGGATGTATTCCACCCACGCGGCGCTGGGCACGGCTGCCGCCAACGACACATGCAATTCCATCAAAAAATGCGGGCACACCGCCAGGTTGAAGGCCTCTGCCATGTGCGCCACCTTGAGCCACGGCGTGATGCCGCCGATGCGCGCCACGTCGACCTGGATGATCGACGCCGCGCCCTGCTGCATGTAGGACGCAAACTGCGCCGCTGAATACAGCGATTCACCCACTGCGATGGGCACCGGGCTGGCCGCCGCCAGGCTTGCATGGCCGATCAGGTCGTCAGCCGGCA
>JAHECB010000019.1:0-27528 GCA_024641925.1 Betaproteobacteria bacterium
TCAGCACGAAGCAAAGTGCGTGCCGACAACACCTAAACAAGCCCTGCGCCCCAGGGAAAAAGCCGGATCCCGATCAAAACAACACATGGCTTCGCATTTCGCCGACAGGGTTTGGAACTCGCGCAATGAGATGATTCGAGCATGAACATTCACCTGCTCCTGCTGTCGGTGTGCCAGACGCTGTTCCTGGTCAACAACGTCACCTTCATCGCCATCAACGGGCTGGTGGGTTTGTCGCTCGCGCCTTTGGGCTGGATGGCCACGCTGCCGGTCACAGGTTATGTGGTGGGCGCTGCGCTGTCGGCCATGCCGGTGTCGCGACTGCAGGCGCGTGTGGGCCGGCGGCGTTCGTTTCAGATCGGTCTGGGCGTGGCGGCGATGTCGGCGGCGATGTGCGCTGTGGCCGTCACGGTGGGCAGTTTCTGGATGTTGGTGATGTCCACGGTCATTGCCGGTTTTTACAGCGCCAATGGCGCGCTGTACCGTTTTGCAGGTCCGGAGCTGGTGTCTCCGCAATACAAGGAACGCGCCATTTCACTGGTGCTGGCCGGCGGTGTAGCCGGGGCCTTCATCGGGCCCAACCTGGCCAGCTGGGCCAAAGGCTGGATGACCGTGCCCTTTGCGGGCGCCTATGTGGCGCTGATCGGCGTGGCGCTGCTGGGGCTGGTAGTGGTGTCGTTCATCAAGTTCCCCGCGCATGTGCCGCCGGTGCCGGGCGCGGCCAGGGGCCGCAGCGCGGCCGAACTGGCCAAACAGCCCGCCTTTGTGGTGGCCATCATTGGCGCCGCGCTGGGTTATGGCGTGATGAACCTGCTGATGGCCGCCACCCCGATTGCCATGCAGCAGTGTCAACACCCTTTCAGCAGTGCAGCGCTGGTGCTGGAATGGCATGTGCTGGGCATGTTTGTGCCCAGCTTCTTCACCGGCAACTTGATCAAGCGTTTTGGTCCGCTGCCCATCATGTTCATCGGCGGCTTGCTGAACCTGGTCTGCGTGGTGGTGGCCTTGTCGGGTGTGGACGTGATGCAGTTTCTGGTGGCGCTGTTGGTGCTGGGCGTGGGCTGGAACTTTCTGTACACCGGCGGCACCACGTTGCTGACACAGAGTTACCGGCCCGAAGAAAAGAACCGCGCCCAGGGCATCATGGATTCCTGTGTGTTCTGGACCATGGCGGTGACGTCATTTTCGTCGGGGGCGCTGATCACCACCCAGGGCTGGAAGTGGCTGAACCTGGGTTCGCTGCTGCCGATGACCCTGGTGCTGGTGGCGCTGGTCTGGCTGGCGGTGCAGCAGCGCGCGGCCAGGGCGGCGGCGGCCTGAAGGTGCAAGACCCTGGGGAGCGCTCGATCAGCCCTCGCTGACCCCCAGCCGCTTCAACAAGCCGTTCAGCTCGTCCAGCGAGCCGAACTGGATGGCCACTTCGCCCTGTTCGCCGGCTTTGCCGCGCTTTTTCACCCGGATGTCGACCTGTGCCGTCAGCACGTCTGACAGCTGCTGCTCCAGCCGCAGGATGTCCTTGGGCTTGGCCTTTTCCTTCGACCTGGTCTCGGCCTGCTGGCCGTCGGGGTCGGCCAGGGTCTGCGCCACACGCTGTTCGGCCTGGCGCACGCTGAGCTTCCTGGACACCACCTCTTGCCCCAGCATCACCTGCTGCGCCGCGGGCAGCGACAGCAGGGCGCGGGCATGGCCCATGTCCAGGTCGCCGGCCAGCAGCATGGTCTGCACCGGTTCAGCCAGGTTCAGCAGACGCAGCAGGTTTGAAGCGGCGCTGCGCGACCGGCCCACGGCCTGCGCCGCCTGTTCGTGGGTCAGCTTGAATTCGGCCACCAGTCGCTGCAGGCCTTGCGCTTCTTCCAGCGGGTTGAGGTCTTCGCGCTGGATGTTCTCGATCAGCGCCATCACCGCGGCGGCTTCGTCGGCCACCACTTTCACCAGCACCGGCACACGGTCCAGGCCGGCCAGCTTGGCGGCGCGGAAGCGCCTTTCGCCGGCGATGATCTCGTAGCCGCCTTCGGTCAGCGGCCGCACCAGGATGGGCTGCATCACGCCCTGGCTCTTGATGCTTTCCGCCAGCTCGTACAGCGAGCCTTCGTCCATGCGCGTGCGCGGCTGGTACTTGCCGGCGCGCAGCTGGTTCAGCGGCAGGCTGCTGGGGGTGTCGTTGCTGTTGCCGGCGTCGGGCGCCTTGGGGCCGAGCAGGGCTTCCAGGCCCATGCCCAGGCCCTTGGGTTTTTTCAGTGTTGCCATGACGGGATTGTCACCCGGCGCGGCAGGCGTCAACCCGAACGCTCATTGCGGCGCCGGGCGGCCGGGTACAGCACGTCGCGTTCCAGGTAGCGCCGGAAACGTTGCACCCGCAGGTTGCTGCGGTCGGGCATGGTGGCCAGGTGCTGCACCACGGCCTTGACGTTGAGCATGATGTCGCCGTTGTGGTTGCGCCGCCATTGGCCGGCCAGACGCGCGGCGGTCACGTCTTCGGGCTCGCGCTGGTTGATGGCGCGCTGCAGGCTGTCGGCAGCGATCCACATCTCGCCGTGGATGTCTTCGATTTCCAGCCGCAGGCCGCCAAAGCTGTGCAGGCTGCCGTGGTCGTGACGCCACAGCCAGCTGCGCGCCAGCAAGATCAAGTCGTCCAGCCAGCGCACGCCCAGTTGTGGCGCGGCGTAAGCCACCAGGCCCAGCATCGACACCAGCATCAACAGCAGCGGGAGGCCAAAGCCCAGCTTGTCGGTCAGCGCCAATGCGGCGGCGATGACCACGGCCACCAGCGCGGCCTGTTTCAGTCGGTTGCGGGTGCTCATGCTGAAGGCAGGCCGCAAACGGGTATCAACGATTGCAGCAGCGACAGGCCCGCGGGCCAGTCGCCCAGGCCGCTTTCGGCGTTGATGTGGCCCTTGCCGTGCAGCGGGTGCAAGGCTGCGCCCCATTCGGCGGCCATGGCCTGGGCACGTGCAGGTTCGCAGTAGGGGTCGTCGCTGCTGAACACGACGATGCTGGGAAAGGGCAGCCGCTGCCGCACGATGTGCCGCCAACCGGCCAGTTGGGGTGGCATGTCAGCGCGGGCCGTGTCGGGTGGGGCCACCAGCAACGCGGCCTCTACACGGTGGCTGTGTGCGGAATGCGCGGCCCAGGCCGCCACCAGTTGGCAGCCCAGGCTGTGGGCGGCGAGTGCCACGGGGCCTTCGCGCTCCAGCACCGCCTGTTCCAGCTGGGCCATCCAGTCGCCACGTTTGGGCCAGAGCCAATCATCTTGCTGCACCCGCTCGAAGCCCGGCTGGGTTTCCCAAAGGGTCTGCCAGTGTCCGGCGCCGCTGTTTTGCCAACCGGGCAGCAAGAGAATGCGCGGGCCGTTACCGTGTGAGGCTGCCATTCACTTATCCTTGGACTTTTACGAGCCGCCCCAAGGCGGGGTAGAGGGTGCTGACATGACGTTCAAAGTGTTTGTTGACGGGCAAGAGGGCACCACGGGCCTGCGCATCCACGAGTATCTGGCACAACGCCAGGACGTCGAGGTGCTGCGCATTGCGCCCGAACTGCGCAAGGATGCGGCAGAGCGTGCGCGCCTGCTGAATGCCGCCGATGTCGCCTTCCTGTGCCTGCCCGACGTGGCCGCCAAAGAGGCTGCCGCCCTGATCACCAACCCCAAGACCTGCCTGATCGACGCCAGCACCGCACACCGTACGGCGCCGGGCTGGGCATTCGGTCTGCCGGAACTGGCCAAGGGCCAGCGTGCCGCCATCCGCCAGGGCAAGCGCATTTCCAACCCGGGCTGCCATGCCAGCGCCTTCATTCTGCTGATGCGCCCGCTGGTGGATGCCAAGCTGGTACCGGCCGGCCACCCGGTCTCCGCCACGTCCATCACCGGTTATTCCGGCGGTGGCAAAAAAATGATCGAGCAGTACGAAGCCCACGCCAAGAGCGGATCGGAGCCTGCACTTGCTTCGCCCAGACCCTACGGCCTGAGCCTTCAGCACAAACATGTGCCAGAGATGATGGCGCACACAGGGCTGACCGTGCCGCCGATCTTCATGCCCATCGTGGGCAACTTCTACAAGGGCCTCGCCGTGAGTGTGCCGCTGCACCTCGGTGCCCTGGGCACCACACCAGCTGCGGTTCACGACGCCTTGGCCACGCACTATGCGGGCGAGCGCTTCATCCGGGTGAAGCCGCTGCGCGACGCCGCCACGCTGGAGTCCGGCTTCTTCGACGTGCAAGCCAACAACGACACCAACTTTGTCGATATCGTTGTGTTTGCCAACGACACCCAGGCCGTGCTGATGGCGCGTCTGGACAACCTGGGCAAGGGCGCCAGTGGCGCGGCCGTGCAGGCCATGAACCTGCACCTGGGCCTGGACGAAGGCTTGGGGCTCTGAAAGGGCGGCGTCTACCCGCCGGGCGGAACCCGGTAGTGGTAGGCGTAGCCATCCCGGAACCCCATGCGGGTGTAGATGCTGCGGGCGGCTGAGTTGTCAGCCTCGACCTGCAGGTAGGCGTGTCTCGCGCCTTCACAGGCGGAAACTGAAAGCAGGCGCTCACATATCATCGTCGCCAAGCCCTGGTTGCGCACCTGTGGGTGGGTATAGACATCGTACAGGCCGACCAGATCGCCCTCGCGCGCAAACTGGCCGCAAGCCAGCACGGTGCCGTCGATGGTGCGCTGAATGCCCAGCCCGTGATACGGCACCGGCGACAGACTCAGGCGCTGCGCCTGCGCTTCACGCTGTTCGGGCGGGGCTCCTCGCAAGGCGCCGACGGCTTGCGCATAGGCCTGGGCCGGCAAGCTGCACCATCGCAGGCCGGTGGCCAGGGGCGGCGGCTCCGAGCTTGCCCGCTCGCCCTTGTCATTTCCTGCCGCCTGGACGGCGCGGACCATCACCCGCGTGTCGTCCAGGGTGGTGAACCCCAGGCCGGCCAGGCGTTGGTCCAGTCCCAGCGGCTGCGTGAAGCGGGTGATGCGCACCACCAGGGGCAGGCCGGCGTCCCGGTAAGCTTTTTGGGCGCGCTGCAGTTTGTCGTCCAAGGGCAGGCGGCCGTCGGCCACGGCGTTGATGCAGCGTGCACGCTTGGCCTTGCCAGGATTGAAGCGCAACAGCCAGCCGTCCATCCACAGTTGCTGGGGTGGGGCGCTGGCGTTGATGCCGGCGTCTTCAACGCGGGACAGCAAGGTCTCGTCGAAGGCCGACGGTTCAGCCAAGCTTGGCCACCATCTCCTGCGCAAATTCAACAAACGCTTTGGCGCCACGGCTGGCGGGGTCGAAGGTCACGCCGGGCTGACCGTAGCTGGGCGCCTCGGCCAGGCGCACGTTGCGGGGGATCACGGTGTTGAACACCTTGTCACCAAAGTGGGCCTTGAGCTGTTCGCTGACCTGCTGCTGCAAGGTGATGCGCGGGTCGAACATCACCCGCAGCAGCCCGATGATCTGCAGGTCCGGGTTCAGGTTGGCATGTACCTGCTTGATGGTGTTGACCAGATCGGACAAGCCTTCCAGCGCAAAGTATTCGCACTGCATGGGCACGATGACGCCGTGCGCGGCGCACAAGCCGTTCAGCGTCAGCAGGCTCAGCGACGGCGGGCAGTCGATCAGCACAAAGTCGTAGCTTTCGGCCACCAGCGCCAATGCGGCTTTCAGGCGGCGTTCGCGGCGCTCCAGTTGTACCAGCTCGATCTCTGCGCCCGCCAATTCGCGGTTGGCGCCCAGCACGTGGTAACCGCCTTTGGGGCTGGCTCGTGCGGCTTCGGCGATACCGATGTTTTCAAGCAGCACGTCATAAACGCTGCTGGTCAGTGCACGTTTGTCGATACCCGAACCCATGGTGGCGTTGCCCTGGGGGTCCAGATCCACCACCAGCACCCGTTGACCCACCTGGGCCAGGCCAGCCGCCAGGTTGACGGTGGTGGTGGTCTTGCCGACGCCCCCTTTTTGATTGGCCACACAAAACACGCGAGGGCCATTGCCAGACTTGATCTTCACTGCGTTCCCAACTTGATGCCAAAACCGATCAAAAACACACCCGCCAACCGTTGCAGACCCTGTGCCAGATGCTGATGTGCGCGCACCCGCGCACTGATGGCGCTGGCGAAAGCACATAAAAGCAGACCGTAAGCCAGCGTGATGATGGCGATGGTCGCCGCCATGGCCACAAACGTGATGGCGCCCCGGTGGCGCGCCGGATCGATGAAAAGCGGGAAAAAGGCCATGTAGAAGACGATGGCCTTGGGGTTGAGCAGGGTGATCAAGAAGGCCTGTCGCGCATAGTGCCGGGGCTCGATGCGGATGGGTGATGCAGCGCCAGGTTTGGCGAAGACCAGTTTCAATCCGATATAGCCCAGGTAGGCTGCGCCCGCCACCTGCACCAGATTGAAGGCCACCGGATAAGTGGCTAGCAAGGCCGCCACGCCGGCGACGGCCAACCACATCAGCACCTGGTCGCCCGCGATGACGCCCAGGGTCGCGGCAGCGCCAGCGCGCAGCCCCCCTTTGGCGGTGGAAGTCAGCAGCGCGAAGGTGCCCGGACCAGGCAGCACGAGAAACAACACAATTGCGCCGCAAAAGGCGCCGTAGTCGGTGATGCCGAGCATCCTGAAACCAGGTCTTTCTGCCACCGGGCGGTGGGCACAGGGGTTGTTGTCTGCGGTCAGCGTGGCGCCGTAGGCGCGGGCGCGACGTGTGGTGCAGGGGAGTGGGTTGGTGGATGCGTTTGACTGTGCAGCTGCCAGCGGCTCAGGTCGAAGCCCAAGGACTGGAGGCGGGAGCGTATCGCAGATTGGTCCTCGTCCGACAACGTCGGACTGCGTGAAAGCACCCAGAGGTACTGGCGTTTGGGCTCGCTGACCAGGGCGTAGCGGCCATCGGCGGCCAGGTCGATCACCCAGTAGTTACCCCACAGCGGCAGCCATCGCAAGAACCGCGGCATGAAGCTCACCTCCAGCTTGGCGGGCTCCAGCTGCTGGTCTCGGACGGAAGCGTCATGGGTGGGTCGCGCCAGGCCTACGACGGTTTCGATGCTGCCGTCGGCATTGCGGCACTGGTTGGTCACTTCGATTTCGTCGGCAGGCAACGCCCGGTAAGTCGCCCGGGTGTCACTGACACATTGTTGCTGGAAGCGGTTGGGGAACCAGGCCACCTGGTACCAGGTGCCCATGTAGGCGGGCACGTTCAGGCTGGGCAGGGCGGTCATGGGTGGGCCTGCGTCCTGGTCCTGTGCGAGTACCGGCACGGCCATCGACAGATTCAAGCTTGCGATGAACAACAACACGCGTGTGAGCTTCGCGGGGTTGGCCATCAGAGACCGGGCAGTACCGGCGGATGTCGGTTTCATGGTGCGAGGGTCTGCTGTGCCCGCTTCAACCACAACAGGCATCGCTCCGCTTCCATGCCAGGCACCATCAACTGTTCCACGTGAAACAACTGGACAGCTGCTGGTAATTGCTCGATCTCGTCCTGCGGGTACTTGCCTTTCATCGCCAACCAACAACCATCGGACGCCAGCTGTGACGCGGTCAGGCCTACGAAATCGGGCAGCGACGCAAAGGCACGAGAAATGACGAGATCAAAGGGTGGCGCCTTCAGCGCTTCAACTCTTGAATGCACCGCCTGAAGCCTTGGCAAAGCCAACGCACCGGCTACCTGACGTACAAATGCGGCCTTCTTGCCTACCGAGTCCACACAGCTGACCTGCACGGTCGGCAGCATGATGGCGAGAACAATTCCCGGCAGACCGCCACCGCTGCCGACATCCAGTATCCGAAACGAAGACACATCCCGGGCCCCCAGATACCGCTGGACTGCAGGCACCACGGCCAGACAGTCCGCCAGATGCTGCGTCAGCATCCCCGCCCGGTCTTTCACGGCCGTGAGGTTGTAGGTGGCGTTCCAGCGCGACAACAAGTCCAGATAACCCAGCAGCAGTGCCAGCTGTTGTTCGCTGGGATTCAGTCCCAGCGGTGCGCAGACCTTGTCGCGCAGCGCAGTCGATTCCAGGGCCAACAAGGCAGGCGCCATCAAGCCGTCCGAGTGGCCGCAGCTGTGGCCACGGCCGCCTCTTCGGCCAACCGCGTGTCGAAACCTTTGAACCGCCCCTTTTTCAGGTGGATCAGCAGCAATGACACCGCCGCCGGCGTCACCCCGGATATGCGCGAAGCCTGCCCCAAGGTGGCTGGGCGGTGACGGTTGAGTTTGTGACGCACTTCAAAAGACAAGGCGCTGACCCGGTCGTAGTCCAGGTCCTCGGGCAATTGCAAGCTCTCGAAAGTCTGGGAGCGCTGTACTTCTTCGTTCTGTTTGCTGATGTAGCCGGCGTACTTGATGCCGATCTCCAGCTGCTCGATCACTTCATCTGCCGCTCGGGCACCCCATTCAGCCTGCAAGGTTTCACGTGAAACATCGCACTGGCCCGCCAGTTGGGCCGCCTCGGTCACAGCATCAAAGCCGACGCCGGGCCGACGCAGCAGATCGGTCAAGGGATATTCATGTTCCAGCGCCTTGCCCAGCAAACGCTCGGCGTCGGCCGCGGGTAATGTCGCCGGCCGTACCCAGGTCGCACGCAAACGCTGGCTTTCACGCTCCAGCCGCTCGCGCTTCAGGTTGAACGCGGCCCAACGCCGGTCGCACACCAAACCCAAGCTGCGACCGACTTCGGTCAGCCTCAGATCGGCGTTGTCTTCACGCAGCTGCAGCCGGTACTCCGCACGGCTGGTGAACATGCGGTAGGGCTCCGTAACCCCCTTGGTCACAAGATCGTCAACCAGCACACCCAGGTAGGCCTGGTCTCGCCGGGGCAACCAAGGCCCCATTCCCTTGACCATCAAAGCCGCGTTCACCGCCGCATACAAACCTTGTGCCGCGGCCTCTTCGTAACCCGTGGTGCCGTTGATCTGGCCTGCAAAAAACAAGCCCCGAATGCCACGCGTCTCAAAACTTGGCCGCAACTCGCGTGGGTCAAAGTAGTCGTATTCGATCGCATAACCCGGCCGCACGATGTGTGCGTTTTCCAGGCCCACCATGCTGTGCAGGGCCGCGATCTGCACATCAAACGGCAAGGAGGTCGAAATGCCGTTGGGATAGATCTCGTTTGTGTTCAGCCCTTCCGGCTCCAGAAAGATCTGGTGGCTGTCCTTGTCGGCAAAACGGTTGACCTTGTCTTCAATGCTGGGGCAATACCGTGGGCCCACACCACCGATGATGCCGGTGAACATGGGACTGCGGTCAAAACCGCCGCGGATGATCTGGTGTGTGTCGGCATTCGTGTGTGTGATCCAGCAGGGCACCTGCCGTGGGTGTTGTGCCGGGTTACCCAGGAAGCTGAACACCGGCACCGGGTCCAAGTCGCCGGGCTGCGCCTGCAGCTTTGCGAAATCGATGCTGCGCCCGTCAATGCGCGGTGGCGTGCCGGTCTTCAAACGCCCCTGCGGCAACTTCAGCTCTTTCAAGCGCGCCGACAGGCTGACCGCCGGTGGGTCGCCCGCGCGGCCCGCGCTGTAGTTCTGCAGACCCACGTGCACGCGGCCATCCAGAAAGGTGCCTGCGGTCAACACCACCGCCCGGCTGCGGAAGTTGACGCCCACTTGCGTCACAACGCCCACCACACGGTCGCCTTCCAGCAACAAGTCGTCCGCAGCCTGCTGAAACAACCAAAGGTTGGGCTGGTTCTCGATACGGTGGCGAATGGCCGCCCGGTACAGCACACGATCGGCCTGGGCCCTCGTGGCGCGGACCGCCGGGCCCTTGCTGCCATTCAGGATGCGGAACTGGATACCGGCCTCGTCGGTGGCCGCCGCCATGGCGCCGCCGAGTGCATCGATTTCCTTGACCAGATGGCCCTTGCCGATACCACCGATGCTGGGGTTGCAGCTCATCTGCCCCAGCGTTTCAATGTTATGCGTCAAGAGCAGCGTGGTGCAGCCCATGCGGGCAGCGGCCAGCGCGGCTTCGGTGCCAGCGTGGCCACCACCGACCACGATGACGTCAAATTCCTGGGGATGCAGCATGGTGCAATTTTAGGGTCTGCAGGCTGCGCACGCAGGACCCTTAACATGACTGCATGCAATGCCGCCGCGCTTGCGGCGCCTGCTGCACCGCACCCTCCATCAGCTCGCCAATACCGGGCATGCCAGAAGGCAAACCGGCTGGCATCGCCTGCGTGCAACTGGACGCAGACTTGCGCTGCCGCCTGTTCGGGCAACCGGACCGACCCGCCGTTTGCAGTTCCTTGCAGCCACACGCTGAAATGTGTGGCGAGTCAGCTGCCGATGCCCTGCGGTTCCTGACCCGTCTGGAGCAGTCCACACAACCAGGCACTGTCGCTTGAACAAACAGAAACGCGCTCCACCCTAACCGTCAGGTTAAGAGGGCCGGTCTTTCCTCACGCCGACATCCCTGCCGGCCAAGTTCCTATGAACCGCACAAGCGCCTGGCCCGCCAAGGCCAAGCAGTCATTCAGAACCCGCCGCCGCGGGGGAACGAGTGGGTGCGGGCGGTTGCAGTGGTTTGGGTCATGACAAACTCCATGGCAGTTGATGGGGGGCGGCTCGTGAAAGAAACCCGGACAGTTGATGTATTGAAGCCAATCCCCAACTGAGCGACTAGCTCTGCGCCCTTGTGACTTGACTTTTCGCGCGCACACTGCTAGGCGAAGCCATGCTGAATAGCATTCAGCGGCTGTCCTTCAAAGACAACGGGCAACAAGACAGAAGGAAAGTCAGGCGCAGAGCGGACAGGGTGAACAGCGGCGGCTTGGCACCGCAGCAAATCACCGCAAACAGTTACCGCTGAAAGTCACTGACAACGGGCTGCGCCACAGCGCAGAAAACCCGTCTGGCCACGCCTGGCAAGGCGCACCAGGAAAGAGCGCAGGCGTCTAGAGCAGACCCTGAGCCAGCGCGCGCAAGATGGCCAGGTGCTTGCTGGAGACGTCCAGCTTTTTCATGACATTGCGCAAATGGTAGTTGACCGTGTGCTCACTCATCGCGAGGATCTGACCCACCGCCCAGGCGCTTTTCCCCTCACGGGTCCAGGCCAAAACCTCACGCTCCCGCGGGGTCAGGTGGATCACGCGTTCAGGTTTGCGTTCTTCCATCAGCAGCAGACGCACCGCCGTCTCTTGGGCATAGGCGGCCAACAACTGCAGATCCGCCATCATGCGCGTGACCTCGTCAATCGACTCGGGCAATGGTGCAGCCCTGTCGACGCCCAGCAGAAAATGCCTGCCCTCGGGCAGGTGCAAGGCCATCGAAATGCCTGTGCGGTAGCCAAAGGCGGCTTGCTCTTCCCACAGGTCGGCAGCACCATCGGCCACGTACAGGTCCTGATCGTAGATGAACGGCAGCGAACTGGCCCGCAAACGCTTCAACACCGGGTCGCGGCGCCAGTCCTCCGCGCTGCGCGAGGCCTCGTAAAAGGCCTGCGGCGTGTTGCCGATCATGATGACCTGCGAGTTCTGCCCTGGCCGATCCACGGCAACAGCCGCGGAGGCAAGCTCAAAACCCAGGTTGCCGACAAAGCCCAGCAGCCGCCGCTCAAACGTGGCGCGGTCTTGGGCTTGGCTGACGTCCAGATAGTCCTGATGTCGCATGGCGATGTCCGGAGCCACCAACCTTGCTAGGTTGCGACGCTACGCGCCTGCCGCGACGATGCCGGCTTGCAAAAACTAACTAGGGGCTGCCGTGAATGTTCAATCATGGATGATCAAGTCGTGGACCACCGTTGAATGGTACCTGCCGCCGGACTCTGAGGAACTACCCTTGTTCCTGCACGCAGGTACACAGCGTCGCGACAACGCCGATGCAGCCGGCACACGGATGGGCGACACCATCTGGTTGCTGAAGGACAGCCCGGAACCTGCCGGGCTGGCTTGGGAATGGATTGAGATACGCCCCGGCGTCATCATGCTGGCTGACCCGAATGCCATGGTCACCAATCTTAGGCTGGTTGACAGCCATCACCGCGCGGTGCTAGGCATGAACTTGGTCCGGATCTGCAACCGTATCGTTCACGCGCTGCGCTGGCAAGAGCGCGTCAGGGCGCAGCTGGGCCGAGAGCCTTCGGCCGCTCAGGTACAGATGCCTCTGCCTCAGGCCCCCTCACCCGGTCTGCCACTGCCGCCCGCGCCTCAGATAACCGCGCACCGGCGCCAGGCTGCGGGCAACGCACACAGGCGCCACATGCTGACACGCGCCACCGACCACGAAAAAATGGCTGACGCCAGTCAGCTGCGCCGCGCAGCCTGAGCACGAAGACTGGCACGCGGCAAAGCAGCGCGGCACCGAGGCCGCAAACACCCGCGGGAAGCGCCGCGGGAGCGGCCACTGCGCCTCACTTCAGCGCAGCGGTCCGCAAGGTCCGCGCCACAGAAGTCACCGCCAACAAGACCAGCACCGCGCACACCAGCAAGGCGGGCCATACATCGGTCCACGCCAGCACTTCACCCTTCAAGACCCGGCCCATCAACGTGTTTTGCGCGAGCACAGGCACCCAGAAATGCCAGGGCATGACACCTTGCTGGTTGAAAATCGTCACCAGCGGCAGCAACGACACGCCCAGCACCACGACGGTGGAGCTGGCCTGCGCTTCCTTGAACGACCGGCTGCGAATCGCAATGGCCATCAAGACGGCCGCCAGCGCGCCAGCCAAGGGCAACAACAACGCCACAAAGGCCAGCGCCTCGGGCAGGCCAAAACGGAACATGGCCGACAAGGTGTCGCTGCGCAACAGCCACTGACCCGGCAGAAAACTCAGGCAAGACAGCACCGCGATCAACATGCCCACGGTGGCCACGGCGCCCCACTTGCCCAGCACCAATGCCCAGCGTCGCGCAGGGTTCATCAGCAGCGGCTCCAGCGACCCGCGCTCTCGCTCGCCGGCCGTGCTGTCCAGCGCAGCATTCAAAGCGCCGTAAAGAACGGCCATCAGCACAAAAAACGGCACCATGGTGGTGAGTTGAGCCGCACGGGTTCCGGGGTCGGCCAAGTCGCGCTCCTGCAGCTGCACCGCCTCCAGCGCCGATGACGCCACGCCGCGCATGGCCAGACGCAGCGTGGCCTGCTCCTGGTTGAACGACCGGATGAGCCGAACCACCGCGGCCGTACCGGTATCGGCTCGCTGATTCGACGTGCTACTCAGCAGTTCCAGCTGCGGCGGCCAGCCTGCAGCCCAGTCGGCCTCGAATGTGTCGGGCACCACCAGCACGGGCTTGCCCAGCTTGCTGTCACGCAATTTCGCCTCGTAGTCAGGCACCGCGTCCAGCACCGTATAGGTCTGCCGCTCCAGGTAGTTGCGCAAGCTCGGAGCATGCTGCATGCCCGCAACCATGATCTCGCGTGCATCGGCGCGCTTTTCAATGTCGCCGATCAGGGTGGACACCATCACCAGCACCAACGGGCCCATGGCCACCGAACTGAGCACGATCATCATCAGCGTGCGACGGTCACGCAAGGCGTCCAGCAACTCCTTGCAATAGACGACCCAGGCCGCATTCACGATGCCGCCCCAGTCGTGGCGTTTGGAGCCCGGTCGGCACCCTCTTGGGCAAAGGCCAGCTTGACAAAGGCCCCTTCAAAGTCCGATTCGCCACCGGCTTGCTGCTTCAGTGCGGCCACCGTGCCGGACGCAACCGCACGGCCATGCGAGATCACCACCACCTCGTCACACAGGCGCTCCACCTCTTGCATGATGTGGGTTGAAAAGATGATGCACTTGCCGTCAACGTCACGAAGGCGGCGCAAGGTGTTGCGCAGCGCGCGCGTGGCCAGCACGTCCAGCCCGTTGGTGGGTTCGTCCAGCACGATGTTGGGTGGGTTGTGCACCATGGCGCGAGCCAGTGCAGTCTTCATGCGCTCGCCCTGGCTGAAGCCATCGGTCCGGCGGTCCAGCAGTTCGTACATGTCCAGCATCCGCGCCAGCTCGTCGGCGCGCCGGTCAACGTCTGCGGCGCTCATGCCATGCAAGCGTCCGAAGTAGACAATGTTCTCGCGCGCCGTCAAACGCGGATAAAGGCCGCGTGCGTCACTGAGCACGCCCATGCGCGACAGGGCCTCGGGTGTCTGGCGCGCCACGTCGATACCGTCGACCAGCACGGTGCCGCGGTCTGCATCCAGCAGACCGGCGGCAATGCGCAGCGTGGTGGTCTTGCCCGCACCATTGGCGCCCAGCAGTCCGGTGATGCAACCATCGGCCGCCGAGAAGCTCACCCCGTCCAGCGCCTGAACCCGGCGTTTGCCGCGACCCCAGCCTCGTGTGAAGCCGCGGTGCAGATCCTGTACCTGGATCATGGCGACCGCCCAGCGGGCACTGCCCCGTCGTGCCGCGCGGCAGGCCGAATGGCTGCTGACCCGGTCTGCGCCACACCGGAGACACTTTGCAGCGGCAGGAAGGGATCGGGCCTGGGCACCTTCGCCAGACAGGCGGTGCTGACAGACAAGGCCTCTTCATCGGTCGCGGCGTCAATGAAGCGCTGCAGCACGTCACGCATGCAAGGCAACGCCAGCACGCCATGACCAGCATGGGTGACCACCACATGGCGCACCAGCTTGCCCATCGCCCGCGCAACACGCTCGGCATGGCGTGGCGGCGTGGCAGGGTCGGCGCCACCACTGAGCAGCAGAACCGCCACCTTGGCCGCCGGCAAGTTGTAAAAGGCCAGCGGTACTTCACCCTTGGGCCAGTTGGCGCAGGCCGCGCGGTAGTGCTCGGCAAATCCGGAATGCACATCCACGCCCGGTGCATCCCGGGCCATGGCCAGACGGGGCAGGTCTTCGCTGCAGATGACCGACAGATGCATGCCTTCGTAAAGCTGACCGCTGCGTTGTTTGCCACCACCGACCATGGCATTGGCCAAACCCATCAAGGGCTCCAGACGGCCAGCCCCCGGCTCGGACAAGGCCTGCATGGCAGCCGGCAGCCCCGCCGCCAGTGCGGGCACATACAGCGGGCCGCGCACAAGTTGCAGCACCAAGTCGCGGGTCACGAGCAGGGACTCGGGCACACCCGTGACGGGGTGTTGCACCAGCATCTGGCGCGGCAGGCTGCTGAGCAATGCGAGCCAATCTTGGCGCAATGCGGGCCAGCGCCTGGCGCAGGCGCCATCGTCTTCACAGGCCCGCAGCGCCAGCTCCAGCGCAGCCTGGCTGTCCACGGCAGCGGTGGCCGGCAGCACCATGTCCGGCGGCGCCACACCGTCCATGACGGCGCGCCGAACGGCGTCGGGAAACTGGCGCATGTAGTCCAGCACCGCCCGCGTGCCGTAAGAGCCGCCCACCAGATTGACCTTCTCTGCGCCCAGCTGACGCCGCACGGCGTCGACATCCTGCATGGCCACCCAGGTGGTGAAGTGGCGCAGATCACCATACGGCAGCTGCTTCAGCTGTTGCAGGCAAACGGCGAAATGCTGCTGCTGAAGCTGCGGTTCGATGGCTTGCGCCAGGGGTGTTGTGGGCGACAGCGACTCACACGACAAGGGCGCACTTTGTCCGGTGCCCCGCTGGTCGACCAGCACCACGTCGCGCCGATACCCCAACCGGGACACCAGTCGACTGATCGTCGGCGCCAATTCGATGGCACTCTGGCCGGGACCACCCGCAAAGAAAAACACCGGGTCGGGCAGACGGTTGCGAGACAGCGCCGGCAAGACCGCAAAATGCACATCGATCTGCCGCTGGCCTGGCGCCGCCGGATCCAGCGGCCGAGACAAACGACCGCACAGGGCGCCGTGTTCCACCCCCGCCAGCCTGCAAGGCTGCAGCCCCATCCGGTTGCCGTCGGCGGCGGTCGCATCGGCATGAATCAGCGCCATGGCCAGCGCCATGAACAGGTTCAGCGCCATGCGGCAGCCGGGAACAGGCACATTCATGCGCCTGATTGTGACCGCCGCCCCGTGCGGCATCGCCGGAAGTCAGGTCAACAAACGCTGCAATTCGCCGCTGTTCAAGAGGCGCTGCAAATCGTCAGCACCACCCACCAGCACCCCTTTGACAAACACCATGGGCATGGTCGGCCAGCCCGTCCAGAGTTTCAACGCATTGCGCTGCCGCCACTGGCTCAGGTAATTGCCAATCGGCATGTAGTGGTACGCGATGCCGGCCTGATCCAGAGCCTTGCGCGCACGGCGCGGATACGGGTTCTGGTGCATCCCCACCACCACCACGGCATGCTGCGCAACGGCGGCCTGCACCTGGGCCACGATGTCGGCATGGTGGTTGGCAACGGTGGCACGCACCGCTGGATGGATACGTTCTTCTTCAAGTACGGCACGGGGCATAGGGGCCTTCTAGGGTGATCGATGACGAGGCGCCAAGGCGCCGAGGAAAACTGGCTGCAGTATCCGATACACAGCGCGCAGGCGGTTGTTCGGCGCCAGCACGGACTCCGGCGCAGAAACAAACCCAACGCTATGCTGGCGCTCCCCAAAATCTTTGTTGCGAGACACGACATGACCAAGCTCTACTACAGCCCGGGCGCTTGCTCCTTGAGCCCGCACATCGTGCTGCAAGAGTCCAAGCTGCCCTTTGAAGCCGTGCTGGCCAGCACCAAGACCCACCAGCTGGCCGATGGCACCGACTACTACAGCATCAACCCCAAGGGTTATGTGCCGCTGCTGGAACTGGACGACGGCTCACGGCTCACGGAAGGCCCGGTCATCGTGCAGTACATCGCCGACCAGGTGCCCCAAAGCGGCCTGGTGCCGCCCGCCGGCACGATGGCGCGCTACCGCGTCATGGAGTGGCTGAACTTCATCACCAGCGAACTGCACAAGGGCTTTTCACCCCTGTTCAACCCGGCGATGCCCGACGAAGCCAAGGCCCTGGCGCGCACACGCTTGTCCGACCGTCTGGCCTGGGTGGACACACAGCTGGAAGGGAAGGACTACCTGATGGGCAACAGCTTCACCGTGCCCGACGCCTATCTCTTCACCGTGGCCGCCTGGGGCCGCCACGTGGGTGTGGACATTAGCGGCCTGAAAAATCTCAGCGCCTACATGGCCCGCGTCGCGGCCCGCCCGGCCGTTCAGGCCGCCATGAAGGCCGAGGGCCTGATCAAGTAACGGCCGACATCGGCCAGTCACCTGGCCGACGTACAACGCCGCTCAGGCCGGCTTGAAAAGCGCCTCGCAAGCTGCGCGCTCACCGGCGGCCACATCGGCCTTGGCACACAAGGCCTGGGTCTGGCCACGCAGCCTTTTCATGACGGCGTCGTGCGAACCCTTCTGGGCCCAGGCGCTGAGCCGGGCACCCGCCCGGTTGAGCGTGCGGCCACTGCGCCCGGCAAAGGCACCGGTGTCCTTGCCCGCCTCGCTCAGCAACTGGGTGGCGGTTTTTTCGATGGTGGCGGCATCCTGGGGCGCCAACTCCATCAGCGCGCTCAGATAGCCCAGGCCCCATTGCAGCCGCGTGGCCGGGCCTTCGCTCTTTTCGAACGCCTGGCGGTACCAGGACAGCGCATCACTGGTACGCCCTTGCTTGCGCGCGTTGCCGCCGAGCTGGCTCATCAGGTAGTAAGGAGAATGGCTGCGGGCCAGATTGCCCTTCAGCAGTGCATCACTGTCCGGCCAAAGCCCGGCCCGGCCCAAGGTGTAGGCCGCTTCAGTGATGACGGCCTGGCGTTCATAACCATCGGTGATGTCGCGGTCGGCTGCCGCCACCGTGGCCCGCACGTCGGTCAACAGCGCCGCCGGCAGTTGCACTTGCAGCTGGTCCTTGGGCAGGTGCAGCCGCGCCAGGCCAACGCGCGCCGTCAGCGACGTCATGCGGTCGCCGCGGGACAGGGTGGCGTCAGCCTGCAGACGCTTCAAGGCAGCGTCATAACGCTGTACCAGTGCGTCGCGCTCGGCCCCGGCCTCGGGCTGCAGGGCACGGACGATTTCGGTGGCGTTGTTGTTCAGCACATCGGCTTGCTGGCGGGCCACCAGCGGGTCGTCCAGCACCTGCTGCACACGGGCACGCAGCGCCGCATCGGCTTTGACGCCCTGGCCTTCGTCGCTGGCGGCCACCGCTTTCAGCCACAGGCGGGTGGCGGTTTCCGCATCCTTGCCGGGGTTGGCCAGGGCCAGGCTCAACAGGGTGTCGGCCAGGTCTGGCCGGTGCAGCAGCTGCTGGTCATCGGTTTCCCAGGAATAAAACGACAGCAGCCGCCATTCGGCAGCAGCCAGGGCCTTGCCCGCCAGCGCGTCGGCCAGCACGGCCTTGACCGGACGGCCGCCGGCCAGGCCCAGTTGCAGCACGGCCATCACTTGCGCGGCTTCAACCTCGCCCGGCAAACGTGTGATTTCAACACCCTGGTCGTTGAAGACCACGACCGTGGGGTAACCGCTGACCTTGAACCGGCGCCCCAGCACCTGGGCGCCCGGCCGGTCGCCGTCCACGTGCACGGCTACAAAAGAACGCGACAGGGCGGCGAAGTCCTGTCGGTTGAAGAGCGTCGCCTTCAGCTGGTTGCACGGTGGGCACCAGGTGGCGCCCCAATACAGCACCACAGGCTTTTTCTGGCTCTTGGCCAGCGCAAACGCGCGGTCAACGTCAGCGTCGCTGGCTGCGGGCAGCCAGGCCACATTCGGCGACGGCAGTCCCGGTGCAGCCCAAACGGCGCCGGGCGTCAACGTGATGACCAGCGTCGTGGCAACCAGTGCGGACCGAACCACCCGCAAGGCCCACGACAGGGAGGGGAAGCGGGCATTGAGCGAGCCCGAAGATTGAAGCGTATTCATGTCGGTTGGCACTCCAGATGGCGCCACCAAACCTGGCCCGGGTTGTCGGGTGACTGTGGCGTTGCCGCTATTGTCCCCGCGATCATGGCGCGCCGCACGCGCCCAGAAGCACTTCGCGATGCGGCGGGTCAGGCGTTGACGCGCGCCGGTGGTGCGCCCGAAGGCGAACGCACGGCTGCAGGCGATGCCGGGTTGCTGGCCTGGGTCAGCTCGGCAGCCCAGATCCAGGCCTGCGCCGCCAGGGCCTGCACCACGTCGGTCCCGCCAAAGACGGGGGCCAGGGCTTCAATGCGCGGGCCGTCGGCGTTGTCCAGGGCCTCGGCCAGGTTCAGGTAGTCTGCATAGATGCCCTGACGGTGCAGCAAGGCTTGCAGCGCTGCGTCGCCCAGCCGCAACGGTTGCAGCGCGGTCGCCAAAGGCACCTGCAACACCACCTCCAGCATCGACATCAGGCCGACCGTGAACAAGACTTGCGCGGCCGGTTCACCACTTTCCTGAGCCAGGTTTTCAAGCAGGCGACCTCGGGCCAGCGCCGATTCCTGTACCGCCAGCGAAGCCTGGCGAGACTCCGACACCGACAGCAGCAGCACCTGCAACCAGCGTTGCAGCTCGACGCGACCCAGCAGCATCACCGCCGCGTCCACCGACTCGACGTGGCGCTGCAAGCCCAAGGCCGCGCTGTTGACATAGCGCAGCAGCCGGTAGGACAGCGCCACATCAACACGCACGGCCTGCGCGATGAGCTCGGTGTCCTTGTCCAAGGCCAGATGGTTGAGCAGTTCACAGATGCGGTGTGCTGCGCTGTTCAGCGGCCGCGGTGCGGGCTGTTCGCGCAGCCGGTCCAGCAAGCCGCCGGCCAGCGCAAAGCCATTGCGCAGCAACCGTTCTACCTCGTCCACGTTGTGCAAACCGCTGCCCACCAGGGGCAGCGCGGGGAACACCTCGCGCCAACGTCTTGCCGACAACATCACCGTGTCCAGCCCGGCACCGGTGGCCTCCAACATCACAAAATCCGCGGCAGCGGCCTGCGCAGGTGGGCCGTCCGGCACACCCAGGCGCACGCCACGTGCACGCAACTCGGCGGCCAGCTCGGCCGGAATCTGGTGCAAGTCCTGCACACACAACATGGCGCCTGCGCACGCCTGCTGCGCCACCCCCGGCAATACCAGTACCGACGCCGGCAGCGAAACCAGCCCCGCCCGCCCTGAACGGCACAACGGCTCGGCTGCCGCCAGCAGCATCGCCAGATGGGCCGCCAGGGCCTTGGGACCGCCCCGTTGTTTCAGTCGCTGCTGCAGCGCGGAGGTCAGGGTCAGCTCAAACGCCGCCACACCACCCTTGGCGCCCACCAGCGGTCGGCGGACGCCAAAAAGAAGGGGTGATTCGGCTACGGACCCTGGCGTGGACACTGCACGGGGGGTTGCCCGCACGACTGGCGCCATCGCGCGGACAGCTTGTGCCGGGTCTGGCGCGGGCTTGGCCCGCCCGATCAGGCGCGAGAACCAGCCGGCCATGGCGCACCTGTGGAAGAAGTCTTTGCTGGAGAACGGAGCGAATGCATTTCGGCATCGTGGCACGACATACCCGGCCGTGAAGGCTTCAGCAGATCGGCCAATACCGGCCAGTTTGCTCGGCCTGGCCTGGCCGATGCCGCTGAAGAAGCCTTCTACATCTCAACCTGTGCGTCTTGATCGGGCGGGTTTTCGGCATGGGCACGAGCCAGCGCCATCCAGACCGCAAAAGGCAGTCGCATCGCGCGGGCCGGGGCAGGGCGCACCATTTCCAGCCCGTCCTGGTCGGCCAACATCACACCAAAGGCGGGTGGTATCTCCTCGGCCTGGGCAATGCCACGCCGCAGCACGTACCAGCACTGGCTGGACAGTGCCCGGTAGGCCTCGGCCTTGGCTGGGCGGCGCAAGTCGGACAACAGGTCGGCACGGCTGACCTTGATTTCGTGGGCCACCGGTTCGGTGTAGGCCTCCACCGTGGTGTGCCGGATGCTGTAGACGTCCGGCATGGCCATGGCCCAGCGTGTCTTGACGGCGCCCGGTAGTGCACCGTTGCCCAGCTCTGCAAATTCCGTTGCAGCATCCAGGGTCTGCAAGCTCTCATCAACCGGGTCAGACCCTTCGGCCAGCGCCGCGCGCAGGCTCAGGCCACGCCACACCAGCCGCCCGGCACGCTGCTGCTGCAGCGCGACCTGGGCCACCAACGCCTCATGCGCTGACAGGGCAACCTGATGGCGTTGGCGTTTGGCGACCAGCACTTGTACACCTGCATCGGTCAACCGCAGCGTTTCACGGCCCTGTTCATCGAAGTGGCTGCTCAACAGGCCGGCAGCCCGCAGGTCCAGCTCCAGGTTGTCCTTGCAAGGCCAACCCGCAGAACGCCAGATTTCACGCAGGCGTCGCTGGTGCGCGGGGCTCAGGGCCATGCCGGGCAACTCCCAGCCAATCAGTCGACGACTTGAACGCCCTTCCAGAAAGCCACCCGACCCTTGATTTCGGCTGCGGCCTCCTTGGGATCAGGGTAGAACCACACCGCATCGGGGTTGGCGTCGCCATTCACAAAGAGCGTCAGGTAACTGGCCTGACCCTTCCAGGAACACATGGTCTTGGTGTTGCTGGGCAACGTGTACTGCGCACCCAGGGCCTCGGCAGGGAAGTAATGATTGCCTTCCACCACCACGGTGTCGTCGCTCTGTGCCACGACGGTGTCTTTCCAAATGGCTTTCATGGGCAGTGCGCTCCCGCTTGCTGGCTTCAGGGCAGGCAGATTAACACCGCCGGCCGCGCTGGCGAGCTCAGCGGTCCTTCACCAGCGCGTCCACTGGCGCCGCAGCACTGCCCAGCATGAACAGCGAGTAAACGCTGTTGGCGATCAAGGTCCGGTCGATGGTGGTGTAGGGTGCCAACGAGCTGTCGCTGCTGCTGATTTCAAGGCGCGCGGCGGTGGTGGCGCCGGCCAGGCTGTAGCTTGACGCCCCCCCTGCAGGCACGCCCGAAGCGCTGACCGCCAGATCCAGCTTCAGGGCCAAGGTGCCGGTCACGTTGGCCACGCCATGCACCAGGCGCAGCTTGGCCTTGGCCGCGTCGGCGGGCAGCCTGTTGTCGTCGCTGACCCAAACCGCCACCGGCGCTGCGGGCGTGCCGTACACCAGCAAGCTGTAGTCGCCACCGCCGGCCAAGGTGGTGGTCGCCAATGGCGCCGGTGCGCCGTTCGCCGTCACGGTGGCCGTGACCTCACCGGCATCGAAGAGGGTGTAGCCCACGGTGGCCGGTGCTGCAACGCCGTTCAGCAGCGGCAGGCCGGCCACGCTGGCCTGGACCACGCCCCTGTCGCTGACGCCCGCCACCACACGCACCCGCGCCTGGGTGTTGTCGACCCTGGCAATGCCCGCCTGCTGGCCCAGCACCAAGGCGTTCACCAGCGCGCCGCCACGGCCCGGCGTCAACACCAGGGTCTTCACACTGCTGCCGTCAAAGACCAGGCCGGAGACGTCCAGCCGAAGATCATCCTTCTGGCTTGCGCCCGTGACACGCAGCCGCCAGGTGCCGCTGTTGATGGTGATGGTGATGCCCAGCGCGCCGTAAGCCACACCGGATTGCAGCGGCGTGGCCGTGGTCAGCGGGTCGCCGGCGTCGGTGAGATAAACGTCGACATTGCCCGCATCGGGTGCGGCGTTCAGGATGCGCAGCAGGGCCTTGTCACTGGCCGGGGTGGCCGTGCTGTCGTCCAGCAGCACGGTGGCCAGCGATCCCGCCTTGCCGTAGGCCACCAGGGAGTAGTAGCCGTCCTTGCCCAGGCCGGCCGTGACGGACTTCTGCACCGCTGCAGAGCCTGCGCTGTACACATCCAGATTCTGCGTGCCACGGGTGGCGTCGGCGTAGTCGGGGCTGTCGCCATAAGCCGCAGCAGGGGTCAGCGTGCTGCCGTCTATGGTCAGACTCAGCGATGGGTAGTCAGCACTGGCGTTGACCAGGCGCACATGGGCCTTGGTGCGGTCGGCACCACCGCCGCAAGCCTGCAAGGTGGTCAGTGCAAGCGCCAGGACACCCAGCATCAGGCTGGCGCAATGGCGTTGCAGAAGGCGGCGCTTCGATGGGGAGGCATTCACGGCAGCGGGTCCTGGGTTCTGGTGACTCGGGGTCTGGCACCCACCGTTTCTGTGTCGCGAGCGGGTACGGCCAGGCCCGATGATGCCTGTTCAAGGCAGCAGTGTCCGACCGGAAGTGACCGAAGCCAGTGGGTCAGGGCGCCGGCTCCTGCAGCGCGTGGTGGAGCCATACCGGCAAAGGCAGGCCCTCAGCGAACAACGCACCGTCACGGTGTTCAACCACCTCCAGCCCGCGATGCAACTCGTGGCTGGAGTCGAACCAGCCGCAGCCCTCATAAGTTTCGACTTGGGGCTGCTCGATATCGGGCCAGCAGGCCCGGGGCCGCCGTACGTGCCGGCTGGCAGTTGCTGGACGGCAACCGACCAGCACGGCCAGTTGACGTGCAACCCGCGGCAGGTCGATGGGTTGGTTCAGGGTATCGACGAATGTGCTCATGCTGGGGTCCTCCTGGTGTGGAATCGTCAGCACCCATGGTGCGCAGCGCGTGCACCGCCCGCCATCGCCGCGATGGGCGAACACCGGGTGCCCTCCACTTGGGGCCCTCGGGTGGGGGGCTGGAACCGTCAGGGGCAACCCATCTGCGGCATCATCTGGAGTCATGTGCGGCCGCTACGTTGTTGCCTACGACCCCCACACCCTGGTTTCGGGCTTCAGCCTGACCCGGGTGGTGCCGTTTCCCAAGCGCTGGAATGTCGCGCCACAGTCTCCGGTGCCCGTGGTCTACCAGGACCGCGAAGGCGCGCGCGTCGCTGACGTCATGCGCTGGGGCCTGGTGCCGCACTGGGCCCAGGACGACCGCATCGGCCACAAGCTGAACAACGCGCGTGCCGACGGCATCTTCGGCAAACCGTCGTTCCGCCAGGCGGTGCGGCGCCGGCGCTGCCTGCTGCCGGCCAACGGTTTTTATGAATGGCAGGCACCAGCACCCGGCTCACCAGCCAAGACGCCCAAACAACCCTGGTACATCAGTGCGGCCGATGGCGGTCTGCTGGCCATGGCCGGACTGTTCGAGGCCTGGCGGCCGGACGAAGCCTCGCCCTGGCTGCTGAGCTGTTGCGTCATCACCACCGAACCCAACGAAATGATGGCGCCTGTGCACGACCGCATGCCCGTTTTCCTGGGGCCGGAGCAGTGGAGCGTCTGGCTGGACCGCGAGCAGGCCGACCTCGAGGTGCTGGCGCCGATGATGGTGCCTTGCCCCAGCGCCTGGCTTCAGCGCTGGCCGGTGTCGCGCGCCGTCAGTTCAGGGCGCAGCGAAGGCGAAAACCTGATCGCGCCCCTGCCCGAGGCGCCTGCTGCCCAGGACTGAAGTGGCGCGGGCGGAACACCCGCGTCCCAGGGCGCCTGTCAGCCAAAAGGCCGCACGCCGATCAGCGCGCCATGCCCCCAGAACGCAAAAACCGCCCAGGCCAACACACCCACCACTACCGTGACAGCCGTTTTGCCGCCATTGCCCGGCGGATAGCTGGCGCCCGTCACACGGTCGCGTGCGCGGGCCGCGCGAAAGTCCAGCACCGCCCACAACACCATGCTGCCAAACAGCACCAGGTCGGCCAGGGTGTTGTTGGCCAGCAGGTGCGCAAAGGCCCACACCTTGACGCCGGCCACCATGGGGTGGTGCAAGCGTGCCTTGATGCCATTGCCCGGCACGTAGGCAGCGGCCAGCAGCACAAAAGCCATCAGCGTCAGCAAGGCAGCGGCGTGTCGTGTCCACAGCGGCGAAGCCCACAATACCGTGGGTTGTTGCCGGGCCTGGCCATAGCCCCAGATGAGGAGCACCAGCCCCAGAAGCGACACCAGGGAGTAGATGCCCTTGTAGGCCGCTTCGCCGATACGCTGTCGTGTTCGGGTGCGCCAACCTTCAGCAACGATGCGCACCGAATGAATGCCCAGAAACAGCACCAGGCCCAGGATCAGGATGTTCATGTCAGTCTCGGCGCCAGGCGGTTTGGCGCGCAAATCAGTCGAAGTGTCCGGATTGTGAACAAACCGCCTGCCGGCCCCCGGGTCCGACGCGGCAGACCGCCCGCGATGGCTTGGAAACCAAAGCACGGGGCGGGGCCGATAATCAGCCTTTGAATCCCAACGCACCTCGCGTGCAAACCACAACCATGTTCAAGTACTTCATCCTGCCGCTGGTGGTGATTGCCGCGCTGGCCACCGCCTGGTTCTGGATTGCGTGGCACTGGAGCTACTCCAGCGGCGAACGTGCGGGCTGGGTGCAAAAGCTGTCCAACAAGGGCTGGCTGTGCAAGACCTGGGAAGGTGAGCTGGCCTTGGTCTCGCTGCCTGGTTCAACCACCGAAAAGTTCTATTTCACGATTCATGACGATGCCGTGGCACAACAGCTCAGCAAACTGATGGGCAAGCGCGTGGCACTGCACTATGAAGAGAAGATGGGCCTGCCCACCACCTGTTTCGGCGATACCCGCCACTTCATCACGGGCGTGACCTTGTCTGACGAGATCCCCATCGGACCCGGTGTGATCGTGAATTCAGGGCCGGCGGCGGCGCCTGCAGCAGCGCCCGCGTCAAGCCTGCCACCACCCGCACCGGCTGCTGCTCCCGCCACCGCGCCCGTTGCGGCGCCACCGGCTTCAACCGCCGTGCCCATGGCCCCGGCGGTTCAGGCCCCTGTGACGACGCCCGCACCCGCGGCAGCGCCCGTGCCTGCGGCAGCGGCCTCCAGCTGACCCCAGGGCCGGCTCTGCAGGGAGCCGATCCCGGGCAAAAGGCCAGCCTCAGGACTTGAACCAGATCACCTTCTTGCGTGAGCCTACCCAGGCTTCGTAATGGGTGGCAAAAAGGTCTTCGATACGGTTGCGCTTGACCTTGAAGGTGGGCGTGATGAGGTCGTTGTCCACTGTCCAGGCCTGGTCGGTGATGACGATGCAATCCAACTGTTCGTGCGGATCCAGCGTGGCGTTGATGGACTTGATGGTGGCTTCGAGTGAGGCTTCCAGTTCGGCCCGGCCGGTGGCGTCTTGCGCTTGTTTGGCCGCCTCGATGTTCAACATGGCCAGGGCCAGCGGCTGACCCAGGTTGGCCCCCGTGACGCAGCAGGCCTCGATGGCCGGGTTCATCACCAGTTTGTCTTCGATCGGTGCCGGCGCCACGTACTTGCCCTTGCTGGTCTTGAACAGGTCTTTCACGCGGCCGGTGATCTTCAGGTTGCCTTCGCCGTCCAGCGCACCCTTGTCGCCGGTCTTGAGCCAACCGTCTTCGGTCATGGCCTGGCGTGTGAGCTCGGGCTCCTTGTAATAGCCCAGCATCAGGCAGGGCGCCTTCATCTGGATCTCGCTGGTGACGGGATCAAGCCGGCATTGCACACCGTCATAAGGCAGGCCGACCGTGCCGGGACGCTGCTTGCCCGGCAACGTGGCGTGGCTGACACCGCAGTTTTCGGTCATGCCGTAGACCTCGACAAGGTCCAGCCCCAGCTTGTTGTACCAGCGCAGCAGGTCGGGTGGCATGGGCGCGGCGCCACCGGCGGCGAAGGTGCAGTCCTGCAGACCCATGGCCGTCAGGATCTTCTTGCGCACCAGGCCCGAGACGATGGGAATCTTCAGCAACAGGTCCAGCTTGGACGGCGGCATCTTGGCACTGATGGTCTGCTGGAACTTCACCCACAGCCGCGGTACGCTGAAAAACACCGTGGGCCGGGCGCGCTGCAGGTCGGCCGCAAAGGTCTCCAGGCTTTCCGCAAAGTACACATGCATGCCCGTGGCCAGCTGGCCGTGTTCGACCAGTGCCCGTTCGGCCACATGGCTCAGCGGCAGGTAACTGAGCATGCGCGCGTGTTCATTGATGGCCGGCACCCGCTTCAGACCCGACTGCAGACCCCAGGCAAAGGTATTGAAGCTGTGCATCACACCCTTGGGCGCACCCGTGGTGCCCGAGGTGTACATGATGGTGGCGATCTCGTCACCGTCACGCACAGGGTTGCCTTGCATCGGCGGCGTGTCCGCGACAATCTTCTCCCAGGCCGGATAGCTCTTGGCGGCATCGTCTGGCGCCAGCGGCAGGCTGATGCAGGAAAGCCCCGCCGGGAGGCCGGGTTTCATACCAGCCCAGCCGTCCAGCTTGCCGACAAACAGCAATTTGGCGTCGCTGTGCTCAAGGATCTGGCGGATGGTGCCAGCTGCCAGCGTGGGGTAAAGCGGCACCGACACAAAACCGCCCAGCCAGATGGCAAAGTCCGCCATCAGCCAATGCGCGGTGTTTTTCGACAGCATGGCGACCTTGTCGCCGGGCTGCAGACCCAGGCTTTGCAGGTGAGCGGCCATGCGGCGTGACTGGTCCATGACCTGTCGCCAGGTGTAATCGCGCACCTGGCCCCCGCCCAACGGTTGCGTGTAGATCACCTGGTCGGGCGCCTGGGCCTCCCATTGGTACAGGCGCTGCAGGGCGAGGCTGTCTGGCGAAATTTGCATACCCATGATGGTCTGAGGGCAGAACGCCGAGGGCGCTGCCGGAAGTTGGCTTTAGATGGGGGCAAGGCTACCGAACGGATGCCGGCAGCGGAAGAGGACTTTCCTCAGGGACCCACGGCGCCGCCAAAGCTGCCTGGTTGCACCGGTCTGCGCAATTACCCCTCAGGCGCGTACGTGTTCCTGCGCCGAGGCCATCTGCTCCATCGTCTGCCGCATTGCACGCAAGACCAGCGTCGGGTCCAGTTCGGCCTGTATGGCCATGGCCTGGGCCGTGTCCTCGGCGC
>JAHECB010000019.1:27538-28369 GCA_024641925.1 Betaproteobacteria bacterium
GCCTCGGCGCTGTCCGGCGCCAGCATCACGGCCTGTGCCATCACCGACAAGGCTGCCATCGACCGCATCGGCACCGGCAGACCCTGCAGCGACTGCGTGGCCTGGGCCTCCACATGCCAGCGCACGCAGGAAACCGCCGGCGCACCCAGGCCCCAGCTTTCGCACAGCGAGGCGCCCAGCACATCATGGCCGACACCCAGCCCCGTCTGCTCCATTTGAACCAGTTGGCGGTCGTCAGCGGCGGCGCGCAGCATGCTGCGGTAATGGTCACTGGCGTGCCTGAACAGCACGGCCTTGCCACACTCTTCGAAAAGCCCGGCCGAATGCGCCGCCCAGGCATCCAGCGACAGCCGCTGCGCCAGGCGCGACATCAGGCTGCCGCGCTGTGCCGCGCGCTGCCACAGGGGCTCCAACTCGGGCGCCGGGGGGAAACATGCACGCAGGCCCATTTCATAGGTGATGGCCGCCACCTCACGCAGACCCAGGTAGGTGATGGCCTGCTGAACGCTCTGCACCCGGCCCTTGAGCCCATACACGGCCGAATTCACAGCCTTCATCACTGAAGCGGCCAGCGCCATGTCGGACTCGATCAGGCTGGCCGCCGCCTGCAGATTGATGTCTTCTTCGGCCATCAGCAACGACAGTTGCAGCAGCGACTGCGGCTGCGCCGGAATGTCGATGTCCAGGGTGTTCGGTTCGGTTTTCAAGGTGATGGCAGCTCGGGCAGGGCACTGCACCCGATGCTAGGCAACACGGCAGCCCGCCCCTTGGCAAAGAACCCGGCAAACCAGCCTCATCTCGACCCATCACCTTGACCGGCGGCAGGCAAAA
>JAHECB010000254.1 GCA_024641925.1 Betaproteobacteria bacterium
AGATGCGCCAGAACGATGCCCCATCGCGCTGCCGTGGAGCCTTGAGCTGCACCGCCTGCTCCAGAAAGTCCTGGCTGGCGTCGGGCCGTATCCGGTAGATCATCTCCACCGCCACCGGCCCGGCCGAGGGGTCGGGTTGGTCGGCCACCAGCAGGTGCTGAAGCGGCGCCGGCGTGACCTCCAGCATCACCCCCATGCGCAATGGAAACCGCTTGGCCAGCACCAGCCCCGCAACCATGGCCACTGCTGCGGTCAACAGGGCCGTCTGCAGGCCGGACACGCCCGCCAACGCGCCCCAGAAGGCAGAACCCAGCGCAAACGAACCCAGGGCAGACAGCACATGCAACGCGGTGGCCCGTGACCGCACCCAAGGGGGCGCACTGGTCTGCGTGGCGGTGTTGAAGGTTGACATCACGGACATCCAGGCCGCGCCCGACGCCACCAGGGCCAGGTACACGGGCCAGGCCATGGGCGACAGCGCCGCAATGACCATGGCGGCCGCAAACACCAGCACACCGACCATCACCAGCCGTTCCAGCCCAAGCTCCGTACGCAGTTTGCCAATGACCAGGCCTGCAGCGATGGCGCCGCCGCCCAGGCAGCCCATCATCAAGCCGTATCCGGAGGCTCCGCTGCCCAGGCGTTGTGCCCCTATCGACGGCAGCAGCGCCCACAGTGCCGAGCCCGTGCCACCGTAGGCGGCCGTGCGCACCAGCTGGGACAACAAGGTGTGGGAGTGCCACGCGTACCGCAACCCGGCCAAGGTGCCGCCCCACAGCCGTTCAGGCGGCAAACGGTTCACCGGATGCGGCTTGGGCGGCCAGCGGTAGATGGCCCAGGCCAGCACCAACACACCGGCCAGCGAAAACACCAGCACCGCGCCACCCCCGAGTCCGCCAGCGCGCGTTTCAGCCTCCACCATGGCTGCAAACGCCTGGTCGGGCGGGGCCATGGCGTCAAAGCTTTCTGCCGCCTCGTTGAAGTGGCTCAGCGCCCAGCCGGTCAGGCCGGCATACAGCAGACCGGCAACCGTGGGGCCCAGGGCCCGCGCCGCGTTGTAGGCGATGCTCATCGTCACGATGGCTTGCGGCAGGCGATCGCGCGGCAGGATTTCGCCCACCATCGAATTCCATGCCGGGGACAGCAGCGCCGTGCAGCAACCCGCCACGAACGTCAGCAGCAGCAGACTCGTCGACCCGGCCCAGCCCGTCAGCAGCAACACACACAACAAGGTCACGGCCAGGGCCTGCACGGCCAGCGCACCCAACATCAGGCGTCGCCGGTCGGTGGTGTCCGCCAGCACGCCGGCTGGCAGCGACAACAGGAACATCGGCAGGAACACAGCCGTCTGCACCAGCGCCGCCAGAAAGGTGGATGCCGTTCTTTCCACCATCAGCCAGGCGACCACCATCACGTGCATGGCATTGGCGATGAAATAGGCGGCACTGCTCAGCCAGATGGCGCGGAACACGGGGTGTCGCAGCGCCAACCAGGGGCCATCTTCATCTGATGCGGCCTTTGGGTTGTTGGTGGTCGGGTCTTCGGTCGGGTTGGGCGTGTCTGTCGCCATCAGCGTGCCGCCCGGTGCGGTCGGGTCGGGGGCCTGCGAGCCGCTGTCGTCGGCGCCGTCAGGTTCGGTCAAGGGTGCGCTCATACGCGCATCATGACCGCGAATTGGGGTTGGCTTTGCTGCAGGGGGCTCATTCCTGCCCGTAGATCTCGCCTGCGTCGGAGTCCAGGGGATGCCGTTGGGCGGTTCGAGACGCGCTGATGATCAGGTCGCCGGTCAGAAACTCAGGGCCAATTGACCCTGTTCGCCGGTGCTTTCTTGGCCACAGTCTCGTTGCCGTCAGGCCTGTCGCAGCAGTGTCACCACCAGCACCACCACACCCAGGCTCAGGTTCACGCCGACCCATCGGCGGATTTTCTGCAGGGCCGCACCGGCCGCGCTCCAGTCGGCTGCATTCACGGCGCCGCGCAGGCGCTTGAACAGCGCAAAGCGGATGTGCATGAAGATGACCACCATCAGCACACCCAGCGTTGCCATCACGGTCCAGGCCAGTGGCATCTGGAACGAGCCACCCGACTGCACCACCTGCTTGGCCACGCGCCCCAACATCCAGATGCCGCTGCCCAGCGTCAGCAGCGCTGCCACCAGCACGGCCTGGAAAAACCGCCCCAGTACGTCGTGCATCAGGCGCAGGCGAACCGGTGGTTCGAGTGCGGCCACCGCCGGGCGCAGAAAAAAGTGCGCAAACAACATGCCGCCCACCCAAAGCACGATGGACAGCACGTGCACGGTTTTCAGAAGTTCATACAACATCAGCGTTATCCATCCAACAGGCATCTTCGAGTTTTCATGTGTCTACACGGCGGGCCGGGCGCAGCGCGGCATGGGCGTCAGCCTGTTGCCCAAGTGCCGCTGCTCTCGCCAACTCCAGGCGCACCCGGTGACCCGTTTCGCGGCGGGCCGCGCCGCCTGGCGGCAGCGATCAGACCGCTGAACACCAGCCCCAGCAGCGCCAGTGAGGCTGCGCCCACACCCCAGATCAACCAGGCCGCTACCGTCATCAAGCCGGCCAGTGATGGCACCTGGCCGAGCAAGGACTCGATGGCCGGGCCCCAGGAGGCCAGTGCCGATGCCAGGCCATAGGCCAGGTCCTGCGGAACCCAGGGCGCCAGCCAGGCGGGCAGGCTCAGGCCGTGCGCGGCAAAACCGCCGGCGGACAGCGTGCCGGCTTGCGCCATGGTCCAGCCCACCAGCGCATGAAACGCCCAACACGTCAGGGACCACGCGGCCAACAGGCTGCCTACGACGATCCAGTTCAGCAAGTGAAACATCCTGGGTTGCCTTGCAAAATCAACAGATTGGCATTCTCAGGCCAAGTGGGCTTCCGGGCCCCGCGCGGTGCTGATGTCCGTCTGGCGCCAGGGTTGAATGCCAAAGGCTTGCGATGTCGGGCGCGGCGTAGAGGCCGTTTGAACGGTCACTTCAAGGCCGGTGAACCCAGCGCCACTGTGGGGCCGCTAAATTTGCTGAGTCCCCACTCGGCCCGCGCCGCATGTCCTTGACTGCCACCTCCCGATACACCGGCGTCGCCATCGCGCTGCACTGGCTGCTGGCGCTGATGCTGATCGCCTCTTTTTCGGTAGGCCTGTACATGGCTGAACTGCCGTTTTCGCCGCAGCGCCTGAAGCTGTACAACTGGCACAAGTGGGCCGGGGTCACCATCCTGACGTTGTCGTTTGTACGCCTGTTCTGGCGCCTCACCCACCGACCGCCGGCCGACCTGCCCATGCCCGCATGGCAGGCTCGGGCCGCCCATGTCACCCATGGGCTGCTGTACGCGCTGTTTTTTGCCGTGCCACTGGTGGGTTGGGCCTACAGCTCAGCCGCGGGCTTTCCCATCGTCTGGTTTGGGGTGCTGCCGCTGCCCGACTTTGTGCCTGTCGACAAGGCGTTGGCAGAAGCCATCAAGCCCTGGCACGAATACCTGGCCTGGGCGATGGCGTCGCTGGTGCTGCTGCACATCGGTGGCGCACTCAAGCATCAATTCATCAACCGCGACGGCCTGCTGCGCCGCATGAAACCAGGCGCTGCCTGAAACCGACTCCACTGACCATGAAAACTCTTTCAGCCCTTGCCATCTTTGCCTTGCTGGCTGCCGCTGGCGGCCCCGCCTGCGCCCAGCAAAAGCTGCTGCCTGCCCAAAGCGAAATCAGCTTCACCAGCAAGCAGATGGGCGTCCCGGTGGACGGCAGGTTTCGCAAGTTCGACGCCCAGGTGGTGTTCGACCCCAAAAAGCCAGAGTCCGCGAAGATCGGCTTCACGATAGACCTGGGCAGCGCGGCCATCGGCACCGCTGAGACCGAAGCGGAACTCGCCAAGCCCGACTGGTTCAACACCAAACTGTTCCCGCAGGCCAGCTTCCAGTCCACCGGCGCCAAGTCCACCGGCCCCGGCAAGTTCGAGGTCTTGGGCAAGCTGCTGATCAAAGGCAACAGCCACGACGTGGTGGTGCCCGTGACCGTGACGCAGGCCGGTGGCACCACAACCGCCACTGGCACCTTCACCCTGAAACGGCTCGATTTCAAGATCGGCGACGGTGACTGGAAAGACACCTCGATCGTGGCCAACGACGTGCAGGTGAAATTCAAGCTTGCACTGAACGGCGTTGCACCCTTGTAGCCCACCGACCGCAAGACATCCTCAACTCCAAGCTCCTCCATTCCAGACTGAAAGAAAAGACCATGACCAAGACACTGACCGCCGCCGCAGCCCTCGCACTGCTGGCCACTTCGGGCCTGAGCCACGCGCAGAGCGCAACTTACGCCATTGATCCAACCCACACCTTTGTGAACTTCGAAGCGAAACACTTCGGGACTTCCACCCTGCGTGGCCGTTTTGACAAAAAAGAAGGCACCATCAACTTTGACAAGGCGGCCAAGACCGGCAAGGCCGACATCAGCATCGATGTCACCTCGGTCAGCACGGGCGTCGCCCCGCTGGACGGCCACCTGAAGAGCAAGGACTTCTTCAACGCGGCCGAATTTCCGACTGCAAAGTTCGTTGGCGACCAGTTCACCTTCGACGGTGGCAAGGTCAGCGCGGTCACCGGCCTGTTGACGCTGAACGGCAAGACCAACCCGGTCACGCTCAAGGCCACCAACTTCAATTGCTACGACAACCCGATGCTCAAGCGCGAAGTCTGTGGCGGCGACTTCGAAACCACGCTGCAGCGTTCGCAATTCGGCGTGATGTACGGCCTGCCCGGCATCCCCGACAACATCCGGCTGCTGATCCAGATTGAAGCCGTCAAGCAGTAAGCCGATGCGTCCGCTGCTGCGGGGCCTGGCGGCGGGGCTGCTGGCGATGACTGCGCAGGCGCACGCCGATGAGTACAGCCTCGATGCCGGCCACACCTTTGTGCATTGGGAGGTGCTGCACATGGGCACCTCCACCACGCGCGGTCGGTTCGACCGCGCCAGGGGCGTGGTGCAATTTGACGCCCAGCGCAAACACATTGACGTCGGCATCACGGTCGACACGGCCACCGTGAACACAGGCCTGCCGCTCTTTGACAAGCTTTTGCGCGGCGGTGAATTCTTGGCCAGTGAAGGCCAGCCCAAGGCCTACTTCACCGCTACACAGGCCGACTGGGAAGGTGACATTCCCAGGCTGATCCGCGGTGAGTTCACTTTGCGCGGCAAGAGCTTGCCGCTGGAGCTGCGTGCCTTGCGCTGGAACTGCGGGTTCAACCCCATTTTCCGCCGTACCGTGTGTGGTGGGGATTTTGAAGGCGAGGTCACGCGCAGCCACTTCGGCATCACACACAGCTTGCCTTTCGTCAGTGACAAGGTGCGGCTGCTGATCCAGGTTGAAGCCGTGGCTGCGGCCAACTGAGCGAGCCTGCACCCCGTTGTGGATCTGCTTCGGCCAACAAGGGGCCACTGGCGACCCGCGCAGCGGCGCTTACCCTTTCTTCGGTTAGCGTCGATGCAGGAGCAAACGTCTTGCTTCACAAGGAATTGCAATGCGTCTTGTTTCAGCCGTAGGCTTCTTCACCAGCTTGTTCATGGCGGCGCAGGGCGCAGCCCTGGCGGCCGACCCCCAGGGCGAGATCAAGGGCAGCGCGACCGAGCACACCGCGGCTTCATCTGCCGACGTCATGCGCAGGGCGGCCGTTGTACTGCCGGCACAAGCCACGGGCGGTGCCCCGTTTGTGGGGCGATTCGAGGATGCCCCCAAAACCGGGGCTGGCAAAGTGCCCGTTGTCGTGTTTCTGCATGGCTCGTCGGGCCTGGGCCTGAAGGCCATCGGCGAATGGCAGCAGTGGCTGGCCACGCAGGGTGTGGCCAGCGTGGCCCCTGACTCGTTTGCGCTGGCCGATCGGCTGACCTACAAGTCGCCGGTTGACAAGCTCACCTACGAAAAGATCCACGCGTTGAGGGCGTCTGAGATCGGGCTGGCTGTTGCGGCGCTGCAGGATTCGCCGTGGGCAGACTCCGCGCGGCTGATACTGGCGGGCACCAGCGAAGGCGCCATCAGCGTGGCGCGTCATGGCGGCTCCGAATTTGCCGGCCGCATGATCTTTTCCTGGAGTTGCGAGGACAACTACTTTGTCGAATCGCCCCGTACGGCCATGCTGCCCGCACAGCCCGTTCTGAACGTGATCAGCCTGGTTGACCCTTACTTTTCACCAAAGAACACCTGGCTGGGCAATGCGACCGCCAGTGGCCATTGCGGCAAGGCCCTGGCCGGCAGCAAACGCGCGACCATTGTGCTCATTGCCAATGCGCCGCACACCTTGATCAACCTGCCTGCGGCACGCACAGCCGTTACGGGCTTCGTGCGCGACCTGATTGGTCAGTAAGCTTGCGGCGGGCATGTCGGCCCAGGGCCTCAGGGTCAGACGCGGCCTATGGATACGTTTTCACGCGAGCATCGCGAAGCGGCCCGCCCGCACATGGCAGCTCATCGCTGCATGCGCCCAAGTGCTGTCGCCCATGCGGAAGGCATCGATCAGTTCGCGGTGGTGATGAAAGCTGCGCTGCAACTGCGCCTGGCTGTAGCGCCTGAAGGTTTGCTGCACAACAGGCGCCTCGATGGCGTTGGTCAGCATGCTGACCAACCGTTCGCTGTCGCTGGCCTGTGCAATCAGTTGGTGGAAGTCGCGGTTCAGGATGGCGATGCGCGCGAGGTTGTCGTGTCCCAGATCGGGGCCGTTCGCTTCGATCTGGTCCTGCAGGCTGGTCAGGCGATCGATCTGCGCCGCCGTGATCCGGGCCGCCGCCTTGCCGGCGATCTCTGATTCGAGCAAGCCGCGCAGATCAAACAACTCGCCGATTTCCTTTGCCGACCAGGTTTCGACGAAGGTGCCGACGTTCGGTTTGAACTTGAGGAAGCCGTCGCCAACCAGGCGGCGCATCGCTTCGCGTACTGGCGTGCGCGAAGTGCCCAACGCACCCGCAATCATCCACTCGGTCAGCCGTGTGCCGGATGGGTAATCGCCCGCGATCAGCCGTTCACGCACATAGGCGTAGGCTTGATTGGCGGCACTTACTGACTTGTGCTCCATGTCGAAATCCCTTGAAAGAACAGGGGCCTCCATCGCGGTCAAGAAAAGATCGATTCCACCCCCCCGTTGTGCACAATGATGTTAAACGAGCTGTTCATGAAACGGGGTTTTCCCTGTATGCGCCTGGACGGTCCG
>JAHECB010000020.1 GCA_024641925.1 Betaproteobacteria bacterium
TTCATGATGGCGGGCGCCACATCAACTACGGCGTGCGCGAATTCGGCATGGCCGCCATCATGAACGGCATGGCCTTGCACGGTGGTTTCATCCCTTATGGCGGCACCTTCCTGACCTTCAGCGACTACAGCCGCAATGCCATCCGCATGGCGGCGCTGATGAAGCAGCGCGTGGTGCACGTGTTCACGCACGACAGCATCGGCCTGGGTGAAGACGGGCCCACACACCAGCCGGTAGAACATGCCGCCAGCCTGCGGCTGATCCCCAACCTGGACGTCTGGCGGCCCTGCGACGGCGCTGAAACCGCACAAGCCTGGGCCAGTGCCGTGACGCAGGCGCAGCGCCCAACGGCCCTGCTGCTGTCAAGACAAAACCTGCCGGCGCAGCAACGTACAGCCGAACAGCTTCAGGCCATGCAGCGCGGCGCGTACGTGCTCAGCGACCGGCCGGAAGCGGAAGCGGTGATCCTGGCCACCGGCTCTGAAGTGGCTTTGGCCATGCAGGCACAGGCGCTGCTGGACCAGCGCGGCATCGCCGTTCGGGTGGTGTCGATGCCGTCGTCCACCGTCTTTGACCGACAGGACGCCGCCTGGCGAAGCGCCGTGTTGGGCCATGGCCTGCCGCGGCTGGGGGTCGAGGCCGGTGTGACGCGCTGGTGGGGCCAGTACGGCTGTGTGGCCGCGCTGGGGGTCGACAGCTTCGGCGAATCGGCACCCGCTGCCGACGTCTTCCAGCACCTGGGCCTGACCGACGCAGCCCTGGCCGATCTGGTGCAAACCACGGTGCGGGCTGCCCAGGCGCCGGTAGGCACCGCCGACCGGAGGGTGATCTGATGCCCGTCAAAGCGATCTTGTGGGACGTGGACGGCGTGCTGGCCGAGACCGAACGCGACGGCCACCGCGTGGCCTTCAACCGCGCTTTCGAAGCCCACGGCCTGTCCTGGCGCTGGAGTGTGGAGCACTACGGTGAACTGCTGGCCGTCACCGGCGGGCGCGAACGCCTGATGCACGACATGCGCAACCGCGCCGATGCGCCGCAAGTAGCCGATGAACGCGACAAGCTGGCGCGTGCGCTGCACAAGGCCAAGAACCAGTTCTACGCCGAACTGGTGCGCACCCAGGGCCTGCCTCTGCGCGAGGGCGTGCAGTCGCTGCTGCAGGCATGCCGCAAGCGCGGATTGCGCATGGCGGTGACCACCACCACCAGCCGCAGCAATCTCGACGCGTTGATGCACCACCACTTCGGCGCAGACTGGGCAACGGGGTTCGACGCCGTGGTCTGCGGTGAAGACGTGGCGCAGAAAAAGCCGGACCCCGACGTCTACCTGCAGGCCCTGAAGCAACTGGACCTCGGCCCGCTGGAAACACTGGCGATTGAAGACTCCCCCGGCGGTGTGGCCGCGGCCCGCGCCGCCCATGTGCCGGTGGTGGTGACACGCAGCATCTACTTTGCCAACGCCACGCTGGACGGCGCGGTGGCCATCGGCCCCGGCCTGGGCCAGCGGCAAGGTTGGCGCCCCGCCCTGCCCGACCCCGACGCGCCTGGGCCGGTGACGCTGGACGACCTGATCGACTGGCACCAGCGCATGGAACTCACATCCCAATTCGGCTAAAGGATGGGAGGCTTTCTGCTGCGCGACGAAATCTGCTCATCCTTTTGGTGGCGCCCTCGGACACAACCCCAACCTGGAGGCCCCCATGGCCCTGATCTCGCTCCGTCAACTGCTGGACCACGCTGCCGACCACGGCTACGGCGTGCCGGCCTTCAACGTCAACAACCTGGAACAGATCCAGGCCATCATGGAAGCGGCCCAGGCGCTGGACGCGCCCGTCATCCTGCAGGCCTCGGCCGGAGCGCGCAAATACGCGGGTGAAGCCTATTTGCGCCACATGGTGCTGGCCGCTGTTGAAAGCCACCCCGACATCCCGGTGGTGCTGCACCAGGACCACGGCGCCTCGGCCGCGGTGTGCCTGCAGGCGATGCGTTCGGGCTTCAGCAGCGTGATGATGGACGGCTCGTTGATGGAAGACGCCAAGACTCCAGCTTCGTACGACTACAACGTGGGCGTGACGCGCCGCGTGTGCGAGATGGCCCATGCCATCGGCGTGTCGGTGGAAGGTGAACTGGGCTGCCTGGGCTCGCTGGAAACCGGCGAGGCCGGCGAAGAAGACGGTGTGGGTGCGGCCGGCAAGCTGACGCACGACATGATGCTGACCGACCCCGAACAAGCCCGCGACTTTGTCACGCGCACCGGCGTGGACGCACTGGCCATTGCCATCGGCACCAGCCACGGCGCCTACAAGTTCACCCGCAAGCCCACGGGCGACATCCTGGCCATCGACCGCATCGCACAGATCCACGACAGCGTACCCAACACGCACCTGGTGATGCACGGCTCGTCCAGCGTGCCGCAGGAATGGCTGGCCATCATCCGCAAGTACGGCGGCGACATCAAGGAAACCTACGGCGTGCCGGTCGAAGAGATCCAGCGCGGCATTCAAAGTGGCGTGCGCAAGATCAACATCGACACCGACATCCGCCTGGCCATGACCGGCGCCATGCGCCAGGCCTTTGCCGAACAACCCAGCGAGTTCGACCCGCGCAAGGCGCTGATCGAAGCGCGCAAGGCGGCCAGTGGCATCGTGAAGGCGCGGTTCGAGGCCTTTGGCTGCGCGGGGCGGGCTTCACACATCAAGCCGGTTGCGATGGATGCCATGGTCAAGCGCTACCGCTGAGCCGCCCGATGGGCAGCCAGCGGCGCTGGGCCCGCCGCACCGGGTCCGTCAGGCCAGACCCAGGGCTTTCAGGCGCCGATACAGCGTGCGTTCACTCAGCCCCAGTTGCAGCGCCAGCGCCTTGCGCGTGAGCTGTGTGCCTTCGACCCAGCTGCGCAGGGTCTGGTCGTCCACCGCTCCTGGCCTTGGCGAGGGCGCTGATGCGGGCAGCGGCGCCGCACTGTTGAGCGGTGCCACGTTCAGCCATTCCGGCAGGTGCTCAACGCGCACGATGCCGTCGTCGGCAAACAGGCGTGCTCGCTCCAGCACGTTGCGCAGTTCGCGGATATTGCCCGGCCAGTCATGGGCCTGCAGGTAGGCCATGGCCAGCGGCTCCACGGTCATGCGGTGCTTGGCCTCGGCGCCGCGCCGCAAAAACGAATCCACCAGCAGCGGGATGTCTTCGCGCCGTTCACGCAGCGGCGGCAGGTGGATGGGGAAGGCACTGATGCGGTAATACAAGTCCTGCCGAAAACGGCCGTCAGCCACCATGGCCTGCAGCGGTTTATGGGTGGCCGCCACCAGGCGAAAGTCGGCCTGCTGGGTTTCGATGCTGCCCACGCGGCGGAACGAACCCGATTCGATCAGCCGCAGCAGCTTGACCTGCATGGACAGCGGCACGTCGCCCATCTCGTCCAGAAACAAGGTGCCGCCTTGCGCGGTTTCCACCAGGCCCGGCTTGCGTGCGCTGGCCCCGGTGAAGGCGCCTTTTTCGTAGCCAAACAGTTCACTTTCAAACAGGGTTTCGGTCAGGCCGGAACAGTCCACCACCACAAAAGGGCCGTGGCCGCGGGCGCTGCTTTCATGCACTGCCCGCGCAAAGAGTTCCTTGCCCGTGCCCGACTCACCCAGCAGCAGCACGGGCAGCATCGACGGCGCCACCCGCTGCACCGCCGACAGCGCGGCATTGAACGCCGGTGCGCGCCCCACCAGGCCGTCCGTGCTGGCGCGCGCCGAGGCACTGCGCACGGTGGACAGGCGCTCGACATAAGCCACTACCGCGTGCTGCGCGTCCAGGATGGGCCGCAACTCCACGTCCACATGCTCCGGCCCGCGCGGCGTGTGGTGGATGTGCAGCACGCGGTCCGGGCCCTTCATCTCGAAGGCCTTTTTCATGGGGCAGTGTTCACCCGCCTGGTCACAAGGCACGTCGTAGTGGTGCGAGATGCGGTAACACTTGTGCCCGATGTAGGGCTGGCCCACGGCGCCGAACTGGCGTTGGTACGCCGTGTTGGCGGCCAGGATGTTGTAGTCCGGATCGAGCACGATCATGGGCTGCGCCTCATGCTCCAGATACGACACCAGGGCCTGGACCTGCGGCGCGTTGACGGCAGCCGGTCGGGTGACCAGCGCAGGTTCAGGCGGCTTGGAATTCATGGTGGTGGGGCACTCGCAACATGTGATGGTCTGCTCGGACGCCATGCCCAGGCAACGCGACGGACTGCCACAGCGCACTGCCAACAGTTACTGCCAATGTGAACTGCCATGCCTTGAATGTCATGCCTGCAGCCAGAAACGGCTGCTGACTTGAAGGCCGCGCATCACCCCTTTATGCTTTTAAATCAGATACTTGGCGCTTTGTTTGACCCTGCCGAGCAAGCTGGCATGCATCTTGAATGATAGTCAGCTCTGCGCACTTTCGCACTGCCACGCCCGCACACCTGGCGCGGCGTTGGCGCCAAACCACCCCCCCCCTGGGCAACCTGAACGGACAACGCCAATGAACCCCCGCAGCGCCTTGCAGGTTGAAGGCTTCTTCGACCCCGCCACCTCCACCGTCAGCTACCTGGTCCTGGACCCCGCCAGCCAACAATGCGCGCTGATCGACAGCGTGTTGGACTACGACCACAAGTCGGGCCGCACTGCACACGACAGTGCCGACAAGCTGATCGCCCGTGTTCGCGAACTGGGCGCCAGCGTGCAGTGGATCCTGGAAACCCATGTGCACGCCGACCACCTGTCCGCGGCGCCCTACCTGAAGCAGGCGCTGGGCGGGCAACTGGGCATCGGCCGGCACATCACCACCGTGCAGAAGGTGTTTGGCAGCCTGTTCAACGCCGGCAGCGACTTTGCATGCGACGGTCGCCAGTTTGACCACCTGTTCAGCGACGACGAGGTTTTTGCCATCGGCGGCCTGAAGGCGCGCGCACTGCACACACCCGGCCACACACCCGCGTGCCTGACCTACGTGGTCAGCGACGACAGGCAGACGGTGGCATTTGTCGGCGACACGCTGTTCATGCCCGACTACGGCACCGCCCGCTGCGACTTCCCGGGCGGCGACGCCCGCACGCTGTACCGCTCCATCAACAAGGTGCTGAGCCTGCCGGCGGACACCCGGCTGTACATGTGCCACGACTACCAGCCCGGCGGGCGCGAGGTGCAGTGGGTCAGCACCGTGGCCGACGAACGCGAAAAAAACGTGCACGTGCGCAACGGCATCAGCGAAGAAGAGTTTGTGGCCATGCGCCAGGCGCGCGACGCCACCCTGGGCATGCCCACGCTGATCATGCCGTCGGTGCAGGTGAACATGCGCGGCGGGCAGTTGCCCGAGCCGGAGTCCAACGGCACGCGATACATCAAGGTGCCGCTGAACGCGGTCTGAAGGCTCAGGTTCTTTCCAGGCCGCCGCAGAGCGGCCTCTTTGCACGCCCCCCCCAGGAGACCGGCCATGGACATTCGCAAGCTCACCGACAACTTGTCGGTCGCGCCCCAGATCTTTGCGCACGAGTTGGAGACCGTGCAGCTGGCAGGCTTCAAGTCACTGATCTGCAACCGCCCCGACGGCGAAGGCAACGACCAGCCCAACTTCAGCGAACTGGAAGCCGCCGCCGCTGCGCGCGGCATGGCCATGCGCTACCTGCCCGCGGTGTCGCGCAAGGTCACCGACGCCGAGGGCGCGCAATTCGGTGCGCTGCTGGCCGAGTTGCCGTCGCCCGTGCTGGCCTTCTGCCGCACCGGCATGCGGTCGACCACGATGTGGGCGCTGTCGCAAGCCGGCCAGCAGCCGCTGCCCGACATCCTGGCGCGTGCCACCCAGGCCGGCTACGACTTGAAGGGTGTGGTGCGACGCCTGGTCCATGGCGGCAAGACGCCGGTGGACACGGCCGATGCCACACACGAGGTGGTCATCGTCGGCGGCGGCTCGGCCGGCATCGCCGCTGCCGCCAGTTTGCTGGCGCGCTCGCCGGGGCTGGACATCGCCATCATCGAACCCGCCGACACGCACGACTACCAGCCGGGCTGGACGTTGGTCGGCGCCGGCGTGTTCGACGCGCCCAGCACCGCGCGCAGCATGGCCAGCGTGCTGCCGCAAGGGGTGCACTGGATCAAGGCGGCCGTGGCCGCGCTTGAACCCGAGCACAACGCCGTGGTGCTGGAAGGCTGCCGCGTCGTCAAATACAAGCAACTCATCGTCTGCCCGATGGCCGGCGGGGCCGGCGCTGATGCGAAGTACGACGGTTACGGCTCCTGCCCGCTGACCGTGGAGCGCGGCAAGATCGTGCTGGCCGAAGGCACCGACGGCGGCAAGCTGGCACCCCGCTTTCCCCAGTGGCTGATCGACGGCACCCAACCGTCGGCCCTGGCCTGGTACCTGAAAGAACGGGTGTTGCCGCCGCTGTACGGGCAGGCCATGCTCAAAGGCCGTGAATGGCTGGCCCGCCCCGAGATGGTGGGCTGATGTCGATGCCGCCGTCACTGAAGCACTGGCTGCCCAAGCTGCCCATCCTGGACTGGGGCCGTCGATACGACCGCGAGACCTTGGTCAGCGACGGGGTGGCTGCGCTCATCGTCACCATCATGCTCATCCCGCAGAGCCTGGCTTATGCCTTGCTGGCGGGTTTGCCGGCCGAAGTGGGCCTGTACGCCAGCGTGGCGCCGCTGCTGCTGTATGCGCTGTTTGGCAGCAGCCGCGTGCTGGCCGTGGGCCCGGTGGCGGTGGTGTCGCTGATGACCGCCGCCGCCGTGGGCGAACACGCCGGCCCGGGCATGGCCGCCCACGCGCAGGTGGCGCTGACGCTGGCTTTTCTGTCGGGTGTGATGCTGCTGGGCCTGGGCCTGCTGCGCATGGGTTTTGTGGCCAACTTTCTCAGCCACCCGGTGATCTCGGGCTTCATCTCCGCGTCGGGCCTGCTGATTGCCGCCAGCCAGCTGAAGACGCTGATGGGCGTGAAGGCCAGCGGCCACAACTTCATCGAACTGGTGGGCGCGCTGGTGCGGCAACTGCCACAGACGCACCTGTTGACCCTGGTGATGGGCGTGACAGCCACGGCGTTCTTGTTCTGGGTGCGCAAGGGCCTGAAACCGGTGTTGATCGGCTTCGGGCTGAAGCCGCGGCTGGCCGACGTCATCACCAAAGCCGGCCCGGTGGCCGCCATTGCCGTGACCACGATGCTGACCTGGGCCATGGGCTGGCAGGCGCAGGGCGTGAAGATCGTCGGCGCCATTCCGCAAGGTCTGCCGCCGCTGACCATGCCCACCTGGGACTTGTCGCTGTGGCGTGAACTGGCCATACCGGCGCTGCTGATCAGCGTGGTGGGTTTTGTCGAGTCGGTTTCGGTGGGCCAGACACTGGCGGCCAAACGCCGCCAGCGCATCGAGCCCGACCAGGAACTGGTGGCGCTGGGCGCCAGCAATCTGGGCGCCTCGTTCACCGGCGGCTACCCGGTCACCGGCGGTTTTGCGCGCTCGGTGGTGAACTTTGACGCCGGTGCGCAGACCCCCGCCGCCGGCGTGTTCACCGCCGGCGGCATTTTGCTGGCCACCTTGCTGCTGACGCCGGCGCTGTATCACCTGCCCCAGGCCACGCTGGCTGCCACCATCATCGTGGCGGTGCTGTCGCTGGTGGACTTCGGCATCCTCCAGCGCACCTGGGCCTATTCCAAACCCGACTTCCTGGCCGTGGCCTCGACCTTGCTGGCCACGCTGGCACTGGGCGTTGAAACAGGGCTGGTGGTGGGCGTGGCGGTGTCGCTGGCGCTGTACCTGTGGCGCACCAGCCGCCCGCACATCGCCAGCGTGGGCCTGGTGCCGGGCACCGAACACTTCCGCAACGTGCAGCGCCACCAGGTGCGCACCAGCCCGGCTTTGCTGAGTCTGCGGGTGGATGGCAGCCTGTACTTTGCCAACGCGCGCAGCCTGGAAGACCGCATCAACAGCGCCGTGGCGGCGCAACCCGGCCTGCGCCATGTGGTGCTGCAGTGCTCGGCCATCAACGACATCGATGCCAGCGCGCTGGAAAGCCTGGAGGCCATCGAACACCGGCTTTTGGACGCGGGCATCACGCTGCACCTGTCCGAAATCAAGGGGCCCGTGATGGACAGACTACAGGCGACGGCTTTTCTGCGTCAGCTGAAGGGTCAGGTCTTCCTGACGCACTATCAAGCCATCGCCGAATTGGCGCCGGACATGTTGACTCATGACTCGCCCGCACCTGCGTCTGCGCCAGTGGCTGAAGACGCAGCCTGACGACATCGCCTACCCAGAACCCCACCCGAGCATCATTCCATGGACTTCACGGTCAGTATCCTGCTGGGCACTTTTGTGCTGTCCATCGGCGCCTTGTTTGTGTTCATCTGGTCCTTGTCCAACGGCCTGTTTGGCGACGGCGTGGCCGCGGCGACCGAAATTTTTGCGCCCAACGAACTGGGGCAGGTTGAAGACCCTGCAGCCACGTCGGCACAGAAGGGCGGGCTGCAGAAGGCTGCCAGCGACGACAGCGCGCGCCGCCTGGCCGATGTCGACGCCCGCGCCCGCGACCGCGCCGACCAATCCACCTCATTGGTGGTGGGCGTGAGCCTGACGCTGGCCGTGGTGTGGCTGGTGCTGGCGTCGCTGGCGGGGCTGATCTCGTCGATCAAGCTGCACGCGCCCGACTGGTGGGTGGACTATGCCTGGCTGACATTCGGCCGCATCCGCCCCATTCACCTGAACATGGTGGCCTACGGCTGGTGTTCGCTGGCCGGCGTGGGCGTGGCGCTGTGGCTGATTCCGCGCTTGCTGAAAACCGAACTGGTGGGTGCCAGATACGCGCTGTTTGGCGGTGCGCTGTGGAGCATCGGCGTGTTTGCCGGCACGGTGGCCATTGCATTGGGTTATTCCGACGGCCTGGAATGGCTGGAATACCCCTGGCAGATCGACATCCTGCTGGTGGTGGGCGGTGCCATGGTGGGCATCCCGATGTGGCTGACGCTGCTGCAGCGCAAGGTCAAGCACCTGTACGTGTCGGTCTGGTACATCGCGGCCGGGCTGCTGTGGTTTCCCATCCTGTTCCTGATCGCCAACTGGCCCGGGCTGCACTTCGGCGTGCAGCAGGCCACGATGAACTGGTGGTTCGGCCACAACGTGCTGGGCCTGTGGTTCACGCCCATCGGGCTGGCGGCGGCTTATTACTTCATACCCAAGGTGCTGGGCAAGCCCATCCATTCCTACAACCTGTCGCTGCTGGGCTTCTGGTCGCTGGCGTTTTTCTACAGCCAGGTGGGCGGCCACCACCTCATCGGCGGGCCGGTACCCTCGTGGTTGATCACCATTTCCATCGTGCAGAGCATGATGATGGTAATTCCGGTGTTTGCCGTGGCCGTGAACCAGCACATGACGGTGCTGGGCAACTTTCGCGCGCTGCGGTATTCACCCACGCTGCGTTTCATCGTGCTGGGCGCGATGATGTACACAGCGGCTTCGGTGCAGGGTTCACTGGAGGCACTGCGTGCGGTCAACACCGTCACCCACTTCACGCACTACACGGTGGCACACGCGCACCTGGGGCTTTATGGCTTTTTCTCGATGGTGATGTTCGGCTCCATCTACTTCATCATGCCGCGCGTGATGAACTGGGAGTGGCCGTACCCGCGTCTGATCTCGCTGCATTTCTGGCTGGTGCTGATCGGTTTTGCCATCTACTTCATCTGGCTGTCCATCGGCGGCTGGCTGCAAGGCCTGGCCATGCTGAACGCGGATGTGCCCTTCATGCAGTCGGTGGCGCTGACGCTGCCCTACCTGCAGGCACGATCCATCGGCGGCGGCTTGATGACCTTGGGCCACCTGGTGTTTGCAGCGCACTTCTTTGCCATGGGCTGGAAGTTTGGTCCGCGGCGCCTGGGCGCGGCCTTGCTGGGCACGTCGATCTTGACGTCACTCGGCCGCAAGGGGGTTGCAGCATGAGCGCGACCCCATCCAGCTTCTGGGAAATGGACGAGCTGCGCATCATCACCGGTGCCATGGTCATCCTGGGCGGTGCCACGGCGCTGTTGGTGGTGATGCCCTACCTGCTGCTGAAAGACGTGCCACCGCCGGCGGGTCTGAAGCCCTACACCAGCGTGCAGCTCACCGGCCGGCAGGTCTACATCGCCAATGGCTGTGTGTACTGCCATTCGCAGCAGCCCCGTGACATCAAACAGGCGCCCGACGCGCTGCGCGGCTGGGGCCGCGCTTCGGTGGCCGGTGACTACGCCCACGACACGCCGCACCTGCTGGGCACCATGCGCACCGGCCCGGACCTGTTGAACATCGGTGCCCGCCAGCCCAGCAAGGATTGGCAGCTGGGGCACCTGTACCAGCCGCGCGCCTACACGCCCGGGTCCATCATGCCGGCTTACCCGTTTCTGTTCGACGTTCGGCAGGGCGCAGCGCAGCCCGGTGAAACCGTGGTGAACCTGCCGCCGGCTTTTGCAAAGGAAGGCCAGGTCGTGGTTGCAAAACCTGAAGCGCTGGCGCTGGTGGAATACCTGCTGTCGCTGGACCGCACCTACCCGGCGCTGGCGCCGCGCGCCACGCCGCCTGAGGGGGCCAAGCCATGAACAAGCCCAACCGCAAGGGCACGCAGAAAGAACCGTCGGCCCAACGCCAGCGTGAAAACGCCGACCCCGACGAGGGGGTCCGGCCGCTGCCCTGGTTTCTGACCATGTTCCTGGGCGCCATGGCCATGTGGGGCGCGTTCTACATCTACAGCACACCGTCGGGCGAAAACTCGGCCTATGGCGACCAGCGCACGGTGGCCACGTTGCGCCCACCTGAACAGATCACCGGCGCCGTCAGCAAGGTCGACGGTAAACAGGTCTACAGCAGCAAGTGTGTCGCTTGCCACCAGGCCACGGGCGCGGGCATCAGCGGCGTGTTTCCACCGCTGGCGGCGTCGGAATGGGTAACCGGCGACCCCAAGCTGCTGATCAACATCCTGCTGCATGGCGTGGTGGGTGAGATGGAAGTGGCGGGCACGGTCTACAAGGGCGCGATGCCGGCGTGGAAAACACTGAGCGATGACGAACTGGCGGCGGTGATGAGCTACATCCGCAGCGACTGGGGCAACAAGGCCGCAGCCATCGCACCGGCCGACGTGGCCGCGCAGCGCGAGGCCACCAAGGCCAGAACAGAGGCCTTCAAGGGTGGCGCCGAGCTCAAGTCCGGCAGCTGACACCGGCGCTCCTGCGCCGCCGCTGTTCAAGACTTTTTTGGCCAGCATCGCGGTGCTGGTGCTGGCCCTGGTGGTGCTGTGGCAGGCCACCGCCGGGGGCAATGCCTTCACCACGGAAACCCTGCGCCGCACCCAGGTTGAGCAGGCACCGCGCGCGCTGCCCGACCTGCTGCTGGTGGAAGCACAAGGCCGCACCACGGCACTGCCTTTGCTGCTGGCCAGCGACCAGCGCGTGTGGATCGTCGACTTTGTCTACACCCGCTGCCAGACCGTGTGCAGCGCGCTGGGCGGTGTGTTTGCGCAGCTGCAGCAGCAGATCATCGACGGCGGCCTGCAAGGCCGCATCGGCCTGATGTCGATCAGTTTCGACCCGGCCCACGACAGCCCCGCCGTCCTGCGCGACTATGCCCAGCGCATGCGCATGGACGACGCCGCCTGGCGTGTGACCACCTTGGCTGCGGCACAGGACCGGCGTGCGTTGCTGGACGCCTTCGGCATCATGGTGATTCCGGCGCCGCTGGGCGAGTTTGAACACAACGCGGCGCTGCACATCGTGCGCGGCGGCCGGCTGGTGCAGATCGTGGACTACGAGCAGGCCCGCCAGATCATCAACATCGCCCTGGGGGCGCCATGAGCGCTGATTCGGTGGGTCGAACGGGTGGCGTGGGCCGTGCGTTGACGGCGGCCTCGGTGCTGCTGGGCCTGAGCGCCGTGTTGCTGTCCGTGCCGCCGCTGCGCTTTCTGATCGAACAAAGCATGGTCTGGCACATGGTGGTGCAGATGCCGCTGCTGGTGGCGGCCGGCTGGTTGTTCGGCGCGGGCCAAGTGGCGGGCCGCCACAGGCCTGCGGCCTTGTTGGGCTGGGACCAGTTCGGGCTGACCAGCTTCTTGCTGGCGCAGGCGCTGCTGACGTACTGGATGCTGCCCTCGGCCATCGACCGCGCGGTGGTGCTGCCGATGGCCGACGCGGTCAAGCTGCTGTCTCTGCTGGCCAGCGGTGTGCTGCTGAGCCGCGCCATGCGCCTGTCGCCGGGGGCGCTGCAGCTGTTTTTTGTGGGCTACGCCGTGTCCATGCTCAGCGCGGTGGGTCTGGTCATGGCCACCGACAACCGCCGCATCTGCAACGCCTATGCGCTGGAAAGCCAGTGGGCCGCAGGCTGGAGTCTCGTCGGCCTGGCCGTGGGCCTGGGCGCGGTCTGGGGTGTTGTGGTGGTGCTCCAGGCAGCCCGCCGGCAAAACGAAGCGTCGGGTGCCACGGCCTGGCGCGTGCCGTAGACACAACACAAGCGCGCTGCGCCGCCGGCCTGCAGCCATCAAGGCAACTTCAGGCCTTCATGCAAGGCCACATGTTCCAGGGCGGTCTCGAACGCCGTGCGCGACCGGGCCGCCAGCTGCCTTAGATAGGCATGCAATTGGGCGTCCGGCGCGTTGCGGTTCAGACAGTCGGCGCTGTAGCTTTCAAAGTGCGCCAGCTGCACCAGCAGGTCGGCCACGTGGCGCGGGCATTCACAGGCCACGGCCGACGTGCGGCTGGCGAAGGCCGCCAGCGCCGCGTCGTCCCAGCGCCGTGGCGGCGCGGACTCGGCAGTCGGCACGGTGGCCAGCGACACCGGTGCGGCCGCGGCCTGCGCCAGGTGGTGCAGCCACTGCGCCAGCACCAAGTCGGGCTGCGGGTCCCGCAACAAGGCCACACCTCGGGCGGCGAGGGCTTCGCACACGGCCTCCGCGGCAAACCCGTACAGCACGGCCTTGGGAACGGCCGACAGTGCAGGTGCCGCAGCGTCAAAAAACACCAGCCCATCCGGCTGCAGATGCGGCGCGTGGATCAGCACGGCATCCACGTCCGACGCCTGCAAAGCGGCCGCGGCCTGCGCGGCATGGTCGAACGGTCCCAGCAGCTGCACCGGCCTGCCCCCTGGGCGGGAAAAGGTCTCCTGGCGCTGCAAACGCGCAGCCAACGCGGCGCCCACCACCGCCAGCCGCCAGGCCCGGGCGGGGGTCTGTTCGAGCGGGCGGCTGGCGTCCGAGGCCTGCGCGTGCGTAGCGGCCACCTGCTGCAGCCGTGCCATGTCCAGCGACGCCAAGGTACCGATGGCGTGGCCACGGTCGGTCAGCTGCTTGATCAGTGCCAGGCGTCGCACGTCGTCTGCCGAATACAAACGCCGGCCACTGGGCGACAGCGCCGGTTGTGACAGGCGGTAGCGGCGCTCCCAGACCCGCAGCGTCGCCACAGGCATGCCCAGCATGCGGGCCACGGCGCCGCTGCGGTGCAAGCCCGCATCAGCGGCGCCCGCTGGGGGATGGGTAGGCAGCACTGACGCGTCGGACGGACCCATGATTCTCCAAATTTGAATCGTATTTGACGCCGATTATGAATCTAATTCGTCAATAAACAACCATTGAAGCGGTCTTGAACTCAAACGCGTATCATGCTCAAATGAAAAGCACACCATCAAAGCGCGTGGCCGTCCTGGGCGCCGGCATCGCCGGCGCGGCCTGCGCACACCGCCTGGCGCAGGCCGGGCACAGGGTGCACGTGTTCGACAAGTCCCGTGGCGCCGGCGGGCGCCTGGCCACGCGACGCCTGAGCTGGGAAGACGATCAGGGCCGGCGTCACACCACCCGGCTGGACCATGGTGCCGTGGCCATCACGGCTGATACCCCGACCTTTCAGGGGTTTGTTGACCAGATGCTGCAGGCGGGCGTCATGGCCGAGTGGCAGCCTGCACGAGCCGTTGGCGACGCGACGGCCGACGACATGCCGGGGCCGCTGTTCCTGCCCACACCCGACATGCCCGCCCTTTGCCGCCATCTGCTGGCCAACACCCCGACCCGCTGGTCTTTTGCCGTCGACAGCCTGCAAAAAACGCCGCAGGGCTGGCTTTTGAGCGCCGGGACCGAACAGCACGGTGAGTGCTTCGACGCCGTTTTGCTGGCCTTGCCCCCTGCGCAGGCCGCCACCTTGCTGGGCCCGCACCGGCCCGACTGGGCACGCCACGCCGCCGTGGCGCCCATGCAACCCTGCTGGACCTTGATGGGTGTCGCCACCGTGCCGCAAACCGCAACAGCATGGGCGCTCGCCAGGCCCACCACTGGGCCACTGGCCTGCGTGCTGCGCAGCGACAGCCGGCCCGGCCGGGATGCCGTGTCCAGCCAGGCCCACTGGGTCGCGCATGCGCGGGCTGCCTGGAGCCGCCAGCACCTTGACCAGGCACCTGAGGAGGTCCTGCAACAGTTGCAGGACGCACTGACCGAAACGCTGGGCGAGCCCGTCAACTGGCAGGTCTGCACCGTGCACCGCTGGCGCTACGCGCTGCCGCAATGCCCGACGCCGGCACCAACGCCGTCAGGCTGGTGGGACGCCAGCCAGGGCCTGGGCGTGTGTGGCGACTTCCTGGGCGGTGCCGGCGTCGAGGGTGCGTGGCTGTCGGCGCAGGCGCTGTGCCATGGGCTGCTGCCAGCTGATGTCGGCGGGGCGCTGGCGCCCACGAGCCCAGCGCCCGAACTGGCGGCATGAAGCGCGCCGCCGCCAGTTTTCGGGGCAACAAGGCCGCATTGCCCAGCAAACCCTGTGCAGGCTGCGGCCTGCCCATGAGCTGGCGTCGCCGTTGGGCCTGGAACTGGGCCGAGGTGAAATACTGCAGCAACGCCTGCCGCCGCCGGCCCAGTCCGCGTGGCTGAGTTGCGGTCTTTGATCGTCCTGCTGGGCGACCAGCTCGACCTGGACGCGGCGGCGTTCGACGGTTTCGACCCCGGCCAGGACGCCGTGTGGATGGCCGAGGTGGCTGAAGAGGCCACCCACGTGTGGTCCGGCAAACCGCGGCTGGTGATGTTTCTGGCCGCCATGCGCCCCTTTGCGCGAGCCTTTCAGGACACGGGCCGCCCGCTGCACTACACCCGGCTGGACGACCACGGCAACCAGGGCAGCCTGAGTGCGCAATTGCAGGCCGACGTGCAGCGCCTGCGGCCGACCCAACTGGTGATGACAGTCCGGGCGACTGGCGCGTGCTGCAGGCCATCAAGGTGGTGGCCAAGACCCAGGCGCTGCAGCTGGATATCCGCGAAGACCGCCACTTCTTCACCACCATGCGTGAATTTGCGGCGCATGCCAAAAACCGCAAGAGCCTGCGCATGGAGTATTTCTACCGGGCACAGCGCAAGCAACATCGTGTGCTGATGACCGATGGCGGGCCGGGCGAAGCCGAACCCGAACCCTTGGGCGGCCAATGGAACTTCGATGCCGACAACCGCGAAGCCTTTGACGCCGCCGGACCCGGCGCCGTGCCACCCCGTGCGCACTTCGAATCCGACAACACCACGCGCGAGGTGGTGGCCGCGGCCGTGGTCGCCCACGACGCCGGCCGCGCACCGCTGGCCAGCGTGGAGGGTTTTGTGCGCCAGATCCTGGGCTGGCGCGAATACGTGCGCGGCATCTACTGGACGCAGATGCCGGCTTATGCGCAACTCAACACGCTGGCCGCCACACAAGACCTGCCGGCCTGCTATGGGACCGGCGACACCGACATGGCCTGCCTGCGCGACGCGCTGACACAGACGCTGGCACACGGCTATGCCAACCACATCCAGCGCCTGATGGTGACAGGCCTGTATGCGCTGATGCTGGGCGTGTAGCCGCAGCAGGTGCATGCCTGGTACCTGGCGGTGTACGGGGACGCGGTGGAATGGGTGGAGTTGCCCAACACGCTGGGCATGAGCCAATTTGCCGACGGCGGCTTCATGGCCAGCAAGCCCTACGTGGCCACCGGCAAGTACATCCAACGCATGAGCCCGCACTGCAAAGGCTGCCGCTACGACCCGGCGCAACGCAGCGGCGACCAGGCCTGCCCGTTCACCACGCTGTACTGGGACTTCTTGATGCGCCACGAACCACTGCTGGCAAAAAACCCGCGCATGGCGCTGCAGGTGAAAAACCTGGCGCGGCTGACGGCCGAGCAGAAACAGGCGGTGGCCGACCGTGCCGGCGCCATCCGCAGTGGCCAGGTGGGCGTGGCGCATGCCTGAACAAGGCTGGTTGCCGACCCTGGAACCGGCGCCTGAACCGACGCCAGAACCCGCCTGGCCGCCCACCGTGGCAGCCGCGCACTCCCGCATCGCCGCGGTGCGGCCCGCCGCTTATGCGCGCACCCGCAAGCACATCGAAGGCGCCGTCACCGGCCTGTCGCCCTACATCACACACGGCCTGGTTTCGCTGCCGCAGGTGCTGGCGGGTGTAGCTGCCCGGCATGCGCTTCACGTGCAACACAAGTTTGTTTACGAACTGGGCTGGCGTGCTTACTTTCGCCATGTCTGGCAGCACCGGGGCCCGGCCATCCTGCAGTCTTTGCACACCGGCCCGCTGCCCGACAACGCCTGCGCGCCGGACCTGCCATGCGACCTCCGCCAGGCCCGCACCGGCTTGACGGTGGTGGACGAAGCGGTGCGCACGCTGTACCGCACCGGCATGCTGCACAACCACGCGCGCATGTGGCTGGCCAGCTACGTGGTCCACGTGCGCAAGGTGCACTGGCGCGCTGGCGCCGACTGGCTGTACGGGCACCTGCTGGACGGCGACCTGGCCAGCAACCACCTGAGCTGGCAATGGGTGGCGGGCACCGGCAGCCACAAGCCCTACCTGTTCAATGCCGATAATTTCGCCCGTTATGCGCCGATGCCCTGGCACAGCCCGGGCAGTGTCATCGACACCAGCCACGAGTCGCTGGACCGTCTGGCGCGGCAACCGGCCAAGCCGCCCGTCACCCAGCCACCACCAAAACGGGCCGCGGCCATCGGATGCCACCGCGCTGTAGAACCGGACCTGCTGACGACACCACCGCAGGCACTGGGCCTGGTGCCACCGAATGCCGCCGCGGTGGCGGGCCGCGAGGTCTGGCTGGTCCACCCGTGGAACCTGGGTGAACTGCCCCCGGCCTTGCCGGCCGACACGCTGGTGCTGGGCCTGTTTGTGGCGGACTTTCACCAGGCCTGGCCGTGGAGCCTTCGCCGCTGGCAATTTGTGGTCCAACGCATGGCCGAGCTGGCGCCCGGGTGCTGGTTTGGCGACGCCTCGGCCATTGCCAGTGCCTTGCAACACGCCCGCCGGGTGCGCGGCATCGACGAACCCCACCTGGCGCCCTGGCTCTCGCGCTGGGCAACCTGCGACGCCGCACCACAACTGTTTGCGTCCGTGGATCGGCACTGTGGCTCGTTTTCACAGTGGTGGTCACGCACCACGCGCGGTGTGACGTCTGTCGCGGACCTGCTGGCCGCCCACAAAGCGCCCGCCTGGTGAACGAATCGCCATGGGTACACGCTGTGCACGCAGGCCAACACGGCAGACCCGGACAGCCGCCAACGAGACCGGCTGATCCTGTTCAACGAGCCGCCAGACCACCGTCAAGCGCCACTGGCGCTGGAGCACAGGACAAGCTGCGGGATCAGGCCGCTGGCACCGGGCTGTCGGCGGTGGGCTCGGCCACGGGCACCACCGTCGATTCGTCCACGTGGGTCGCGAGCCAGGCTACCGTCACCAGGCCCAACAGGGCCATCAGCCAGGCGGGCGCAGACGAGACATTGCACTCGCGCAGCAGGCGGTCGCGCCTGCGCTGGTTTTGTTCGGCTTTCATCAAATGGACTCCTTCGCTGGAGGGTGTTCAGAATGTGGCTGGCTGTTCACCAGTCGGTATTTCGCGACCGCTGAAGACGGCAGTGGCGTCGGGCACGGATGGGTCGTACCCAAAGGCCGGCGGAACCGCTGCGAGCGCGGCCACGGGCAGCACGGCTGCGCCGCGCTGGGCGAGGTCGGTGCGGTCCAGCGCGTCGTCCAGCCAGCGGGCTGCGGCCAACACCGCCGCAACTGACAGCATGGCGGTGATCAGCGGCACGGCGGTGGACAGGTAAGGCTTCAGATGCGGGAAGTCCTTCGTTGCGGTGGTCATGGTCATGCTCCTGCTGTGTGGCGAAGCCTGAAATCGGGCTCCTGCAGGTCAATACGGGGAAGGCGGCACGAATCGGCCATCGGTTCGCGGTTTGATTTAGGGGGCTGGCACCGGCCGCCAGGCCGGCAAGGAGCCAACCGTCAAGCCGCCCGCCATAGGCACCCACTTCGTGCGATAGGCCGCAGCAGCTTGCCTATAACGCAGTGCACCATCGCGCTGCGCCTGGATCGCTGCCGCCGACAAGGCCTTGGCCCACCGCGCAGGGCTGCCCGCGACCAGGCTGCCCGGTTCAACACGCGCCGCTGATGCCGTCGTCCAGAAGGACCCATATCGCGGCTGGACGGCCAGCGCAGGGGCGGAAACCGGGTCATCAACGGCACCCCGCGGCATTCAGCGCCGAACAGGCGCGGCGTCAGCCGTGTTCAGCCGGGCCAAGCAGATGTTTCGCGCCGCCTCAGCCCGCACGCGCCACGGGCTGGTCGGCACATGGATGCGCCTGTACAGCTCGACACTGCGCGTCAGTGCAGGCCGTGCGCCACGGCAGTCGCCCGCCTGCAGCAACAGCTGGCCGGCCAGGCCTTGCAGTTTGACCTCCGCATCAGCGCGCCACTCGCGGTCGGCTGCAGACGTGAGCCCGTTCAGTGCGGTGTCCACAACCTGGCGGGCCTCGTCGGCACGGCCGACGGCCGCCAGCGCCTGGGCACGCAGAATGGTTGCGTCCATCCACCCGTCGGGGCCGGCGTCGGCCAGCAGCCGGTCCACCGCCACGAGGGCGCCTGCGGCGTCGCGCGAAGCCAACTGGAGTTCAACCGCCTGCAAATCGACGTTGCGACTCAACCGGCTTTGTGGCCCCAGGCCGAGACGGCCCTCCATGGCACGCGCCCGGTCCAGGCTGGCCCGGGCGCGCACGAGGTCGCCAACGGCTGTCTCGACCATGGCACGGTCGAGCAGCAGGTCGGCATGCTCGAAGGAATCCGGCTCGCCTGAGCCCATGGCCTTGAAGGCCTGCACCAGCACTTCACGACAGGCGGCCAGATCACCTTGCGCCCAGTACACCTCAAACACCAGGCGGCGCGTTTCCTGCACCCGAAAAGCTTCGCCGCCGCCAGCCGGTGCCGTCGTGTCGGCCAGCGCCTGGTCTGCCAATGGTCGCGCCTGGGCCGTGCGCCCGGCCCAAGCCAGGTTGCGCGCCAGGCTCAACCGCACAGGCGAAGTGGCCACGCCATGCGGACCGTAAAGCCGTTCCGACATGGCCAGCGATTCGCGCAGCAACGACTCCGCTGCCCCGGCGTTACCGGCAAAGGCCTGGATCTCACCAGCGCGACGCAACAGGGGCGCCACCCGGAAGTCTGTGCGGCCGCGCTGTCGGGCCAGCGTCAGCGCCTGGCCGATGGTGTCGGCGGCCGCCGCCCGGTCGCCTTGCCTGAGGAAGACGTTGGTCAGCATCTCCAGCGCGTCCTCCTGCCCCGGGTCCAGGGCATGGTGGTTGCGAAAGATGCTCACCGCACGCTCGGCGTGGCGCCTCGCGTCAAGCACGGAGCGACCCAGCAGATGGGCGGCAAACAGCGTGTGCAACCGCGCCCGCAGGACGCTGTCCTGGTCGCCGGTGACATCCAGGATGTGCTCGGCCTCGGCAAGCAGCGGCATCACCTCGGTCGCCGAGTCGCGTTCGCGCATGTCCAGGGCCCGTGCGTGATCGACCAGCGCCTTGGCCAGGCGGGGGTTAACGGCGCCGTGCAGTCGGCGCGTCAACTGGACTTCTTCGGCGGTCAATGTCGAGGCCTCGGGCCACAGCTGAAGCTCTGCATACAGATCGCCCAGTGTCTGCGCCAGGATCAACCTTGAATCCGGTTCGTCGACCAAGGCACCCTTGAGCCGTGAAGCGCCACGGTCCAGCAGCTCGCGGGCCGTCGTCTGGCGTGCACGAACGGGGTCGGCCTGGTCTGCGGTGTTGACCCGAAAAAGGTCCAGCAAGAAATCCTGCACCGCCAGTGCGCGCCGGGCCTCGAGCCGCGCCAGGCGCGCCTGCCATACGGACACAGCGCTGGCACCGACCAACGTTGCCAACACGGCAGCGGCCGTCACCGTGGCGCCCCGATGACGGCCGAAGAATCGGCGCGTGCGGTACCAAACCCCGTCCGGTTGCGCCAGCACCGGCTCACCACGCAGCCAGCGGCCCAGGTCCTCCGAAAAGGCGTTGGCCGTGGGATAACGTTCAGCCGGCACTTTTTTCAGCGCCTTCAACACGATGGTGGCCAGGTCTGCAGGGATGCCGTGCAGACGAGCCGGCGGCAGGGTGAGGATGGCCTGTTCAAGCTCGCGCGGCGGGCCCTTGAATGGCCGCTGTCCCGCCAGCAGTTCGTAGGCCAGCACCCCCAGCGCCCACACATCAGTGCCAATGCTGACCGGCATGCCGGCAACTTGTTCCGGTGCCGCGTATTCCAACGTCAGCGCACGTCCGCCCAGCTGCGTAAGTTCGGTCGCACCGGCCGCGTTCTGGTCGGGCAACAGCAGCTTGGCAATGCCGAAGTCCAGCAGCATGGCTTGGCCCGCTTCGGTGACCAGCACGTTGCTGGGCTTCAGGTCGCGGTGCACCACCAGGTGGGCGTGTGCGTGCTGCACCGCCTGCAGCACCTGCATCAACAGCTGCACCCGCTGGCGGGTGCCCAGCCCACGCGCATCGCAATAGGCGGTGATGGGCTGGCCATCGACATATTCCAGTGCCAGATAGGGCTGGCCGTCGTCGGCCAAACCGGCGTCGTAGAGCCGTGCGATGTGCGGGTGTGTCAGTGCGGCCAGGATGTCACGTTCGCGCGCAAAACGCTGCACCAGCACCGCGCGGCGCAAACCCAGCATGGGCAGCTTCAACGCCACGCGGCGTTTGAGCTGGCCATCGATGCGTTCGGCCAGCCAGACCTCGCCCATGCCGCCCTGCCCAATGACGTGCTGCAACCGGTAAGGGCCGACACAGTCGCCAGCGGTGAAGGCCGCGGGCAGCAACTCGTCCGGCGCCGTGAATGCGGGCCCGCGGTCGAGCCACGCGCCGGTCTCTCGCGGCACCTGGCGCAACAGCAGCCGACGAAGTGTCGGCGCCAGGTCGAAGGCGTCGCCGCTCAGACGCGACAGCCATTCCTCGCGTGCGGTCCGGTCCAGCGGCAGCGCCTCGTCGAGCAAGGTCGACAGGCGTTTCATCGCGGCCGCGTCCAGGCTCACACAACGGCCCCGGGTGGCCGCCGGGCGGCAGCACGCCCGCCCGTCGCGTCACGTTGCTTCAACGCCGCGCCGTCAGCACGCAGTCGCGTGTCAGGGCTTGCGGCGTGCAACCCAGAACCTGGGTCCAGCGCGCCAGCCGATCTGCGCTGCCTACAAACTCGACACCGTACAGACGCGGTCCGTAGGCCCACATCTGCAGCACGATACGTGCCGCCTCGTGGTGACCCTGATCGGCCAAGCGCGCCAGCGTGGTGTGGGCCTGCTCCCAGTGGCTCTGTTCGTACGACTGCATGGCTTCGGCGAAAGCGTCGCCAGTGCCGGGCACCTGGGCCAGCGCCGGCCGCGCTGCCGCGGCCAACGCCAGGCCAAGGGTGGCGGCGGTCAACGCCCGCCGCAACGGTGAGGTGATCGGGTTCATGGGCTGCTCCTGCGGTCGATGGAGGCATCACGGTTGACACCCCCTGACCGGAAGTACGCATGCGCGCAGGCAAAGCGGCCATGACCGATGGGCGCTATTCGAGCGCGGCCAGCAACAGCAGCCTTGCCTTTTCCCAATCACGGCGTACGGTGCGCTCGGATACGTCCAGCGCCTGCGCAATCTCGGCTTCGGTCAGACCACCGAAATAACGCATCTCGACCACCTGCGCCAGCCGCGGTTCGGCCTGCGACAGCACCAGAAGTGCGTCATTCACGCGCAGCGCGTCGGCCTCGGGTGCGGCCATGCCGTCACCCAAAGCAGTGTCGAGCACCACGTGCTCTGCCATGCCGCCGCGCCGCTCGGCGTTGCGCGCCCGCGCAAAATCGACGATGACCGAACGCATCACCTGTGCCGAATAGGCGAAAAAGTGGCGGCGGTCCTCGACCGGCAGCACGGTCTGGCCGATCAGCTTCAGGTAACACTCGTGCACCAGCGACGTGGTGTCCAGCAGCGTCATGGCCTTGTGCTGCCGCAAGCGGGCGCGGGCCAGCCGTCGAAGGTCGTCGTAGACGAGGCCAAAAACCTGACCCGCGGCCTGTTGATCCCCGTGGCGCGCCGCAGCCAGCAAGGCGGTGAGTTCTGCCATCGCGAGTTGCTCCCGTGTGCCAGTTGATTCTGGCTGCGCGCATCGCAAGAAACAAGCACCTGGTGATGACGCCGACTGGGCCAGGTCATGGGAACCCGCTGCGAGGGGCCGGAACGGATGAGAACCGGGGGTCCGCCCAGGGCTTGCGGCTCGTGTGCCTGCATCAACCAATGAAGGCGCGCAAAATCGAGCCCTGCTTTCTGTCCATTCCACCGCCTGCCCTGCAACCCTGACGAGGTCTTCGTGAACCTGTTCAAAAAGCTGCCCGGCCATACCCGCACGGCGCCGGGGCTGGAGCACACCATCTGGCGGCGCCTGCCGGCGATCTTGTTATGGGGCACGTTGTTGCCCCTTGCGGTGTCGCTGGTCAACCACGCGCTGGCACCCGCGCCCGCCCCGGGCGGCGCCAGTGACGGCGCGCAGCTGTTGTGGGACTACACCCTGATCGGCGTGGTCATGCTGCACTGGTCACTGGTGCTGACGGTGGCGCTGGGCTGCCTGATCGTGCGTGTGATGAAAGGCCCGGCCTATGTGGCCGACGGCTACCCGTTGCCGCAAGGCGCGGCCCTGGAAAGATCCGAACCGCAAAACCATTGATGATGAAGTCTTGCAGCTTCAGTGCTCTCGTTGGCTGGCGCCAGACCTGAATGTTCATCACCGCACAGACCGCTCAAACCAGAAGGCCTAGGTTTGTGGCTTTTCCCCTGCCCATCAACCCCGATGGCGGCAAGACGCTCCAACCCAAGCACAGTGCCCTTCACATGACAACGCAAATCGCATCACCCGACACTGGCGGCATCGAACAACTGGAGATGAGCGCGCAGCGCGCGCAGCTCACAGCCGATGTGAAAAACCTGGTTGAGAAGTACCGCTCAATATTCGACTGGGATGTGCCCGAAGTGGATGAGGCCTTGTCGGACCGGCTGATTCTGAAAGCGGTGCGGCAGGTGCTGGACGACATCGAAAAGGCGTCCGCCGTGTCCACGCCCTGAGGCACGCGCCCGCATTGAACCGGGCTGCGCCAACCCTCGGCGGGCAGCTGAACAGGCCCGCTGTACGTGGACAACAGCATGTTCAGTTGCCCTCGGCACAAAGACTGCGGCGCGGTCCCGCATGAACGCCAGCATGCATCGAAAACCATGCGGGGCTGGTCGCCAGACAGGCCGAGATGGCTGCACGGCAGGGGCTGGTTGCCCTGCCCGCCTGCCCGCTTCCAACGCTCAGGCCACCGCACCAAACAAGGCACCGGCACCCGCGGTCACGGCCATTGCGGCGGCACCCCAGAAGGCAACCCGCCAGGTGCCGTTCCACACCGGCGCGCCTCCCGCGCGCGCCGACAGGGCCCCCAGGCCGGCCAGGAAAGCCAGCGACGACGCCGACACGCCCACGATCAGATGTTCAGCCGGCGCCAAGGCGACAACGGCAATCGGCAGCAGCGCACCGACGGCAAAACTGGCCGCAGAGGCCCAGGCGGCTTGCAATGGGCGGGCGGCGGTGGTGTCGGACAAGCCCAGTTCATCGCGTGCATGGGCACCCAGCGCGTCATGCGCCATCAGCGCGCCCGCCACCTGGTCGGCCAGCACCGGGTCCAGGCCGCGACTGGCGTAGATGCCGGCCAATTCGCGCCTTTCGCCCGCCGGGTCCTGCTTCAGTTCAACCCGCTCACGCGAAAGATCAGCCTTTTCGGTGTCGGCCTGGAATGCACAGAGACATATTCGCCAGCCGCCATCGACATGGCCCCGGCGATCAACCCCGAAACGCTGGTGAGCAGGATGGTGCGGTGGTCGGCACCCGCCGCCGCCACGCCCAGCACCAGGCTGGCGGTAGAGACGATGCCGTCGTTGGCACCCAGTACGGCGGCCCGGAGCCAGCCGATGCGGTCACTGCGGTGAAATTCCGAATGGCGGCGCATGGAGGATCCTGTGTTGAGCGTGTCTTACAGCGCACCGGCGAAAAGGCCTTGCGCCGCAGCGACGGTCGCAGAAAACAGCAACGGCGGCAGCTACGCGCAACACCCAACACCATCATGCCGCCACGGGTGAGTAGCCCGCAAACCTGATGGCATCGCCGAGCTGCCGTGCCGTCGCGCGGCGGGGTTCGATCTCGACCGTGCAGGTGGCCAAGTCCACACGCACCACGGCAGCATGGTCAACCGCCTTCAGCGCCTTGGTCACGGCTGCAGCGCAACGTGCCGATGTCATGTCACTGACATGAAAGGCAATCATGGCGACAGACGGATCAGCTTCGACACGGCCGGGCGGGCCGGCAACGGCGCGGCGCGCCGGGTCACGCTCGCCCGCCCGCATCCGCATTCGAAGACCACCACCATGCGCTTTGCGCAAGCCGCTTTCGTCTGACGCGACTCTGGAAAACCCCGTGACCACTTCATGCTGCAGTTTGTGATCACCTGGCCGCCGGCATCTGTGCGTTGCCGCACCCAGGGTGCCGGGCGCTCAGTGCTGGCTGCCCTGGGGACCCGCCGATGGTGAACTGGCGCACCAGGGTCTGGAGCCCCGGTGCGCAGGGCAGGTCACTTCAGAACGTCGCTCGCTTCAGCGGCCGCAATCACGGCATCAGCATCGGCCTGCAGCAGGAACCCGCGGGCAACGGCGTTGGCCGCTGCTTTCTTGACCGTTGCAACGTAGCCGTCATGGCTGCCATAGCGCTCTGCAAGCGACAGGCGCGGGTCGCCACTGGCGGCGCGCTCAGCTGGCGTCTTGGCAAACGGGATCATGCCGCCGACATAGTTGCAGATCTGGCCCTTGTGGAAAGGTCGGGCGCCGTCGGCGGTGATGTTCCAGCCCAGGTAGGTGCCCAGGGGCGCATCCGTCAACACATTGGGCACGCCGCCGACCTCGTTGCCGTCGGCATTGACGCGCGGCACCAGCATCTTGATGACCTGCTTGACCGCCGGTGGTGCATTGCTCGGTACGCCAGAGGCATCGGTGAAGTTGAAGTCCGGGCCCCAGTCGTAATCCAGCACCGGCATGATGAAGTCGGCTTCAGGCGCGGTTGCACGCAAGCCCGGGATGGTCGGAAAGCCCATCGCGGTCTTGTTTGCAGGCACCAAGTCGGGCACGTTCTTGCCCGTGGACTTGACGCCATCGCCCTTCTTGCCATTGAGCGTCGGGTAGACGCTTTGTGGCGGCGCAACGTTGTCCATCACCCAGTTGCGGAAGGCCACCACCAGTGCGTTGCGGACCTCGACATGGGGTACCGGGTTGGCGGGCAGCACAGCGGTGCCGAAGTTGTTGCCCGGACAGCTGGGGCCCGCCGTCGGCAAGCCCACACCCGGCAAACTGGCGTTGAACGCTGACACGCCAGTGCCCGCGCCGCCGTGCGTGGAGCTGGCGATGTAGTAGCGGCGAACATTCTTCGGCAAGGGGATGTCGTTTTTCCCGTCAGTGCCCACCCATTCGGGCGACAGCTTCAGCGCCCAGATCTCTGCCGAGCCGAAGTGCTCGATGACCTTGGGGCAGGTCTTGGACGCTTCACAACGGTCCAGGATGCCTGCAGGCGGCAGGCCACGGACCTGGTCCGGCGACTTGGCCCACCACTGCGGCCCCTCGCTGCCGGCCTGGTACAGCTCGAGCACACCATCGGGCTGAGCCCAGCGGAAGTTCAGCGCGATGCGCCGGCCCGCGATGATCGGCCACATGCCGTCGTGGACCTGGCTGCCGTTTTCGGCCTGGTTGAAGTCCATGTGCAGCCAGCCGCGCAGAAAGTTGCCCGACTGCGAGTTGCCGCGGGCGATGCTGTAGGCCACACGCTGCGCAACCGGGTTCGGCGTGCCAAAGTCGTCGGCCGAAGCGGTCTTGAAGAAGTGGCCCACGTCGCGCCATGCGGCGAAACCCATGCCCAGGACCATGGGGTCCTGCGCCTTGAAGCTGACCATGTAGAGCTTTTTCGCGTCGAACCCGCCCTTCACACAGATCTGGGTGGGGTCGGGTGTACCCGGGAAAGGCGCCGCAGCACTGCACTTGGCCCAGGCCCAGTCCTTGCTGGGCACGAGGGCCTCGCCAAGGGCCACGCCTTCCGTGGTCTCGCCGGTGCGGGTCACCAGCGTGGCCTGCTGGGTATCGAGCGAAACGGGCTTGTAAGGCACCGGGTTGGACTGCACGATCAACGGCTGGGAAGCCAGGCCCGAACGGTTGACGATGCGCGCAAAGACATTGCCGGTCACGGCCGAGCCGTCCAGGTTGCGCGCGATCGGCAGGTCCAGGAACTGGTTGGCGTTGACGCCCATGGTCGGCTGAACCGTTGTGGCGCCGGCGTTGTCGCCCTGCCAGGCGCTGGCCAGGCCGATGTCGCCGAAGTTGCGCTCCTGGACACCGATGACAACCGCGCGCCCGCGGTTGGGCACGTCGTGCCACATCATGCCGCTGATCTGCGCGCTGGAAGCCGGTTTGGTCAATACAAAACTGGCGGTGTAACGCGCCATGCCATCGGCATCCAGACCCAGCTGGATGTCCTGGATCAGCGCGTTGCGTGCATCGCGAGGGTCGAGGACACCAAACGCGCGCCCCGCCACCTGTTCATAGGCCACGGTCTGACCCGTCGCCGATGTCATGGGTTTGACTTCATCGATGACGATGCGCGTCACCCGGGCCTGCGAGGGCAGCAGAAGGCCCAGCAGGCACGCCGCCGCCGTGAATCGCAGGCCGTTGCGCAAGCGGTCTGGCGCGCTTTGAAAACGAGTCATTTTTTTCTCCGTTTCGGGTAGGATGGCGAACCGCGCACACCAGGCCTGGGCGCGCATTCGGATGCGGGGACGCGCGGAAGCGCAGCACAAGGCATGAGCGGTCTGCTGGGACATCACCCCGGCTTGCGCGGCCAAAACAACCTGATGAAGGCATCCCGGATTGGCACCGATATGCTGCGCCGAGTTACGGCATGTTTCATCAGGACAAACCTATCCCTTGGACTGAGCCGCCTGTGCCTTCGAGGCTCGGCTGCGGTTGCAAACGATGACGAAGGTCCACCGTCTTGTTGGGTCAGGGGGGCGGCGACCCGCGCTGCGCCCGTGCAGATTTCAATTCACTGCGCACCACCACCCACAGCCCGGCCAGCACCGCGGCCAATCCCGCGGCACCCACGAAGCCCGGGCGCTCGCCAACCAAGGCAAGCGCCAGCACAAAGGCCGTCGCCGGCTCGACCAGCGCCACCGCAACGGCGGTGGCAGCCGAGATGCGGCGCAGCGCATGGCTGAACAGCAGGTAGGCAACGCCCGTGCTCACCACGCCCAGCCACAACACCACGACGGCATCGTGGGCACGAAGTTGCGGCAGGCCCGCCAGGGCCGCCGCGCCGGGTATGGCCAACAGGGCGGCCAGCGTGAAGACGGTGGTTGTCACCGCCGCAGGCGATGCGCCGCTCACCATGCGCTGATTGATCAGCGCGTAGCTGGCATAGCACAAACCTGCCAGCAAGCACAACAGCACCCCGGCAGCAGAAACACCCGTCACCTGCCCACCATGGGTCGCCATGGTCACCACGCCCACCACGGCGATCAGCGTGCCCAACCACCAGGCCCGTGTCGGCAAGGCCTTGATCATCAGGGCCTGCAGCAGCCCGGCCCAAACGGGCCCACTGCCCAGCGCAAGGGCCGTGCCGACGGCCACACCACAGGCGCGTACGCCGGCGAAAAAAGCCAGGTTGTAGGCACAGATGCAGACGGCTGCCAGGGCGATGCCGCGCCAGGGCAGGCCGCGCAAGGCCGCCGGCGCCAAGGCCGGGCGGCTGCTCAGCAGCAGCGTGGGCCAGAAAAAGAGCGCGGCCACGGCCAGCCGCAGGGCGCCAATCCAGTACGACGACAGCTGCGGTGGCGCAAAGCTC
>JAHECB010000021.1:0-26283 GCA_024641925.1 Betaproteobacteria bacterium
GAGATTGCGCCGCTGGCCTTCATGCGCGGGCGCACGCTGAACCACGCCTTCGTGATCCTGGACGAAGCGCAGAACACCACCACCGAGCAGATGAAGATGTTCCTGACACGCATCGGCTTCGGCAGCCGTTGCGTGGTCAACGGTGACGTGAGCCAGATCGACCTGCCCAAGGGTGTGCTCAGCGGCCTGGTGGACGCGAAGCAGGTGCTCAGTGGCGTGCAGGGCATAGCCTTCACGCATTTCACCGCCGATGACGTGGTGCGCCACCCCTTGGTGGCGCGCATCGTGCAGGCTTACGACCGCGCCCAGCAACGGGCCGGCAGCGCGCGTTGAAGCGGGCCGCAGCCCAGCGCCGGCCGCTGGCCGCGCAACCCGGACCGGTTGCACTGCAGCTGTCGCTGCAGTTTGCAGACGCCGAGCACCGTGAGCTGTTGCCGCGGCACCGCGTGCGTCGCTGGTTGTCGGCGGCATTGCAGCGCAGCGGCCAGTTCACCGTTCGCATCGTCGGCAGTGACGAAGCACGGTGCCTGAACCGCGACTACCGACAGCGCGACTACGCCACCAACGTGCTCACGTTCGACTACGAAAAATCGCCCGTGGTGGTGGCTGATCTGGTGCTGTGTGCGCCTGTGGTGGCCCAGGAAGCGCTGGACCTGGGTGTGACGCTGCAGGCGCATTACGCCCACTTGCTGGTGCACGGGGCCTTGCACGCACAAGGGCATGACCATGAAGAAGATGCCCAGGCCGAGGTGATGGAGTCGCTGGAAACAGCCATCCTGCACAAGCTGGGTTTTGCCGACCCTTACGCGGGCCGTCAAGGGTAGTCGGGCCGACGCCGGCGTCGGCTACAGCGTGATCGTGGCGATCTTGAAATCCGGATCGTCCGCGTAGGACGCCACCTGAAAACCCAGCCTTGTGACCAGCGCCTTCATGGCGGTGTTGTTGCTCAGGATCAGGCCCATCATCTCGTTCAGCCCCTTGCTGCGGGCCGCGTCCATGATGGCCTGCATCAGCCGGCTGCCCATGCCCTGACCCTTGTAGTCGTCATCCACCAGCAGTGAAAACTCGCAAGTCGTGCCGTCGGGGTTGGTGACGTAGCGGCTCACGCCGACCATGCGGCTGCGGCTTGCACTGCTGCCGTCGTCGTTCTTGAAGCTCTCGTTGACCAGGGCCACCAATGCCATTTCGCGGTCGTAGTCGATGAGCGTGAAACGCGCCAGCATGCGGCTGGGCAGTTCGTTGATGGCGCTGGCAAAGCGGAAGTAACGGCTTTCGGGCGACACCCCTCGCACCAGGGCTTGCAGCATCTGCGCGTCGTCGGGGTGGATGGGTCGGATGCGGTAGACACTGGGTGCGCCCGCGGGCTTGACGGCGTCCGGGTGCGGCTTCAGCGGCCATTCGCGGTCCAGCCCGGTGGGGTAGGGCAGGATGGCCAGGTGCTGGTACTGGCCCGGCGCTTGCGAGGCCGTACTGATGACCACGCGCGCATCCACCGCAATCGCGCCGTTTTCATCAACGATGAGCGGGTTGATGTCCATTTCGCGCAGCTGCGGCAGCGCGCACACCATGTCGCTGACCCGTTGCAGCACGGTTTCCAGCGCGGCCAGGCTGGCAGGCGGCGCGCCGTGCCAGGCGCCCAGCATCTCGGCCACACGCGAACGGTCGATCATGTGTCGTGCCAGGAACTGGTTCAGCGGCGGCAGTTCGATGGCACGGTCGTTGATCAGTTCGATCATGGTGCCGCCGGCGCCAAAGGTGATGACGGGGCCGAAGGCCTCGTCGGTGCTCAGGCCCACATACACTTCGCGCCCGCGCAGCCGCGACACCGTGGCCGAGGCCATGGGCTGCACCGTGACGCCGTTGATGCGGGCCTGCGGGGCGGCCAGAGTCACCGCCTGCAGCATGTCCTGGTAGCGGTCGCGCACTTGCGTGGCGTTGTGCACGTCCAGCACCACGCCTTGCACGTCGCTCTTGTGCGTGATGTCGGGTGAATCGATCTTCAACGCCACCGGGTAACCCAGCTGGCTGGCGATCAGCATGGCTTCATTGGCGCTGCGTGCCAGCATGGTGCGGGTGACCGGGATGTGAAAGGCCGCCAGCAGCGACTTGCTCTCCAGTTCGGTCAGTACCTGCCGGCGTTCAGCCAGCACACCTTCGATCAGCAGCCGTGCGCCGTCAGTGTCGGGTGCGGGGCCGGGCGACAGCGGCGGTGGTGTCTGCTGCAGCAATTGCTGGTTGCGGTAGAAGCTGGCGATGCTGTTGAAGGCATCCACCGCGGCTTCGGGTGTGCGAAACACCGGCATCTGGCTGGCCGCCAGCTTTTCGCGCGCGACCTGCACGCTGTATTCACCCAGCCAACAGCCCAGCACCGGTTTGCCCGCGGGTTTGTGCGCCTGGGCAATGGTGGTGCTCAGCGCCAGCGAGTCCACCCCCGCCTTGGGTGCGTGCATCAGCAGCACACCGTCGACGTCGTCGCGGGCCAGCGCCGTGCTCAGGTGGGCCACGTAGTCGTCGCCCGAGGCATCTTCGGGCAGGTCGTCGGCCAGCACCACTTGCAGGCCCAGTGCATCGGCCCAGTCGGCGGCCAGCACGGCGGGTCCGCCGCCGTTGCTGATCAGCGCCAGCCGCTGGCCCACCGGGCGGTAGCGTGATGCCAGGCATTGCGCGGCCGAAAACAGCTGCGTGAACTGGCGCACACGCACGGCGCCGGCGCGGCGCAAGGCCGCGTCAAAGACATCGTCGGCGCCCACGATGGCGGCTGAATGGGTCAGCGCCAGGCGACTGCCCGCCGCCTGGCGCCCGGCTTTCATCACCACCACCGGCTTGGCGTGGGCGGCGGCCCGCAGTGCACTCATGAATCGGCGCGCGTTGCGGATGCCCTCCATGTACACCAGGATGCTTTGTGTTCTGGCGTCGTCGGCCAGAAAGTCCAGCACCTGCGGCAGTTCAACCGCGGTGTTGGGGCCCAGCGTGACGACGGCAGAAAAGCCGACATTGCTGGCGCGTGCCCAGTCCAGCATGCCCGAGGTGAGGGCGCCGCTTTGTGACACCAGTGCCAGCGCGCCACGGGCTGCCAGCGGGCCCAGCGTGCTGGCGTTCAGGCCCAGTTCAGGGCGTTGGAACCCCAGGGTGTTGGGGCCCAGCAACTGAACGCCGTAGCGTTTGGCGGTTTGCTGCAATTGCCTGCACAGCTCAGGCTCGACGCCGCTGCACAGCAGCATCGCAGCACGGCACCGGATGCGGCCCACCACTTCCAACGCGGCCAGCAGCTGATCGGCCGGCAGCGCAATCAGGGCCAGGTCGGCGCGTGATTGCGCCAGGTCAGCCAGGGTGCCCGTCATGCCGATGTCCAGCCGTGTCACGCTGCCACGGTAGGTGCCGGCGTCCAGCGAGTCACGCAGCAATTGCGCCTCTCGGGTCGGTGCCGGGGCGTGGCTGCCACCCACAAAGGCCACGATGGCCTTGGGCTGAAACAAAGGGGCTAAAAAGTGCTGGTCCACGGCGATGTCTGATGAATTGGGGTTAACCCTAGCACATCAGCATGATCAGTGCCTGGGCATCTGGGCCCAGACGTCGTCCGTATCGTGGCTGGCGCCGTTGAGCTGTCAGGTGTTTCGCCTGTTGGCCGTTTGATGGGCCGTTTGGCGAGAACTGTGTCTCAGCAGGGTGCGCCAACGGGGCGCCGCCGACGTGCCATCGCCACCACCACCACCGCGCCGCTGAGCAGCATCAGCCAGGTGCCGGGCTCGGGAACCGCCGCCGTCGGGGTGTCGATGACAGCCGACGCGCCAAAGGCGTTGCTGCCCAGGCCGGTGCCCGGCGGCAGGACCGACCCATAGGCGGGCCAGCCGGGCCCGGCGGTGTTGCTGTCTGGGCCTGTGCCATTGCCGCCGCTGCTGTCAGCACCCGCTGAAACCAAGTCCGACGCTGCCGCGGGCGCGGCGCTGGCTTCAACAAAGGTCGGGCTGTCGGCGGCGCCGACCCTTGAGCCGGCGGCGGGCGCGGCCAACAGGCCGCTGCGGTTGCCGTTGCCTCCGAAGTTGTCGCTGTCCGGTTGCAAGACCGGTATTTCGCCTGCTGGGACATCGGCGCGACCCGCGCCTGGCGGGTCAAATTGCAACTCGTTGCTGTCCTGCGCGGGCGCAGCAGCCGAGCTCAGCTGTTTGTCAGCCAGGCGGGGTGCTGCGGATTCATTCTCTTCGCGGCCGCCGCTGTCGGCACTGGCCTTGTCGCGGGTCACGCGGCTGAGATTGCGACAGACCGTGGGCACGATCAGGCAGTGTTCGCCCTCGCAGTACACCAGGCCGCGTTCGACTGCGCTTGGACCCCACGCCTTGCGGCTGACCGTCTTGCACACCCGCCCTTGGGCGAAGTGCATGTCGCGCAGGTCGGCACCGTACGAGGCCTTGCCTTGCACGCTGTTGCGCCGGATGACGGCGATGTCTTCGTACTGGCGTTTTGCCATCCGCGCCTTCAAGGCCTTGCGCGTGGCGGGCGGAATGTCGGTGTAGTGATCGACCGCTGCCACCAGGTCGCCCATGAAAGGTTGTACGCCCGGCTTGTCCCAGGAACAGGCTTCCAGGACGTCCACCGCCGCAGGTTGGCGCGCGTGGGCGCTGCTTGCAAGGGCCAGCATCAGGCTAGCCGCCATCACCATCAACAACCGCCATCGCGCGATCGGAATGCACGCCCACGGCCGAAGCGTTCCGCACCCTTCGGGTGCCCGTTTCGCAGGGCCGCTGGGCAGTGCAAACGAAATGCCAAGCGGCGAAAGTGTCGGGACCATGGGTGGACGAGGGGGTGCGGTGGGCAGCAGACCGGTGGCAGACGCTGGTTCGGCCAGGGTTTGCCGGGGGCTGCGTTTCATCCATGCTAGGGAGCCACCGCTGTTGCCAGAGCCGGAGACAAACCCCTTTTTGCGGGCTGATTACAAGTGTAAAGACTTGCAACCAATCGCAGTTGTGACCGGATTCACGCTTGCAGCGGTCATGGCCAGGGTCAATGCGGTGGCCAGCCTCAGTCGTCGGCGAGCAATCGTTTGAAGCCTGTGCGGCCCAGCTTGCGCAACGTCGCCACGTTGCGTTCAAAAATCAGCTCGGCCTGGGGAAAGGCCGCCACGGCGCGGCTGATGCTGTCCTCGCGCAGCAGGTGCAGTGTGGGGTAGGGCGCGCGGTTGCTGTTGTTGCCCAGATCGGTGCTGCGGGTGCCGGCAAATCGAAACTGCGGGTGAAAGCTGGCCACCTGCAACTGGCCGTCGAGCTGCAGCTCATGCAGCACCGCTTCCACCACGTCCTGGAACTGGTTGAAGGCGTCAAAGTCCTGCAACACCTGGGGGTGCACCAGCACGGTGGTGTCGATGGCCTGCGCCGGCGTTTGCGCCAGCAGCAGCAGTTCGTCCACCAGGGCTTTCAGCAGGGACTGTGGTGTTCGGGCCTTGCACAGCACCCAGCGAATCTGCCCCTTGCTGTGCACGGCCTTGGCAAAGGGGCAGAGGTTCAGGCCGATGACGGCACGCTCCAGCCAGCGCTGCATGGCCGCGATTTCCCGGCTGGCCGGCGGCGGCGCTGCGGTCTTGTCCGCCTTGTTTTTCGGTGCATTCATGTTTCAGCCGACGCTTTCATACCGCAGCACGTGCGCGGGGCTTCAGCACCGCCAGCGACAACGACCCCACGCTGCAAGCCATGGCCACCCATTGCAAGGCACCCAAGGGTTCGCCGTGCACCAACGCACCCGAGACCATGGCCACCACCGGCACCAGGATCGAGCCCAGCCCGGCCACGTTGGCCGGCAACATGCCGACGATGGAAAACCAGCAGAGGTTGCCGATGCACATGGGCACCAGGGCGATGTAGGCGATGACGGCCACGCTGGTCCAACTGGGCATGAACCATTGGCCCTGACCCAGCCACAAGGCCATGCCGGCGATGGGCACCGCCGTCAACAGCATCTGCCAGCCGGTCAGCACCGTGGCGGGCACACCCGTGACCGGGTGGCGTTTCAGGATCAGCGTGCCCACGGCCCAGCCCAGGCCGGCCAGCAAACCCAGCGCCACGCCCAGCGGCGCCTGGGCATAGGCCTGCAGGCTGGGCAGCATCAGCAGCAACACGGCGGCCACACCCAGTATCAACGCCGCCAGCATGCGGGGCGTCAGTTTCTGACCCAGCACGGCCCAGCCGATCAGCGCCGCCCACAGCGGCATGGTGAACCCCAGAACGGCCGACTGGCCCGATGGGATCAGCACGGCCGAGTAGGTGCTGGCCACGTTCCACACCACCAGGTAAAAAAGGGACGCGGCCAGCACGGCAGGCCAGTGCTGTCGCGGCAATCGAAGCGATTGCCCGCGCAAGCGGGCGGCAGCCAGCAGCACCAGCCCGGCCACCGGCAGCGCAATGCCACGAAAGGTCCAGACCGAGACCTCGCGCACCGCGTAGGCAAACAGCGGCCAGTTGGTGCCCCACACCAAGGTCAGGATGGCCAGCAGCACCAGGGCGTGGCGGGGTATGGGGGCGTGGTCGGCGGGTGTCAAGGCAAGGGCGTGGTCACCCAGGATTGTGGCCCCTGGCCGCGGCGGCCGCGCCCAGGGGCGCGAGCACTTGGCGCTGCGCGGCCTATGTTGAAGACGGGCCGCGCTGACGGCCCTTCAGCGCACCCAGTGCCAGCAAGGCGGCCAGCGCCAGGCTCAGGGTGCCCGGCGCGGGCACGTCAAAACCCAGTTGCAAGGCGGCGACCCGTTGCAGCGTCCGTGCGTCAGTGCTGCTGATGCCCAGGTCGCGCGCAGCAATTTCGTCCGCACCCAGCGACCAGGGGTTGACGCCCGTGGTCGGGCCAAACAGCGTCAACGCGCTCAAGTAAGAGCCGTATTTGCTGGCGTGGGTGCCGTCGTCGAACCACAGGTCGATCAGGCCGTCGGTGGCGGCGTCTGCGGCCCACATGTCGCGTGTGGCCACGCCGCTGCTGACAGCCAGCATGAAGGCCTCACCCACTGGGGCAATGCCGGCAAAACCGCCGCTGCCATCGGCGCCCGCCAGCGCCACCGCTTCCAGGTTGGAGGCCTTCAGTTCGGCCGTCATCTGTTCCAGCGACGAAAAAAACGTGGTGGCCGGTGTGGTGCTGCGGGTGACCTCGCCGGTCACCGGGTCGGTGCTGGTCTGGAACGCACCGTCCACCAGGTTGGGCCGGGCCCAGGTCTGGTACAAAAACAGCTCTGTGGCCGCACTGGCGTTGGCGTTTTCGGGAATCGAGCGGTTCAGGTTGCAGGTGCCCGAACTGGAGCCGGTGGCCGCCTGGCAGGCGGCTGTGCGCTCGGCCGTGGTGGCGCCTTCAAAAAAGTCGCGCTCGCGGTAGCTGTGGGCCAGGCCCAGGTGCACAAAGTCTTCGATCTTGTCGGCGTAGTTCTGAAAGTAAGCCGCGCTCGAATTCAGGCCCGGACGGATGGTCAGCGGTTCATCACTCTGCTCTTGCAGCACCACCTGGCTCCAGGTCTGCGACCCGATGTTGCCGCGCATGTCCCAGCCCGCCGGGTTGCTGTTCAACAAATGGCCCCGCAACGAAGCCGCATTGCGTGTGGACAGCGCCACGTCGTAGTCCAGCCCGGCCTGCACCGTGAACTGCTTGAAGATGCCGGCCACACCGCCCCAAGGATGGGGCTCGAACGCGTTGCTGCCCTGGGGGTTGGTGACGTACATGGGCGCCGTCAGGTCGCGTACGCTGGCCGCGTTGTAGCTCATCACCGGGTCCACACGACCGAAGGTGTAGCTGTTGCCGACAAACAGAATGGACGTGGTGGCGGCCATGGCGGTGGTCTGCAGGGTCAAGGCAGCGGCGATGAGGGCTAGACGACGCATGTCGGCTCCGGTTTGGAAGGGGGTTGTAAGGAATCTGGCGGCACCGTAATGGCACAGAACCGCGGCGAACATCCCGACAGACCCGATGCCCTGGCGGCACCCCCCCCTGACTGGGTGGCTCACCGCGGGCTGCAGCCTGTGGTGACGCTGGCGCCTGTGGGGTTCAGGCCGGCGGGCCTGGCCGATGATGTTTTGAAAGACCTGCCCGTTGACGCTGTGCGGTCAGGCGTTACCCTTGCGGCCGTGCTGGCAACAAAAGGAGAACTTGGCCATGGGCAAGACTGTTGAATTCAAACGACCCGACGGCGGTATGTTGAGCGGCTACCTGGCCGAGCCCGCCCAGGCCGCCCACGCGCCGGCGGTGGTGGTCATCCAGGAATGGTGGGGCCTGAACGACCAGATCCGGGGTGTGGCCGACCGCTTCGCCAAAATGGGCTACCGCGCGCTGGTACCTGACCTGTACCGCGGCAAGAGCACCTTGCAGGCCGAAGAGGCCAGCCACTTGATGAACAACCTGAACTTTGGCGAGGCCGCCAGCCAGGACGTGCGCGGTGCGCTGCAGTTTCTCAAGGCCAGCGGCAGCCCGAAGGTGGGCGTCACCGGCTTTTGCATGGGGGGTGCGCTGACCGTGCTGTCCACCGTGATGGCGCCGGAATGTGATGCCGCCGTCAGCTTCTACGGCTACCCGCCGCTGGAGTTTGTCGACCCCGGCAAGATCAAGGTGGCGTTGATGGCGCACTGGGCCATGCACGACAACCCGTTCCCGATTGCCGGTGCCGACGCCTTGCGAGACAAGCTGCAGGCTGCGGGCGTCGAGATGGAATTTCATTACTACGACGCGATGCATGGTTTCTGCAACGAAACCCAGGTGGGCGAAAACCGCCTGCTGCCGGTGGTGGAATACAACCCCGGCCTGGCCGAACTGGCTTTTGAGCGCACCTTTGCCTTTTTCAAGAAACGGCTGGCTTGAGTGTTAGGCCTGCTTGCGCGTGCTGTGTTGCGCGTCATCGCCGGTCGTGGCCTGCCGCGCCTGGCCCTGCGCGCGCCGTGGGCTGCAGCGCTGGCCATGACGCTGGCAGCGGCGCCCGGCGCCAGCCAGGCTTGCGGCCGCGTGACGCTGGCCAACATGAACTGGCAGTCGGCCGAGGTGCTGGCGCACATCGACAAGTTCATCCTGTCCAAGGGTTATGGCTGCGACGTTGAACTGGTTGCCGGCGACACCTTGCCCACCCTGACCTCGATGATGGAGAAGGGCCGGCCCGACGTGGCGCCCGAGGCCTGGATCAACGGCGTTCGTGAACCCTTGATGAAGTCGGTCAAGGAAGGCCGCCTGCACCTGGCGGCCCGGTCCTTGAAAGATGGCGGTGTGGAAGGCTGGTGGATTCCGCAGGCCCTGGCCGACGCGCACCCCGAGATCAAGACCGTGGCCGACGCGCTGAAACGCCCCGACCTGTTCCCGGCGCCCGAAGACCGCAGCCGCGGCGCGGTTTACAACTGCCCCGCGGGCTGGAACTGCCAGATCCTGATCAACAACCTGTTCAAGGCCTATGGCGCTGCAGCCAAGGGCTTTGTGCTGGTGGACACGGGCTCTGCCGCCGGTCTGGACGGTTCACTGGCGCGCGCCAACGAACGCGGCATGGGTTGGCTGGGTTATTACTGGGCACCCACGCCCTTGCTGGGAAAGTACGCCATGCACCGCCTGTCCGAAGGGGTGCCGCACGACGCCGCCGAATGGAAACGCTGCACCATCAAGCCCGACTGCGCCGACCCCAAACCCAACGCCTGGTTGCCGGCCGATGTCTACACCGTGGTGACCGACCGCTTCCAGAAAAGCGGTGGCGAGGCGGTGGCCTATCTGCAACGCAGACAGTGGAACAACGCGGTCGTGAACAAGCTGCTGTCGTGGATGCAAGTCAAGCAGGCCAGCGGCGAAGACGGTGCGCGTGAGTTCCTGAAAACACGTGAAGACCTGTGGCGGCCCTGGGTGGACGAAGCCGTCGCCCGGCGCGTGCGCGCGGCGCTTTGACCGGTCTGCAGCATTCATGGCCCTGGGGTCAGAATTTCCGGCGCTGGACCCTGAAACGCTGCGCCAGTTCAAGCAGGCCATTGACAGTGCTTTTCGCGAATTCACCCGAGCTTACGGCGAATCGTTTGAACAAGCCTTTGAGCCGCTGCAGCAGGCGCTGATCTTTGCCGAGCGTGTACTGATCGCCACACCCTGGCCGTTGGTGCTGGTGGCCAGTGCGGCGCTGGCCTGGTGGGCTTCGCGGTCGTGGCGCTTGGCGCTGGGCGCCGTGCTGACGCTGGCGTTGATCGGCACGCTGGGCATGTGGCAGGACACCTTGGCCACGGTGTCGATGATCGTGGTCAGCACGGTCCTGGCCGTGTGCATCGGCCTGCCCCTGGGCGTGGCCATGGCGCGGTCCGACCGGCTGCAGCGTCTGCTGACGCCGCTGCTGGATGTCATGCAGACCATGCCCAGTTTTGTCTACCTGATTCCGGTGGTGATGCTGCTGGGCATCGGCCGTGTGCCGGGCCTGATGGCCGTGGTGGTGTACGCCCTGCCGCCCATGGTGCGCCTGACCAGCCTGGGCATCCGCGGTGTCGATGCCGATGTGCTGGAAGCCTCGCAGGCTTTTGGTGCGTCGCGCTGGCAGCGCCTGTTGGGCGTGCAGTTGCCGCTGGCCTTGCCCACGCTGATGGCCGGTGTCAACCAGACCATCATGATGGCGCTGTCGATGGTGGTGGTGGCCTCGATGATCGGCGTGCAGGGGCTGGGGCAGCCGGTGCTGAAGGCCATTTCCAACCAGTACTTCGCGCTGGGGCTCTTGAACGGCCTGGCCATCGTCGGCATCGCGGTGCTGTTTGACCGCATCTCGCAGGCCTTCGGCCTGCGCCTGCAACGCCACCGCGGTGCCGACGGCCGTCATGCGCAAGGCTGAAAAACAGGCGCCAGGCCCGCCCTTGCGATTGCAGGGCCTGAGCAAGGTTTATGGCCCCAATCCGCAACAGGCGCTGGACCTGCTGCGGCGCGGCACCCCGCGCAACGAGATCCATGCCAACACCGGTCACACCGTGGCCTTGCACGACGTGAGCCTGAACCTGCCGGGCGGTCAGGTCAGCGTGGTCATGGGCTTGTCCGGGTCGGGCAAAAGCACCTTGCTGCGCCACATCAACCGGCTGGTGGAGCCCACCACCGGACAGGTGTGGTGCGGCGACACGGACGTCAGCGCGCTGAACGCTGCGGGTCTGCAGCAATTGCGCCGTCACCGCATGGCCATGGTGTTTCAGCGTTACGCCTTGTTCCCGCACCGCACCGTTTTGCACAACGTGGCCTACGCGGCCGGCGTGCGTGGCGCGCCAGCAGTCGATGCCCATCGCGTCGCGCGCCATTGGCTGGAGCGTGTCGGCCTGGCGGGGCAGGACAACAGCTGGCCCGCAACCCTGTCGGGCGGCATGCAGCAGCGTGTGGGCCTGGCCCGTGCATTGGCCAGTGACGCGCCCGTGCTGCTGATGGACGAGGCCTTTTCGGCGCTGGACCCGTTGTTGCGGGTGGAGATGCAGACCTTGCTGCTGGAACTGCAGCGGGACTTGTGCAAGACCGTGGTGTTCATCACGCACGACCTGCAAGAGGCGCTGCGCCTGGGGGACCAGGTGGTGATCCTGTACGACGGCAGCGTGGTTCAGCAAGGCGATCCGGCGCGTATCGTGCTGGAGCCCGCGAATGAACATGTCCGACGGTTTGTCCGTGACGTCGACCGTGGCCGCGCGCTGAAGTGCGGTGCGCTGGCGGTGCCAGGGCCTGCGGTTGAGGGTCCCACGCTCAGTGACCAGACCTCGTTGCAGGACGCGGTGCACGCACTGCGTGTCGCAGGTGCAGTGCAGGCCAACGTGAGCAGCGACAGTGGCCCGTTGCGTGGGGTTGTCACACTGGATCAACTGCTGGCCTGCTGGGCCGTCTGACCCTGAGCACCGGCAGGCGGTTGGGTCTGCTGCGGGCACAGGCACTGGCGCCGTCGCCGGGCAGATGGTCAAGCCTGGGTCATGCCACCCGCGTCTGTGCGGCGCGCAAGTTGGCGCGCAGCAGGTTCACGAGCAAGCTGCTGGCCTGCTCCAGCAAAGGCCCGCGTGGGCGCTGTGCGGAAGTCGCCAGACCCAGGCTGGTGGTCAGCTGCGCGCCATCGGCCCGCTTGATGGGCTGCACGCGGAAGGCGGCATCGCGGCCCGTGGCCAGCACCGCATTCAGGCTCAGCACCGCATGCAGGCCATGCCGTTGCACCAGGTCCAGGATGGCGGGCAGGTTTTCAATCTCCAACGCCACTTTGGGTTTGTGCCCACCTTCGGCCAGGGCTGTCTCCAGCTGCATGCGGATGGCATGCGGACGGCTGGGAATCACCAGTTCACGCGACGCCACCTGCGCCAGCGACAGGGCAGGGCCCTGCAGCCGACCCACACCCGGCTCGGGCCGTGCTGAGACCAGGTACAGGGTTTCCTGCAGCACCGGCTCCAGATCGATGGCCGCGCTGGGGCTGCCGTTGTAGACCACGGCGCAGTCGATGCGGCCCTGGGCCAGCCATTCCAGTGTGTAGGTGGACAGGCCTTCGATGACACTGAGCGTGGCACGTGGAAACTGTTGGCGAAAGGCTTCGACCAGCGGCGCCGTCTGCGTGCGGCTGACACTGGGCGGCAGTCCGATGCTGATCAGCCCTGTGGCCGCGCCCCGCTGGTCTTCCAGGTCGAGCCGGGCACGTTCCACCTGCTGCAGGATGCCGCGGCCATGCGCCAGCAGGCGCTGGCCCGCTGCGGTCAGGGTCACACCGCGGCCGTTGCGGTCAAACAGCGTCTGGCGCAATTCCACTTCCAGTGCGCGCACCTGTCGGCTCAGCGCGGGCTGGGCCACGCGCAGCACGGTGGCGGCCCGTGTGAAGCTGCCCAACTCGGCAACCTGCACAAAATACTGGATCTGCTTGAAGTCCATGTTGGCATGTTATGCCGGTTCGGCATTTCAGCTAGTCTTGAACGCCTCTTGATGCATGGGCCGTTGCGGCTGAGAATGAGCTGATGTCGATGCCCCCCAAAACGCCCCGAGGCGGCCCGCCGATCACCGTCATCTCTTCCATGGCCACACGCCAGGTGCTGGCCGATCTGGCGGCTGCCTTTGAGCGGCGCAGCGGTCACGCGGTGGCCCTGCAAAGTGTCGGTGGCGTAGACGCGGCCAAGCGGGTGCAGGGCGGAGAGGCCTTCGACGTGGTGCTGCTGGCGTCTGACGCCATCCATAAGCTGATGGCTGCTGGCCACGTGCAGGCTGGCAGTCGTGTGGACGTGGTGACCTCCCCCGTGGCCGTGGCCGTGCGCGCCGGCGCTGGCCACCCTGACATCAGCACCGAAGACACGCTGCGCCAGGCCGTTCTGGCCGCCAGCAGCATCAGCTTTTCCACCGGGCCCAGCGGCGTTTACCTGACCCAGTTGTTTGAGCGCTGGGGCATCACCGAACAAGTGCGCAGCCGCATGGTGCAGGCGCCACCGGGAGTGCCGGTGGGCTCGCTGGTGGCCAGCGGCCAGGTGGCGCTGGGCTTTCAGCAGCTCAGCGAACTGATCAGCCTGCCCGGCATTGACGTGCTGGGTCTGTTGCCCCCTGGCGCGGCCTTCATCACCACGTTTTGTGCGGCGCTGGGCAACAGCCTGGTGGCGGGCAGCGCACAGCACCAGGCGGCAGCGGCCTGGCTGGATTTCCTGACTTCGCCGGAAGCTGCTGAAACCAAACGCCGCCACGGCATGCAGCCGGCCTGAAACCAAACCTGTTCACCTTCATCCAGGACCTTCTCCCATGATCATCGACTGCCACGGCCACTACACCACCGCGCCCAAGGCGCTTGAAGCCTGGCGCAACGCGCAGATTGCCGGCATCAAGGACCCCGCCAGCATGCCCAAGGTGGCGGACCTGAAGATCAGTGACGACGAACTCCGCGAAAGCATCGAGGCCAACCAGCTGCGCCTGATGAAAGAGCGCGGCAGCGACCTGACCATCTTCAGCCCGCGCGCCAGCTTCATGGCCCACCACATCGGCGACTTCAACGTCAGCGCAACCTGGGCCGCCATCTGCAACGAGCTGTGTTTCCGTGTCAGCCAGGTCTTCCCCGACCATTTCATCCCCGCGGCCATGCTGCCGCAAAGCCCCGGTGTGGACCCGGCCACGTGTATTCCTGAAATGGTGAAGTGCATCGAGCAGTACGGCAACGTCGGCATCAACTTGAACCCCGACCCCAGCGGCGGCCACTGGACCAGCCCGCCGCTGACCGACCGCCACTGGTACCCCATCTACGAGAAGATGGTGGAGTACGACGTGCCCGCCATGATCCACGTCAGCAGCAGCTGCAACGCCTGTTTCCACGCTACGGGCGCGCACTACATCAACGCCGACACCACGGCCTTCATGCAGTGCATCCAGGGCGACCTGTTCAAGGACTTCCCCACGCTGCGTTTTGTCATCCCGCACGGCGGCGGTGCCGTGCCATACCACTGGGGGCGTTACCGTGGCCTGGCACAAGAAATGAAAAAGCCGCTGCTGAAAGACCACGTGATGAAGAACATCTTTTTCGACACCTGCGTCTACCACCAGCCTGGCATCGACCTGCTGACCAAGGTGATCCCGGTGGAAAACATCCTGTTTGCCAGCGAGATGATCGGCGCCGTGCGCGGCATCGACCCGGAAACCGGCCATTACTACGACGACACCAAACGCTACATCGAGGCCAGCACCATCGTCGTGGGCAGCGACCGTCATCAGATCTACGAAGGCAACGCCCGGCGGGTTTATCCGCGCCTGGACGCCGCATTGAAATTGAAAGGGCTTTGACCATGTTTGAACTGGGTGTCGTCAAACGCAACATTTCCCGCGCCGACCGCGCCGCTGCCGATGGCATGGCGCGTTACGGTGCGTCCACCGTGCACGAGGCGCAGGGCCGTGTCGGCCTGCTGAAAACCTACATGCGTCCCATCTACCCCGGCGCCCGCATTTCCGGCACGGCCGTGACCGTGCTGATGCACCCCGGCGACAACTGGATGCTGCATGTGGTGGCCGAGCAGATCCAGCCCGGCGACATCGTGGTGGCGGCGCTGACGTCTGAAAACACCGATGGCTTTTTTGGCGACCTGCTGGCCACCAGCTTCAAGGCGCGTGGTGCACGCGGCCTGATCATCGACGGCGGCTGCCGCGACGTGAAAGACCTGGCCGAGATGGGCTTCCCGGTGTGGAGCCGCGCCATCAGCAGCAAGGGCACCATCAAGGCCACCATCGGCTCGGTAAACATTCCGGTGGTGTGTGCCGGCGCTTATGTGACGCCCGGAGACGTGATCGTGGCCGACGACGACGGTGTGGTGGTGGTGCCCGCGGCCAACGCCCGGGCCACGCTGGAAGCAGCGGCCAAACGCGAGGCATTGGAAGGCGAAAAGCGCGCCAAGCTGGCGTCGGGCGTGCTGGGCCTGGACATGTACAACATGCGTGAGCCGCTGGCGAAGGCCGGGCTGCGTTACATCGACTAGGCGCATGAAGATCGCGTTGATCGGCTACGGCGAAGTGGGCCGCATCCTGGCCGAAGACCTGCGCCCGCAAGGGCATGTGGTCACCGCGTTTGACCTGAAGCTGGCGGGTGCGTCTGCGGGCGCGCTGCAGGCGCATGCGCAAGGTATTGGCGCGGTGCTGGCAGCATCTCACGCTGAAGCCGTGCAAGGGGCCGAGCTGGTGATCAGCGCGGTCACCGCCAGCCAGGCCGTGCCGGTGGCGGTGGCCTGCGCGCCGCACATGCCGCGGGGTGCGTTTTTTCTGGATTTCAACTCGGCATCACCCGGCGCCAAGATCGAAGCGGCGGGTCTGGTCAATGCCGCTGGCGGGCGTTATGTCGAAGGTGCGGTGATGACGTCCATGCCGCCCTACCGCATCAAGGTGCCGTTGCTGCTGGGCGGGCCCGATGCCCAGGCGCTGATGCCGATCGTCAACGCCCTGGGTTTTGCGTCGCGTGTGGCCAGTGAAAAGCTGGGTGTGGCGAGCGCCACCAAGATGTGCCGCAGCGTCATGATCAAGGGGCTGGAGGCCATGGTCATCGAAAGCTTCACAACGGCGCGCCACTACGGGGTTGAAGACGCCGTGATTGCGTCGCTGGTGGAAACCTTTCCATCCATCGACTGGGAAAAGCAGGGCGCGTATTTTTTTCAACGCGTCATCGAACATGGCCGGCGCCGCAGCGAAGAGGTGCGCGAGGTGGCGCAGACCGTGCGTGAAGCGGGGCTGCAACCCTGGTCTGCCAGCGGCACGGCCGAGCGCCAGGCATGGGTTGCAGACCTGGGCGATGCCGGCATATTTGGCGCGCGGGGCGAGCCCGGATTTGCCCGCAGCGCGGACTGGCGTGTTGAAGCCGACCGCTTGCTGGCGAACGCCAAAACAAGGAACAACACATGAAGACTTCGGTGGCCATCATCGGTGGCGGGCCCGCGGGCCTGCTGCTGTCGGAAATGCTGCATCGCCAGGGTGTGGACAGCGTGGTGCTGGAAGCACGCAGCCGTGACTACGTGCTGGCGCGCATCCGTGCCGGCGTGCTGGAACAGACGACGGTGGATGTGCTGCGCGAAAACGGACTGGGCGAGCGCATGGACGCGCAGGGCCATCCGCACGACGGCATGCGCATCGTGTGGGCCGGGCGGTCCAGTTATTTCATCAACTGCTACGAACACCTGGGCAAACGCTTCATGGCCTATGGCCAGACCCAGATCCAGGAAGACCTGTTTGCCGCGGCCGACCGCCGTCAGGCCCGTGTGCTGACCGAAGCCACCGACGTTCGACCCATGGACGTGGCCAGCGACAAGCCCTACGTACTGTTTCGCCACAACGGCGTGGACGAGCGGCTGGACTGCGACTACATCGCCGGCTGTGACGGTTTCCATGGTGTCAGCCGCAAGACCATCCCCCCCACGCACCTGCAGGAGTTCGAAAAGGCCTACCCCTTCGGCTGGCTGGGCATTCTGTCGCGCACGGCGCCGCTGCCCGATGTGACTTACGCCAACCACCCGCGCGGTTTTGCGCTGGCGTCGATGCGATCGTCCAACCTCAGCCGCTACTACGTGCAGGTGCCGCTGGACGACAAGATCGAAGACTGGTCTGACGACCGGTTCTGGAGCGAGCTGACGGCCCGTTTTCCGCCCAAGATGGCCGCGCGCATTCAAACCGGACCGTCCATCGAAAAGTCCATTGCACCGCTGCGCAGCTTTGTGGCCGAGCCCATGCGCCATGGCCGTCTGTTTTTGTGTGGCGACGCTGCGCACATCGTGCCGCCCACCGGCGCTAAGGGTTTGAACCTGGCGGTGTCCGATGTCTTTTACCTGTCGCGTGCCTTGGCTGCGGTATACCGCGACGGCAGCGAAAGACTTATCGACAGCTACAGCGCCATGGCGCTGCGGCGGGTGTGGAGTTCGGTACGCACCAGTTGGTACCTGACCAACCTGCTGCACCGCTTCCCGACAGCGACTGAATTTGACCAGCGTGCGCAGGAAGCCGAGCTGGACTACCTGAACGGTTCTGCCCACGCGCAGGCCTCGCTCGCCGAGCAGTACGCGGGCATGCCCTTCGAACCTGCCTGACATCCGTTCCAAGATCAGGCTCGGCCTGCATCAGCACACCAAGAGCTCCGTCAACATGAACTTCGAAAAAACCCCCGGCTGGCTGGACTGGTATGCCGGCCCCAGCCAACCGACATTCAAACTGCCACCCGGCAGTGTGGACGCACATTGCCACGTCTTCGGCCCCGGCAACAGCTTTCCGTTTGCGCCCGAGCGCAAGTACACACCGTGTGATGCATCGGCCGCGCAGCTGTTTGCGTTGCGCGACCACCTGGGTTTTGAGCGCAACGTCATCGTGCAGGCCACCTGCCATGGCGCCGACAACAGCGCCATGGCCGACGCCTGCCGGCACAGCGGCGGCAAGGCGCGGGGTGTGGCCACCGTCAAACGCAGCGTCAGTGACGCGGAGCTGCAAACGCTGCATGCTGCGGGTGTGCGCGGTGTGCGTTTCAACTTCGTCAAGCGCCTGGTGGACTTCACGCCCAAGGACGAGCTGATGGAAATTGCCGGCCGCATCAAGGCGCTGGGCTGGCATGTGGTGATCTATTTCGAGGCGGTGGACCTGCCCGAGCTGTGGGACTTTTTCACAACGCTGCCCACCACGGTGGTGGTGGACCACATGGGCCGCCCCGACGTCAGCAAGCCGGTGGACGGCCCTGAATTTGCGTTGTTCATGCGCTTCATGCAGGAACACCCCAACGTCTGGAGCAAGGTGTCGTGCCCGGAACGCTTGTCAGTGGCCGGCCCACCCGCGCTGAACGGCGAACGGGCCGCCTACCGCGACGTGGTGCCCTTTGCGCGCCGCATCGTCGAAACCTTCCCGGACCGCGTGCTGTGGGGCACCGACTGGCCACACCCCAACCTGAAGGACCACATGCCCGACGACGGCCTGCTGGTGGACTTCATTCCGCACATTGCCACCACGGCTGAACTGCAACACAAGCTGCTGGTTGCGAACCCCATGCGCCTGTATTGGTCTGAGGAGGCCTGATGTCACTCGACAAACCTTATCTGGACGTGCCCGGCACGACCATCTTCGACGCCGAACAAAGCCGCAAGGGCTATTGGCTGAACCAGTTCTGCATGAGCTTGATGAAAGCCGAAAACCGCGCCCGCTTCCTGGCCGACCAGCGCGCTTATCTGGACGAATGGCCCATGACCGAAGCGCAGAAGCAGGCGGTGCTGGCCCGCGACCTGAACCGCTGCATTGCCGAAGGCGGCAACATCTACTTTCTGGCCAAGGTGGGCGCCACCCATGGCAAGAGTTTTCAGCAGATGGCCGGTAGCATGACGGGCATGACGGAAGAGGAATACCGCGACATGATGGTGCAAGGTGGCCGCCATATCCAAGGTAACCGCTATATCGGCGAAGACGGCAGCGCCCAACCCCAGCACCAGCCCCAGGGCAGTGCACCCAAACCGGGCTTCTGAACATGGCAAAAATTACTGCAAGTGTCTATACCAGCCATGTGCCGGCCATCGGCGCCGCGCTGGACCTGGGCAAGACCGCCGAGCCTTATTGGCAAAAAGTGTTCTCGGGCTACGACTTCTCCAAGCAGTGGATGAAGGACAACAAACCCGATGTGGTGTTCCTGGTTTTCAACGACCACGCCACCGCCTTCAGCCTGGAGATGATTCCCACCTTTGCGATCGGCACCGCGGCGCAGTACCAGCCCGCCGACGAAGGCTGGGGCCCGCGCCCCGTGCCCCAGGTCATGGGCCACCCGGCACTGGCCAGCCACATTGCCCAAAGTGTGATTCAAGACGACTTTGACCTGACCATCGTCAACAAGATGGACGTGGACCACGGCCTGACCGTGCCACTGAGCCTGATGTGCGGCCAGCAAGACCCGGTCAAGGGCGCCTGGCCCTGCCCGGTGATCCCGTTTGCCGTCAACGTGGTGCAGTACCCCGTGCCCAGCGGCCGGCGTTGCTACAACCTGGGCAAGGCCATTCGCAAGGCCGTGGAAAGTTATGACGAAGATCTGAACGTGCAGATCTGGGGCACCGGCGGCATGAGCCATCAGTTGCAGGGCCCGCGGGCTGGCCTGATCAACGCCGAATGGGACAACCGGTTCCTGGACCGTCTGATTGCGGAACCCGAAGCCCTGGCGCAGATGCCGCACATCGACTACGTGCGCGAAGCCGGCAGCGAGGGCATTGAACTGGTGATGTGGCTGATCGCGCGCGGTGCCATGAGCGACAAGCCGCCCACCGTGCGCCACCGCTTCTACCATGTGCCCGCCAGCAACACCGCGGTGGGCCACCTGATCCTGGAGAACACATGAAAACATTGAAAGTGGCACTGGCCGGTGCCGGCGCCTTCGGCACCAAGCACCTGGACGCCATCAAGCTCATCGACGGCGTGGAATGCGTTTCGGTGGTGGGCCGCGAACTGGCCAAGACAAAGGAGGTGGCGGCCAAGTACGGTATAGGCCACGCCACCACCGATCTGGCCGACAGTCTGGCGATCAAGGAAGTGGACGCCGTCATCCTGTGCACCCCCACGCAGATGCACGCGTCGCAAGCCGTGGCCTGCATGAAAGCCGGCAAACATGTGCAGGCCGAAATTCCGCTGGCCGACAGCCTGCGTGACGCCTACCGCGTGCTGCAGATGCAGGAAAACACCGGACTGGTGGCCATGTGCGGCCACACACGCCGCTTCAACCCCAGCCACCAGTGGGTGCGCCAGCGCATCACCTCGGGCCAGTTCAACATCCAGCAGATGGACGTGCAGACGTTCTTTTTCCGCCGCAGCAACATGAACGCGTTGGGCCAGGCGCGCAGCTGGACCGATCACCTGCTGTGGCACCACGCCGCACACACCGTGGACCTGTTTGCCTACCAGGCGCAAAGCCCCATCGTGAAGGCCAACGCCGTGCAAGGCCCCTTGCACCCGACGCTGGGTATTGCCATGGACATGAGCATCCAGCTGAAGGCCGCCAACGGCGCCATCTGCACGCTGTCACTCAGTTTCAACAACGACGGGCCGCTGGGCACCTACTTCCGCTATATCGGCGACACGGGCACCTACATCGCGCGTTATGACGATCTGTTCAACGGCAAGGAAGACAAGATCGACGTCAGTAAAGTGGCGGTGTCGATGAACGGCATCGAACTGCAGGATCGCGAATTTTTTGCCGCCATCCGCGAAGCCCGCGAGCCCAACGCCAGCGTGCGCCAGGTGCTACCGTGTTATGAGGTGTTGCACGACTTGGGCCGGCAACTGGCCTGAGGCCTTGGGCCCGTCGACTCGGGCAGCTCGCTGCCCTGGCAGCCACGACCTGACTTGCGCCCAGTGCATCCTGGTGCAGGAATTGATGGTGGCGCGTTCACTCTGGCGGACTGGCGCTCATGCGGGTGCGCAGGCGCTGCAGGTGGGCGCGCAAGGCCGGGTCGCGGGCGACTTCGTCGGCAGCAGCCGACGCAAACGGCGCCTCCAGCATGTGGGCCGTGATCGAGGCAGCGGCCACATCGGCATGGCTGGGTGCGTTTCCTGGCAGGATCGGCGAATGTTCTTCAACCCAGGCCGCCAGCGCCTGCACGTCCTTGCGGGCCCGGGCCTCGCGGCGCCAGGTCGGCAACACGCCCTGGCCGCAACCCTGCCATTGGGCCAGTGTGTGTGCGTGGAGGCCGACTTCGCGATCTCACGGCATTGATGGCAATGGCAGGTGAGCTGCGGGATGGGCGGGCGCGCCGCCTTCACGGTCACCGCGCCACAGCGGCATCTCACGGTCAGGGGCTGGTCCATGCGGGTTCTGTCCTGTTCCATGCGTCAACCCGCCGCGCTCAGGGCTTGGGCCCCCACGGCGCCGACAGCAGCAACTGATTGCTCTGCGACTTCAGCAGCGGGCGCAGCTGCTTCGCGAAGGCCATGAATTCAACATCTGCAAAAAGCCGGGTCCAGAACGCCCTGCGCGCATCGTCGCTTTCAAATCGCCACAGATGGACCAGTTGATGAAGCTCGCCGGTATCGGACGTGAAATAACCGATCAGGTTTTTGGAAAAACCGCCTGCCTCCAGTGCGGGCCAGCCCAGCGTGGAGTACAGACGGACGACCTCTGCCATCTGCCCGACAACGACGGCATAAGTTCTTTTTTCGTAGATGGTGGGCATGGCGGGTGCTTCCTTCTTGTGATGTGCCGGGCCTGGCGCAGAAAAGCCGCATTGTGAGCCTGTCACAGTCTGGTTTCGGGTGTAGGTCCAACGGCAGATCGCCGTCTGCCCGTTGCCCCAGACTGTCCTGCAAGGTCGGGCGCCGCCAAAAGAAAAGGGCTTGGCCCAGCATCACACTGGACCAAACCCTCTCGCCGTCGGCGACCTCTGCCGTCAACGACTCCGCAGCGCCGTGACGGCGGCGAGCTTGTTCATCACTTGGGCAGCAACACGCTGTCCACCACGTGAATGACGCCGTTGCTGGCGACGATGTCAGCCTTGACAACCTTGGCCATGTCCACGGTCACGCCACCCATGGTGCCCAGGCTCAGTTCGCTGCCGTTGACGGTTTTCACCATGCCAGCCTTGACATCCTGAGCCATCACCTTGCCGGGCACCACGTGGTAGGTCAGCACGGCGGTGAGCTTGGCCTTGTCTTTGAGCAGCGCGTCCAGATCGGCCTTGGGGATCTTGGCAAACGCGGCGTCGGTGGGTGCAAACACCGTGAACGGGCCTTTGCCCTTCAGGGTGTCGACCAGGCCTGCCGCCTGAACGGCGGTGACCAGGGTCTTGAAGTCGCCGGCCGCCACGGCGGTGTCGACGATGTCCTTAGCGTGCACAGCCAGGGCAGAGATGCTGAGCAAAGAAGCGACGAAGAGCTTTTTCATGATGGCGAATTCCTTGGATGCTGGTGACGGTGGCCAGGCCTTGTTCAACAAGACCCGGGAACTTGGGAACTCGCGCCAGTCTTGGTCTTGCAGACCTCCGAGCGTCGGTTGTTTGCAGGGCCAAGCAGTTCGCGAAATCGAAGTATGCACTAAACGGTCTTTCACATGAACTGAATGGTCATTTTGTGACTAGATGGTAATTTTCAGGCGAGGCGTCACACCGGTCGCGGCTTTTGCTGGTTTGAGGCGGTGCTCTGAAAGCAGTATTGGATCGGGTTTGGTGCTGGTCGAGCCTTGGGCAACGCCAACCGAGCAGCCGACAGCGGACGCCGTCAGCGAAGGTTGCGGATCTGCATCCAGGCCAGCAAAGACGCGTCGTCATCGCGGGTGTGGCCGTCGGCACAGGCTTGTGCAAACAGCCGCTGCGCCAGAGCGCCCAGCGCAGCTTGATGCCGGGTCTGCGCAGCGGCCTGCATTGCCAGCGTGCTGTCCTTGGCCAACAGCGCCGTGGCGGCGCGCACCTGTGGGTCGCCAGCCAGGGCGCGTTTCAGGCGGTCGCTGCCGATCCAGCTTTGGCCGCTGGACGCTTCGATGACACCCAGCGTGGTGTGCAGGTCCAGGCCCATGTCCTGCGCCAGCGTCAACGCCTCGCAAGCACCGGCCAGGTTCACGGCGGCCAGCAGGTTGTTGACCAGCTTGGTGCGCGCGCCGTCGCCCGGCCTGGCGCTGATGGTGAACACCGGGTTGGCCAGCGTTTGCAGCAGAGGCTGACAGCGCGTCAGCACAGCGCTGTCACCGGCCACCATCAGGCTCATGAGGCCTTCGCGGGCACGCTGCGGGCCGCCGGACATGGGTGCGTCGATGACATCGATGTGCAGGGCCTGCAGGCGCTGCGCCAGGCCTTCGGTGTCGGCGGGGCCGATGGTGGGGCACAGCAGGACCACCGCACCGGGCGGCAGGGCGGCCGCAGCGCCTTGCGGGCCGAACAGCACCGCCTGCGTCTGTGCCGCGTCCACCACGGCCACGATCAGCGCGTCGCAAAGTTTCGCTACCGCCTGTGCGTCAGCACACAGCGTCAGGCCTTGTTCTTGCGCCAGCGCGCAGCGGTCGGCGGCCACGTCGTGCACGGCCACGGCATGACCGCCGTCCTGCAGGCGCAGCGCCATGGCCAGACCCATCTGGCCGATGCCGACGACACCGACCCGCCAGGTTTTCAAGGCGGGCTCGGCGGGCGTCTCAGGCTCCGGGTTTGCGGTTTTTTGTCGGTTCACCAGAAAAGGTCCTCTGCTTCGTCGTCTTGTTCCTGTTGCGCCTGCCGCAGCATTTTCAGGTAAGCCTTCACCAGAGCTGGCGGGCCTTGCAGGTTACGCCGCTCCTGCTGCAGGCGGATGTGCGCCAGCTGCACGGCCCGCAGTTCCTTGTTGAGCAGCTTGTTCAGCTGCATCGGGTCCATCAGCGGTTGGGGTTCCAGTCCAAAGCTGTCTTCAAAGACGGCCTGCCGCTGGCGGATGTCGCGTTCGATTTCGCGCAACTGCTCACGCAGCACCTGGTTGAAGTGTTGCACCTGGTCGGCGGCCATCTGGCTGGCCTGGATGGCGCTGAGCTGTTCGATGTCCAGCTGCAGACTCAGCAGCGCCAGCAGGTCGTTTTTTTCGTAGGCGGTGTTGGCGCGCTGCATCTGCGCTGTGCGCTGTGCGCGCTCGGCGTCGGTGGCCGTGCTGGCGATGCGGTCGGGGTGCAGGGCGGCGGCCAGTTTGCGGTACACCGCACGCACCGTCTGTGACACCTGCAGTGCCGCTTCTTCGTCACGCTGGCGCGCCGCGCTGGGTCGTCCGCGCTTTTTCTGGCGCGCCTTGCGCTCGGCCTGGGCCGCGGCCTGTTCGTGCAGGTGTGCTTGGGCGCGGGCCATTTTTTCCTGGGCCTGTTGGAACAAAGCCTCGGCGGAATCGACAGGTTCGTCGCCCAGATCCATACCGGTCAGGTCTTCAAACAGCTCTTTCAGCGACGCCAGGTCTTCTTGTGTCTCGGTGCCGTAGTCCACCTCGGCATGGCGGTTGTACAAGGCCTTCAGGTCTTCGTCGGGTGGGTCGGTCTGGGCCAGCAAGGCGCCGCTGATGTCCACCAGCGCACGGGTGAGCGTCTGCGTTTCCACGCGGGTCCAGCGGCGGCTCAGCAGCACCTGTTCCAGTTCCAGCACCCAGGCGCGCTGGCTCTGCTGAAACTGTTGCCTTTCGGGCACCACACGGGTCTCAAAGGCCTGTGCAAACAGGGGCGCCTGTTGCTGCCACTGTTGCAGGCGGGTGCGTGCGGTTTCAATCTTTGCCAGCAGCTTGTTGAAGCGCTGGTGTTCGGGCGTGGTGGCGCTGGTATCGCCAATGCGGATGTTCAGTGCAGTGGCGCTTTTCATGGTGTCTTGACGGCACCCGGCCCCGGTGTCCAGCGACCGGGCCGGGCGTTGGTGATGGCACCGTCTTCAGCCACCGCCTGGCCGCTGACAAAGGTGGCCAGATAACCGCTGGCCTTCTGCACGATGCGGCGCCCACCCGCCGGCAGGTCGCGCACGATCTCGGGTCGCGGCAGCGCCAGCCGGTCCAGCGCCACCAGGTTCAGGTCGGCCTTCATGCCGGGCGCAATGACGCCACGGTCGGCCAGGCCCATGAACCGTGCGTTGCGCCGCGTCAGCATCTCCACCACCGTCGGCAAGGGGATTCGCGGGCCGCGGGTGCGTTGCAGCGCCCAGTGCGCCAGCAAAGTGGTGGTGCTGCTGGCGTCGCAGATGGTGCCCACATGGGCGCCACCGTCGGCCAGCGAATACAGCGCCTTGGGATGCAGCAGCATGTCGTGCACCTTGCTCAGGTCACCGGTGGTGTAGTTGAAGATGGGGTAGTAGATGAAGTTCTGCCCTTTGCCTTCGGCCAGGAAGTCGTACATCACGGCCAGCGGCGTGGTGCCTTGCGATTGGGCCATGGCACCGATGGAACGGCTGGGCTCGGGTTCGTAGTTGATGCCGCCCGGGCCTTCCACGCAGGGGAACATGGCCATCGACAGTTGTGCGAAGTTGGCAACCACGTAGTCCAGCACCGGCGGCACGGATGAGCCCGGCAACGAGAGCTGAATCGGCTTTTCTGCCAGCACGCGGGCGCGCCGTTCGGGGTCGCGCATCTGCAGCGCACGTTGTGCCGGTGGCAGATGCAGGATCTCGCGGTAGCCCGGGTAGGCCACAAACAGGTTCATGGTGGTGTCCAGCCCTGCCAGCACACCCACTCCCCGCGGCGCACAACCCAGTCGCACGTCCACTCCGCGGCTGGCGCTGTCCAACGCCGCTTGGCCCAGCCAGCTGCTTTGCTGCGGCGCAAACATGCGGTCCATCCAGGTGATGGCCAAGGGCCGCCCGGCGGTGCGCGCCATGTTTTCCATCTTGCCGTATTCGCGGTCGAAACGTTCTTTCTGTTCGGTGGGCTGGCCGCGCGTGGCGGCAAAGTCTTCCACCATCTGCAGCACGCGGTAGGGCAGGCCGTGAAAGGCCGTGGCCAGCGTGTTCATCTCGTGCCCGCTGACCTGGAACGACGGTGTCATACGGCCCTTGGCCGTGCGGTGTGTTTCGGTGCTGCCCATGCTGAAACCCGCGGCGCCTTCAGTCAGACCCTGGTGCAGCAGCGCCCGCATCTGCTGCAGGTCGTTCTCGGTGGCCACTTCGCCGTTGGCGGCGCGGTCACCCATGACATACAGGCGCAGGCTGTCGTGCGGCAGCAGCGTCATGAAGTCCAGGCTGTGCGGCATGCGGTCCAGGGCCTGGCAGTACTGGCCAAAACTTTCCCAACCCCAGCGGATGCCTTCGGCCAGCACCGACTCGGGGATTTCTTCCACACCTTCCATCAGGTCGATCAGCCGCTGCTGCTGGCCGGGACGCACCGGCGCAAAGCCGACGCCGCAGTTGCCCATCACCAGCGTGGTCACGCCGTGCCACCCCGACGGCGACAGCGTCGGGTCCCAGATGACTTGCCCGT